>JBBEEL010000149.1:0-9399 GCA_040880785.1 Akkermansiaceae bacterium | reverse complement strand
GGGTGGAAGGCTCCGGACAGGATGTCCGGGCCACGTGGAGCGTGGGCGTCTCGCCTGCTTGGCTGCGGCAAGGTGAAGAGCAAGCCGCGGCTACGAGCTCCGGCGGATCAAGGCCCGAGTGGATTCGGGTGGAAGGCTCCGGACAGGATGTCCGGGCCACGTGGAGCGTGGGCGTCTCGCCTGCTTGGCTGCGGCAAGGTGAAGAGCAAGCCGCGGCTACGAGCTCCGGCGGATCAAGGCCCGAGTGGATTCGGATGGAAGGCTCCGGACAGGATGTCCGGGCCACGTGGAGCGTGGCCGCGTTTTTGCAGGATTCCCGCTCAGTGTAGGCCGCAAGATCCGGACTGATGCATTCGTTGTTACATTACGTAAAAATATTTCAAAAATAGTGTTGACGTTTTTGTCGGTATCCCTATTTTTGCGTCGATTTACGAAGTTCATTGCAAACCCACCATTAATAAACACCGTATGAAAACATCACTCCCGCTCATCATTGCGCCGCAGTCGCCCGCAACAATCCCGTTTTTCCTTCCTGCAACAGCACTCGCCATCGTTTTGGGGCTCGGCAGCGCTCATGCCGCGGATCAAACATGGACAAACGGTGCCAGCGATTCCCTCTGGAACGCCGCGTCCACCAACTGGACAGGCGATGCATGGACCGCCGGCAACAACGCGCTCTTTGGCGCCACCGGGGCCGGGGCGATCACCGTCGAGTCCACGCAGTCGGTGGGTAACATGACGTTCAGTGCCGCCGGCTACAGCCTCACCGGCGGAACCTTGAGCTTTGCCAATACCGCGGCTAGCAACACGCTCAACATCGGTTCCAATGACATGACGATCTCCTCCGGCTTGAGCGCGGCTTTCGCCAGTTCGGGAGGCTCTCTGGTCAAATCGGGGGCGGGCAAACTGACGCTCAACGGAACGATTTCGCTGACGGCCGCCAGCGGCGGCGTTGCCTTGTTTGACTTCGCCGCCGGAACCACGGAAATTACCGGGGGAACCATCAACACGACGGACGTGCGGTTGCGCTCATCAATTGCAAACGGTTTGACGATCTCCGGTGGGACTTTAAACATGGGCGGAGCGAATGTGAACCGTGGGCTTCAAATTAACGGCAGCGGTTCGATGGCAATTACCGGCGGAACGGTCAACATCAACAGTATAATCATCGGCAATGGCAGTGTCGGCACTTTGAATATCAGCGGCGGTGCGGTCAATATGACAGATGGTAACTCGACTGTCTTGGGAGCTACTGCGGCAGGGACCCTAAATTTAAACGCTGGAACGCTATCGGCCAATAAAATTGTCAGACAAGGTTCCGGATCCGCGGCGGCATCGACGATTAACTTTAATGGCGGCACCTTCAAGGCGCTTTCCAATCAAACAGCGAGTAGCGGATTGTTTTCAATTGAATCAGGGTCTGGGACCATGGTGGTCAATGTGTTGGCCGGTGGAGCGTTCATTGATTCCAATGGATTTAGCGTGAGAATCAGCAACAATCTTTCCGGAGCTGGCGGGTTGAGTAAATCCGGCAGCGGCACGCTCACGCTCTCCGGTGCGAACACCTACGCTGGCATCACGACCATCACCACCGGCACCTTGGCCATCGGTTCGGGCGGTTCGATCGCCAATTCGTCCCAAATCATCGCGGGGGCGAACACGACGCTGGACGTCAGCGGGGTCACCTTCACCCTCGGGAGTTCAGCCGCGCAAACCTTGAGTGGCACAGGGAGCATCAATGGAAACATGACAGTCGGCAGCCAAGGAACCCTGGCCATCGGCAACTCGGCCGGGACCATGACCTTCAACAACAATCTTGGTCTCAACACTGGCAGTATTTCCAACTTCGAGATCAATGATTTCACTCTCGGAAATTATGATCTGGCCCTCGCGGCGACCGCTGGCACCCAGACGGTCAATTTCGACGGTGGCACCTTGAACCTCCTCTTCCAATCCGGCTTCAGCACCTCAGGCACCGTGAAGATCTTCGATTTCGATGTCTATGAAGGCAGCGGTTTCACCACCATTAACTCCACGGGCCTCGCCGAGGGCTACACGGCCTCCTTCGATGCCTCCAGCGGCATCTTAACGGTGATTCCCGAACCGCACGCCGCTTTGTTAGGCGGCCTCGGCATGCTCGCGCTGCTGCGCCGCCGCCGCGATGTCTGATAAGAATTTGCCGGAGTGATTGGGTTTATCTCCGCGATCAACGGGGCCGCTGTCTTTAGGGGCAGCGGCCCCATCCTTTGAAGGAGCTAGGCCGCCGGCTGGAAGTCCCGTGGCTTAAATAATCCATGTGCCATTCAGGCGAATCATCACCATTGTCATCATGAATGCCATGTCATTACACAAGACACACGCCTTCCCAGCCCGCCGCCGCGCGCCGGCCCACGGTTTTGCGCTAGTCGTCACGCTTTCCCTGATGATTCTATTGACGATCGTCGCGGTGGGGCTTCTCACCTTGTCCTCTATCTCGCTGCGTTCCTCAAGTCAGGAGACGGCCATGGCCACCGCGCGCGCCAACGCCCGCCTCGCGCTCATGCTCGCCCTGGGCGACCTGCAGAAACAGGCCGGACCCGACCAGCGCATCACCACCCGGGCCGAAATCCTCGACAGCAGTCCGGCCACCTCCTTGCCGGATGACGTCAGCCAACCGCTCTGGACTGGCACCTGGAAAACCCACAACCCCGCGCCGGCGGCCAACAACCAGCTGGACAGCGGTGCCCCGCCCACGTTGCGCTCCTGGAGCACCAGCCAAGGCGCACAATGGCTCGTCTCTAACCCGACTCCGGCCACGCCGCTTGATCCCATTACCTGGACAGGTGCCTATCCCTCCGCCGTCACTCTGGCGAAAGGGCTGGGCAGTGATGCGCTCGACGTCGCAGTCCCTCTGGTCCGTGTGGCCAGCGGTCGCTACGGCTACTGGGTGGCCGATGAGGGGCTCAAAGCCCGCATCAATCTGGTGGATCCCACGCTCGGAGTGGCGGCCGCCACCCATGCCGGCCAAGCGCATTTCCTCGCCCCACAGGCCAATGCCGCCCACAAGATCACCGGCTTGGTGGACTCCCCGGCGAATGATTTCAGGTCCTATAATTCCCCGGCGCAGTTAGCAAAAACCCTCAGCTCTCATAGCGTGAAGCTCTTGCCAAGCTCCCCCGACAACTTGAATCTCAAAACCTTCCTGCCCGACATCACCACCACCAGCCGCGGCGTGCTGGCCGACGTGAAGCATGGGGGGCTCAAAAAAGATCTGACCGCCGCCTTCGAGACAAGCGCCGGTTATGATGCGCTCAATGCAAGGTTCGGCCATGACAAAAAATGCGTTTTCCGGAATTTACCAGGAATCACCGTGCCATACACCACGGCGATGCAGGGTCTGGGTGCAGAGACCTATGAGGGCATCACCGACGCTCTGCCATGGGCGGTCCTGTATTCATATTACAACATCTACAAGGATACCATGCCGGCGCCTAGCGGCATCACGGCCAACTCCACCGTCAATCCCCAAACATCTGGATCGCTGAGCTCCCTGCCTTACAGTGTCACCCCCCGCGTAATTACGGTCAGCACGCCGGTGACGGGTGGCGTGGCAGTCGGGAAATATGGCGGCCTGGTGCCGGAAGTGCTCGCCCAGCGCACGGATATCGCGCTGGAAAGCTATCTCTCGGACGGCATGTATAAACTGCGGCTCCGCTACTACCCCCAGTTGATCCTTTACAACCCCTATAACTGCAGAATCGCGTTGCCAGGATTCCGCTTCACCCGGAATTATTACTCCTTCTCCAACCACTTCTCGGAATACAAGATCCAGGTGCTCGTCAATGGCGAAAGCATTGCGCCGGCTGGAACCGCCCCCGCCAATTCCTACATCTACATCAACCAACCGAAACCCGGTTCGGCACATCGCTATTCCACAGGGACTGCGCCAGGCGCATGTGACTCGATGGAGCCGGGGGAAACCCGGGTGTTCAACCTCGGCCAGGACGTGGATAAAAACGTCGGGGCTGTCACTACAATCAATGGCGAAACAATCGAGGGAAAGGGTCTTTTACAGGCGATTCATTGCACCAGCTTGATCAGCGGTCCCAGCGCCTCTTCAGACCGCTCTCTCTATGTGGATCTGCCGGTAAACACCACTCGAGTGCTAGAGCCCAATAATCAAGTGGGCTTTATAAATGGCGAGACTTACGCCGGAACGCCGATTGGAACTGACAAAGTGGAAGTTTTCCTCAGCCCCACCGGGAAGCTGACATCAGGTGCCGCGGACACCTTCATCACTCCGGATCACAAGTGGCCCAGCGCAAGAGGCGGCCGCATTTTCTCCACCCAGGGTCCCAGTGTCACCTACGACGCCACGGACTGGCCGGCTGGAGGGGTGAACGTCAGCTCCATGGTAGATAATCCCTACATGGTCGCCGGATTCTTCATCCGCAAAAAGGGGATCAACCCATCCAGTTCCGCCAAACTCTATAAGAATGCGGCAGCCATCATACCGCCATACCATGGTAACGCGCCTTACTTCACTCCTGTCGAAAACATAGATGGATACATCTGGCATGAATTGTATTTAAATCAATTTGGCAAGCCCTATGCCAACAGCGCCTCGGACGTCCAGCTCATGGAAGGCACAGGGGGGGAAACCTTCATTGGTGAGAGGAGCGTCGGCGACCCATTCTCAGGCTCGACGCCACCGCGCATCGTGCTTCGCGACGTCCCCAACCAACCGCTGCTCTCGCTAGGCCAGTTCATGCACATGCCAACCATGATCTTCGCCACCGACAACTCGGCGATGGCGGCCTACGCACGCTTCGGATCCCGGGACACGGGTGCGATGTATATCGGTGGGTCGCTGGCGAGTCCGTTCATCCCCACCACCTCCAACCTCTTGGTGAATACCGTAAGTTCTAGCCATCCATACATGATCATGGACGATAGTTTTTTGGCCAATGACGCACTGTTTGACCGCTTCTTCTTTTCGACGGTGCCGCCAGCTTCCCTCAATGCCAACGCGCCGCAACAATGGAGGGACTTCAACAGCGCGAACGCAGGGGCGACCACCCTGGAGCCCGCCTCACCGCCACTGCCCAACTCAAGGATCAAGCCGTTCGGAAGCCATGGTGGCCTGCCGCTCCTGGAGGATCTGCGCGACTTCGACAAGGCGGCGGCCAACCTCATGCAGGATGGGGCGTTCAATGTGAATTCCACCTCGATCAATGCCTGGAAGGCCCTGCTGTCCAGTTTGTCGGGCAATGACATGCGTGTTTACAAGGCGGCCGATGGCACGGCCGCTACGCTCGCGTCGGCCGCACTCAAGAATCCCATCCCACGGTTTTGGTCGTCCTCTGCGGGAAACATCAACCAGCCGTGGGATGGCAACCGTACGCTCAGCGACGACGAAATCACCGAGCTGGCCACACGCATCGTCGAGCAAGTGAAGCTGCGGGGCCCATTCCTCAGCATGGCGGACTTCCTGAACCGCCGCCTCGGTCCGGCCAATACCGCCAATGGACTCAGTCGCGTGGGCTGCTTGCAGGCCGCCATCGATCGGACATCACCCGACATCAACCAAGCCGCCAAAGACGCGGGCCAACCCGTCAGCACTGGGCTTGGATTAGGGATGAATCGCGTCATAGGCGCCGGACTGGCGGTGATTGACGCCAATTTGCAAGACGGCGCGGATCGCCCGCTGAACTCGGCCGTGGGGATTCCCGGTTACCTGATGCAACAGGACATTGTCCAAGCGTTTTCACCCGCCATGACGGTGCGCTCGGATACCTTTGTGATCCGCACTTACGGCGAGTGTGTGAGCCCCAGCGGGGCGGTCCAAGCCAAAGCGTGGGCCGAGGCGGTGGTCCAGCGCGTGCCGGAGTATCTGGAATCCTCCGCCGATCCGAATCCCGAAACCGCCCTCGATTCACTCACCTCCACCATCAACCAAACCCTGGGTCGCCGCTTCGAAGTGGTGGGATTCCGCTGGCTCTCCTCCGATGAAATCTAAGCTCCTGGGCATTTTTGTGAGCTTGATATCAAGCCTCTCACCTTTGGTCGCGCAGGACTCCAATGATCAGGAGGGCGGCATCCGCTTCCGCACGCTTGGCTGGAATCTTTCAGCAGATGATTTGTTTTATTCATTCAAGAATCAGGACACCAAGGTGGAGCTCACCGAGTCGTCGCGCTCCATTTTCCATGCGGCCGGGAGGGCCAAACAACTCACCTTCTACCGCATCATCACCGGCCCGGACGACAAGCCAATGCAGGAAGTGGCAGCCACGGTGAATATCGAAACCGCAGGTCCATGGCCACTGCTGATTTTCATGAAGGATCCTCGGTCCCCCAAGCGTTTCCGGGTGGCTGCCATCGCTGACGACTTGAAAACCTTTCCGTTTCCGAGCACCCAGTTTGTCAACTTCACTGGGGTGGATATGGACGCGAAGTTGGGGGATCAGGTGGTCAAGGTGGCGGGAGGAGGGCTTGCGCGCATCGACCCGCGCATCCAAGCTGGCAAGGAATCCGACACCCGATTTACCGCCATCAGCTGGAACTCCCCCGCTGGCCGACGGGTGCTCTACAGCAACAACTGGGTGGTCAAACCCAACCAACGCACCATCGTATTCATTTCCTCTCAGGATAATCGGATTCTCGTCATGCGGATTCGGGACAATATCGCCATCTACGCCCCGCGGAACTAACTTGGAGGCTGGCTCTTCAAGATCCCGGTAAGCAAGACGCTCAAAGCGGGTTGAGGAAATCATTCCTGTCCCGTTTTCCGCTTCCCGAAACACCCGGCAGCCGCTAGGAAGCTCGCCGACATGCTTGATTCACAAAAACCCGCAGGGAAATTGATGGCCGCCAACCGCGGCGAGATCGCTATCCGGATCTTCCGCGCCGCCAACGAACTCGGCCTCACGACCGTCTCGATCTTCGCCGAGGAAGACCGATTTTCCATCCACCGCTTCAAGGCGGACGAGGCTTACCAGCTCGACTCGTCCAAGGGCCCGGTCGGAGCCTACCTCGATGTCGAGGGGATCGTCGCGCTGGCCAAGCAAAAGGGTGTGACGATGATCCACCCGGGGTATGGGTTTCTCTCGGAAAACGCCGCCTTCGCCCGGGCCTGCGCGCGGGAGGGCATCATCTTCATCGGACCATCCCCAGACTTACTGGAAAACATGGGCGACAAGACCGCCGCGCGCGCCCTCGCTCACAAGCTCCATGTCCCCACCCTGCCCGGCACCGAGGAACCCATCACCGATCCCGACCAAGCCCTCATCGCCGCCACCCGGATCGGCTTCCCGCTCATCATCAAGGCCGCCTTCGGTGGTGGCGGCCGTGGCATGCGCGTGGTGGAAAAACCCTCGCAGCTCCAAGGACTGTTAGCCGAGGCGCAAAACGAGGCGCTCAACGCCTTTGGCAACCCCGCGGTTTTCCTCGAGCGCTACATCCTGCGCGCCAAGCACATCGAGGTGCAAATCCTCGGCGACCAGCACGGCAATGTCGTCCACCTCCACGAGCGCGACTGCTCGGTGCAACGCCGCTATCAAAAAGTCGTCGAGGTCGCGCCCGCCATGCACCTTGACCCGAAGGTGCGCAAGGAGCTGTGCGATGCCGCCGTCACGCTCGCCATGGGCATCGGCTACGACAACGCGGGCACCGTCGAGTTTCTCTATGACATGGACCAGAACGACTGGTTCTTCATCGAGATGAACCCGCGGATCCAAGTCGAGCACACCGTCACCGAATGCGTCACCGGCATCGATCTCGTCCGCTCGCAAATTCTCATCGCCGGCGGAAAAACGCTTTTCAGCGAGGAAGTCGCCATCCCGCCGCAGGAGGAAATCCCCTGCATCGGCTTCGCCATCCAGTGCCGCGTCACCACCGAGGACCCGGAGAAAAACTTCTCCCCCGACTACGGCCGGATCCTCAACTACCGCTCCGCCGCCGGCTTCGGCATCCGCCTGGACGCCGCGTCTGGCGATGCGGGCTCCGTGGTCACGCCTTACTACGACTCGATGTTGGTGAAGATCACCGCGATGGGCCGGGATTTCCCGATGGCCTGCCAGCGCATGGACCGCGCGCTCCGCGAGTTCCGCATCCGCGGGGTGAAAACCAACATCCCCTTCCTCGAAAATGTCATCGCGGACGAAACATTCCGCAGCGGCCAGGCCCACACCAAGCTGATCGATACCAAGACCGAGCTCTTCCAGTTCCAGCGCCGCCGCGACCGCGCGACCCGCACCCTGGCGTATCTATCAGACATCACCATCAACGGAAATCCCACCGCCAAAGGCTGGAAACCCGCAGCGGCCATTCCCAAGACAACGGTCCCCGCCTCCTTCCTCATCGAGCACCAAGCCGCCGTGCCGAGAGGCAGCCGTGACATCCTGCTAGAGCTCGGGCCGGAGAAATTCGCCCAGTGGATTCTCAACGAAACCCGCCTGCTGATCACCGACACCACCCTGCGCGACGCCCACCAGTCGCTCATCGCCACCCGCATGCGCAGCTTCGACATGCTCCGAGTCGCCGAGGCCATTTCCCACCGCACGCCCGGGCTTTTCTCGCTGGAAATGTGGGGCGGAGCCACCTTCGACACCGCCATGCGCTTCCTCAGCGAGTGCCCGTGGGACCGCCTCCGCCGCCTGCGCGAAAAGGTGCCTAACATTTGCTTCCAAATGCTCTTCCGCGGCTCCAATGCCGTCGGCTACTCGAACTACCCGGACAACGTCGTTGCCGGCTTCGTCAAACACGCCGCGGACTCCGGCATGGATATTTTCCGCATTTTCGACTCCCTCAACTACCTTCCTAACATGAAGGTGGCGATGGAGGCCGTCCGCAACCATGGCAAATCGATTTGCGAGGCCGCCATCTGTTATACCGGCGACATCACCAACGAGAAGCGCGACAAGTATTCGCTGAAATACTACGTCGAGAAAGCCAAGGAAGTCGAACGCATGGGAGCGCACATGCTTGCCATCAAGGACATGGCCGGGCTTTGCAAACCGCATGCTGCTTGGAAGCTGGTGAGCGCGCTCAAGGAGGAAATCGGCATCCCCATCCATTTCCACACCCACGACACCTCCGGCCTCAACGCCGCCTCCGTCTTCGCCGCCTCCAAGGCGGGCGTGGACATCGTGGACCTCGCCATCTCGTCGATGTCCGGCTCGACCTCGCAGCCGAACCTGAATTCCGTCTGCGCCGCACTCGCCAGCACCGAGCGCGACCCGGGTCTCGACTTCGACTCGCTCAACGAGTTTTCCGATTACTGGGAAGAGGTGTTAGCCTCCTACAAACCCTTCGACTCCGCCCCCCGCGCCGGCACCGCGGAAGTGTATGAACACGAGATGCCCGGCGGCCAATACACCAACCTCCGCGAGCAGGCCAATGCCATGGGCCTCGGCCACCGCT
>JBBEEL010000148.1:0-9408 GCA_040880785.1 Akkermansiaceae bacterium | reverse complement strand
GTTTTTCTTCGCGTTCGGCCTGATGAAGCCGCACCTGCCCTTCGCCTGCCCCAAGTCCTACCGCGACCGCTACGCGAACGTGGAATTTCCCGCCATTTCCCGTCCGAAAAAACCCGCTGGCCTCAGCACCTGGCACTCCAGCGACGAGTTCATGCAATACAATCACGCCGGCCGCGACCCGCGCAAAGACCCCGGGTATGCCGACGAACTGCGGCGCTCCTACGCCGCCTGCGTCACTTACGTTGATACCCAGATCGGGAAAATCATGGCGCGTCTGGACGAACTCGGGCTCAGCGACAGCACCATCGTCGTCCTCTGGGGCGACCACGGTTACCATCTCGGCGAGCACGGCGTCTGGGGTAAACACACCTTGTTTGAAGAATCGCTCCATGCGCCGCTGATCATCCGCACGCCGGGCATGAGCGCCACTGGCAGCGCCTCGAAAGCCATTGTCGAGACTGTCGACATCTATCCGACCCTCGGCGCGCTGTGTGGTGTGCCGCTGCCGGGGACGCTTGACGGGCACTCGCTCGTCCCACAGTTAGAAAACCCGGAGGCGGAGGGACGCACGGCCATCGCCTATTCCTCCGGCAATGAAACGATCCGCAGCGAGCGCCACCGCCTCATCCGCCATGGCGGGAAAAACGTCAGTTACGAGCTTTACGATCACCGCGACCAGCCCGGGGAAACCAAGAACATCGCCAAGGAAAACCCGGAAATCGTCAAACAGCTCGCCGCTGAAATCGACCGGCGTTTGCGTTAGCTCAGCGCAAAAAGTCAGCGTGAAATCTCAAGCAGCATCACGCTGCATGGCGCGAAGTCGGGCAGCGGCAGCTCACCACCTGTGGCAAAACCCGACCAGTCGCTGCCGAGTTTATCGGTAAATTTCCACCGGCTCTCGCCCTCGCGCGCCATGAATTCCCAAGCGTGTTGCGGGATGCTGATGCGCAGGTTCCTGAGGGTCTCCGAGCCATGGAAATTCGCGGCGACGAGGAAGGACGCGCCGCTCGCCGGATCGTGACGGAGGAACGCGTAAAACCAGTGGCCGGAAACGCTCTCGTCCCCCACCCTGCCGAAGTCCGGGTTCTGCTGGTTGGCGTGATTCAAGCCGTAAAACTCCCCCGCGGTGAAGGCGGGAGACTGCGTGGCGCGGATCAGTTTCCCATACCACTCGCGCAGTGCTTTCTGCTCATCGCTGAGACGGCCGCCATCGTATTTCCCACCGTTGACCCACTTGGTAAACTCCGGCATCGACCAGTAATCGAAAATCGTGGTGCGGGCATCGTCGCCTCCGAAACCCTCCGGACCGGCGGCCGGCTCGCCGACTTCCTGCCCGTGATAGAGCATCACCGGACCGCGCCCTAGGGCGAACAGCACCGCGCTCACCGGACGTCCCACCCGCATCCCAATCCCGCCCCATTGCTTCGGGCTGGCGAGGCGGACCTCATCGTGATTCTCGCCGTAACGCAGCGAGGAATGGAAACGCGGACTGGTGAAGGTGCCGGAGTCAATGTCGTTCGCCCATTTTCCGCACTCGTAAATTCCCTTTAGGACACCATAGGTGGGCGCGTCATAAACGGCGTCAAAGCCCGCGCTCAAAAGCGCGTCGAGCGCGTGACCCTCGGAAACTTTCGCCGGGTCGTTATCATAAGCCTCCGCGGAAAAGAACACGCCGGGCTGGCGGGTGCGGGCGCGCCTCACCGCCCAGCGCCAGAATTCCATCGGCACCATGTGCGCCATATCCACGCGGAAGCCGCTGACCCCCAGCGCCTGCCAGTACGCGAGGATTTCATCCATCGTGCGCCAAGTTTTCGGCACTTGCGCGGGCGGCGCGTCCGGCCCGGGCAGCCGCCCGGATGCCACGCGCCCGCGGGTGAAATCGTGGCCGTAGTTGAGTTTCACGGTTTCATACCAGTCATGAATCGACGGCGTCCACGACACCGCGTTGTTCCCGGTCACTCGTCCGAACTCCGTCTCCGGCGGGAAGAGCCCGTCGCAGCCTGACAGGCCACCGGTCGGCAGCTTCAGCGGCGGCCCGCCACCAGGATCGCCTGGCTGGAGGTAGAAAAAATGGTTTTCCGGATCGAAAAACTTCTCGCGCCGGTCGCCGGCCCCGAATGAAAGTTCCGGCTTCACGTCCGACTCATAGGAGCGCGCAACATGGTTGGGGACGAAGTCGATGATGACCTTGAAATCCATCGCCCGGCAACGCGCCAACAATTCCTGGAACTCTTCCAGCCGCCGCTCCGGATCCACGGCGTAGTCGGGGCAAACGTCGAAGTAGTCCTTGATCGCATACGGGCTGCCGGCGAGACCCTTCAAGATGTCGGGATCGTCGGCCGGGCGGCTTGGGTAGGCGGTGCCGCTCGCCTGCTCGAGCACGCCGGTGAGCCAGAGGTGGGTGAAGCCCATTTGCCGCAGCGAGTGAAGCGCGGCGGCGTTGATGTCCTTGAATTTCCCGCAACCGTTCTCGGCCAAGGTCCCCTTGAACTTCCGCGTCTCGTTGGTGTTGCCGAAGGTGCGCACCATAAGCTGATAGATCACCGGACGGAGAGCAGGTCGGCTGAGGGAGGACATCGCCGTGGATGAAAACACGCCCGACAGTGATTGATCAAGCCATGGTTGGTGCCGGTGAAGGAAGAACCGCCGTGCCCTTGGAGGACGACAAAACCGCGCGGTTTCACAGGGGGGGAATAGGGCGATTTCTGATACAATCGAAGCGGTCCCTTTATTGCGCTGATTGCCACTCGCGACGAGGAATGATTACGGCAATGGTTTTTACCTGCTGAGAGATCATGGGATAGATTGATTGTGCAATGCAGTTTCCCGCAACCGGCAAGAGAGTCATTCTCACGTTTTTCATCTCCCTTCTGTTGCTCGCCGGCATCGGGGTGATGTCCTACCGCAGCATGCAGCGGATGATGGATGATGGGGAGCGGGTCGTCCTCGCGACCGCCGGGTTGGCCGAAGAAGAACGGGCCGCGCTCAGAGAACATCAAAAGCGGGGCCGGGACAACGCCCGCATGACACAGACGGCGATCCTCACCGGCGGCGTCCTCGCCTTCGTCTTGGTGGCCGCGGCATTGGCGCAAATTCTGCAAAAAATGAGGCAGTTACACCAGGCGGAAGAGACGTTCCGGGGGCTGCTTGAGTCCGCTCCGGATGCAGTGGTCATCGTGAACCGCGAGGGTAAGATCGTCAGGGTGAACGCGAAAACCGAGCAGTTGTTCGGCTACGGCCGCGGCGAGCTGCTGGGCCAGCCATTCGAGATGTTGTTGCCGCAGCCGTCGTTGGCGGCCGGAGAGGAGACCTTCGCCGATTACTTTGCAGCGCCCGAAGGTCGGAAAATGAGGGAAAACATGGAGCTGGCCGCGCGCAGGAAAAACGGGAGAGACTTTCCAGCAGAAGTCACCGTGAGCCCGCTCGAGTCGCGGGAAGGCCTGCTGATTACCAGCGCGATCCGCGATATCACCCAACGCAAACGCTCCGAACAGGCGCTGCGGGAGAGCGAGAAACTCATGCGCTTCGCCATGGAAGCGGATAAGATGGGCCTGTGGGAGTGGAACACGACGACGGGCGTCATTGACCGCTCGCCAAGGCATGACTGGATTTTTGGCTATCCTTCGCCGCTACCCAAATGGTCCTACGAGCTTTTTCTCGAGCATGTCTTGCCCGAAGACAGGGAGCAGGTGGAAGCCTGCGTCCGTGAGAGCGTTGCGACAAAACACGGACTGGATCTAAAATGCCGGATCCTGCGCCGCGACGGCGAGGTCCGCTGGATCCGGATCTCGGGATGTTATCATCAAGGCGTCGATACCAAACCCTCGGAGCAGGTCGCTGGAGTGATCCGCGATGTCACCGAAGAAAAACAAGCGGAGGACCACGCCCGCCACAACGCGCAGTTTCGAGCCGCGGTGCTCGATGCCATCCCGGCGGAAATCGCGGTGATTGACCATCAAGGAGTCATTACCGCAGTCAACGAACCGTGGCTTGATTTCGGCCGCAGCAACGAAGGGACCGACGAAAAAGGCTTTGGAGTTGGTGCAAATTACCTCAAAGTCACGCGCCGGGCCGCGGCGGAGGGGGATCCATTTGCCCTCGAAACGGTGGCCGGAATCGAGGCAATCCTCGCGGGCGCACGGCGGAATTTTCATCTGGAATACCCCTGCGACTCGCCCACCGAGGAGCGCTGGTTTCTCATGAACGCGATCGCCGCGCCGCCCGGAGTCGGCGGGGCCATCATCGCCCATCACGACATCAGCCCGCAAAAGAAAGCGCAACAGGCGCAGCAGGCCAACGAGGAACTGCTGCGGACCATGCTCGCCGCGATCCCCGACACCGTGCAGGTCAAAGACCCACACGGGCGCTGGATGGTCGCAAACGAAGCGGCGCTGCGGCATTTCCGGATGGAAAATGTCGAATGGCGCGGAAAAACCGACCGCGAACTCGCAGCAATGGTTTCAGGCGAGTTGGCCGCGGGCTTTCGGCATTGCGAAAACTCCGACAGGCAAGTGTGGAGCGAGGCCAAGCCCATTCGCGCGCCGGAGCGGACCCTTCAGGCGGATGGGAATCCCGGCGTCTTCGACGTCATCAAGGTCCCGCTTTGGCACTCCGACGGCCGCCCCAAGCTGCTGGTGGTCATCGGCCGTGACATCACCCAGCAGCAGCGGGCGGAAGAAGCGCTGCGGGACTTTAATTCGCGGCTCGAGGGCCGCGTCCAAGCCCGCACCGCAACCTTGGAAGCCGCCATGGCGCAGTTGCGCGGCGAGATCTCCGAGCGCTTGCGGCTGGAGGAGGAAATCCTGCGCATCAGCGAGCGGGAACAAATGCGAATCGGCCAAGACCTCCACGATGACCTCGGCCAGCAGCTCGTCAGCATCAACATGCTCGCCGAATCGCTGGCGCGCACGCTGCAGGCGGAAACCCACCCGGAGGCTGGAAAAGCCATCAGACTGGGCACCTTCATCACCGAAAGCATCCAAACGACCCGCAACCTAGCGAAATCCTTCTACCCAGTGGAGCTCGAGCGCGGCGGATTGATGGTGGCATTGAAAAACCTTGCCCAACGGACTGAAGAGCTCGCGGGCATCACCTGCGAGCTTAAAACGGACGATAAGTTCCAAGCGGAAAAATCTTCTGAAATCCACCTTTACCGCATCGTCCAGGAGTCCATCAGCAACGCCATCAAACATGGTCAATCCAGCAAGGTGGTCATCGAATGCACCGCCGAAAACGGCTCCCGCAAGCTCACCATCACCGACAACGGAAGCGGCTTCACGCCGCCGGAAAAAGGCCAATGGAAGGGAATGGGACTGCACCTTTTCAGCTACCGGGCCCGTTTGATGGGCGCGCAAATCGACGTCCGCCGAGGCGCTCTCGGCGGCTGCCAAGTCACCTGCGTCCTACCGCCAAAGGCGGAAGCCAGCAAAATTCCAGCCACCCTGACTACAAGGTAGATCTCATGAGGCGGAGTGCCGGCAGGATGCCCGCGCCACGTGGCCAGGCTTCCGCTGGCACATTGCCACTTCGTTTTTCTTGCTCGCCCCGAGCCAGCCACCCACTGTCCGCGCGTGGCGGACGAAAACGACGCAAATCCAATGAACGAATTGCTCCGGGCGATGGCCGCGAGCGATTGCTCCGCCCTGCTCGCGGCGGCAGAAGACATTCACTACGCGGACCTTGCGCACCTTTACGAAAACCTCGACGAGGAAAAACGCGACCTGCTGCTCAAAACCATCGGCCCGGAACTCGCCACCGACCTCGTCGCCGAGCTCCCCTACCCGCTCATCGAGGGCGCGCTCAACCATTTCAAGCCCGCCCAGCTCCGGGTGCTGCTCGGAAATCTCTCCGACGACGACCGGGTGGACGTTTTCCAAGTCGTCAGCAAGGAGGCGCAGGTCCGGTTTTTTAGCCTGCTCGGCCCGCGCGACAAGGAGCTGACGAAAAACCTACTCAAATACGAGGAGGACACCGCCGGTGGCCGGATGACCACCCACGTCGGCCGCATCACCGCGGACATGACGGTGAAGCAGGCCATCACCGTGCTCCGCCGCGACCGCGAGGACGCGGAAACGCTGGCGCGGATTTTCGTGGTCGATGCGGAAGGCCGGCTGGCCGGGAAAGTCCGCCTGCGCGACCTCGCCTTCAGCACTTGGGACACGCCCGTCCACGACATCATGGAGGAGGCGGACGAATACATCCTGGCCTCTGCCGACCAAGAAGAAGCCGCCCGCACGCTCTCGAAGTATGACCTTGTCGTGCTTCCCGTCGTCGATGAATTCCACCATCTGCTAGGCGTCATCACCTACGATGACGCGATGGAAATTCTCCAGGAAGAGTCCACCGAAGACATCGAAAAACTCTCCGGTATCAGCGGCGAGCAATCCGAGGTATCCTATCTGAATACCGGCGTCGTGCTGCACTATCGCCGCCGCGTCGCCTGGCTGGTCGGACTGGCCTTCGTCTCAATCTTCTCCGGCTATGTCATGTTCCGCTTCGTCGAGGTGCTGGAGCAGGCCTTCGTGCTCACCTTATTCCTGCCGATGGTCGTGGCCGCGGGCGGCAACTCCGGCGGACAGGCGGCAACGATGGTCATCCGCGCCATGGCGCTGGGGGAAATCAGCACCGGCAACGCGCTGCGCATCGCGTGGAAGGAAGCCCGCACCGGCCTCTCGCTGGGCCTAACACTCGGGCTGTCGATGGCGGTTTTCATCACGTTTTTCCTGCCTTATATTCAAAAGGAGACCGGCTCCAACTTCAGTTTCATCCAACTCGCCATGGCCGTCTCCATCGCCCTCGCAGCGCAGGTTTTCTCCGCCACGGTCCTCGGTGCGCTGCTGCCGATTGGTGCCCGCGCGATCAAGCTCGACCCGGCGGTGGTCTCCGCGCCGTCGCTGGCCTCCACGGTGGATATTTCCGGGATGATGATTTATTTCACCATCGTCGGAGTGATCCTCAACCTGCACTGAACTTGCCCCTGGGAGCGCTGAGCCCCAGCTCGGCGAGAACCCGCCTTACAGGCGAAGTTCCTCACCATGGAATGGCAACCATTTGGCGTATTCATACCATTTCACGAGGACGACAGGAACTTCGGGTCCGGGGGGGCATTTTCGTTTTGCTCAGAGTTCCTCTCCTGCCAGCGGAATCAACTTCATCAGCGCGCGCTGAAGTCCGGTTTTCAATTTAAAAAGCCAGACTTTTAAACATCGCTGGTCGTGGCAGGCAGGATGTGCCCCGGCCAGCGAACGATCATGGCAGATTGCAGGCCGCTGTCGTAAAGCGTCCACTTGGCGAAAAGAAAGCTGTTGCCCTGCTAGGAAACGAGCGTGACGAGCATATTACATTCAGCCACGAGCTTGTCGATGGCCGCCATGTCCGGACCGCCCGGAGCTTTCGAGTATTCAAAGGGAAATGCTTTCTTCGGCCCGACGTGGGCCTTGCCGCTGAGTGCCACCCGGTAGCCGAGCGGCTCGAGATAATGGACCACGCTTTTGACGCCATCTTTGACAAACGTGTGATTCGGATAGGCCCCGCTTTTGACCGGATACAGCCCGGTGTAGATGTTGTGCCGGGTGGGCGAGCACATCGGCGCGGCCTGGAAGCAGCGGGTCATGCGAATCCCCTGCCCCGCAAGCTTGTCGATGTTCGGGGTGTAGGCTTGGCCGCCATAACAACCGATATCGAGAAATGTGCAATCGTCCGCCATGATTAATGCCAAATTGGGTTTCGAATCGTCCGCGCCCTGGACCGGGAGACAGAGAGACAGAATCCCTAACACAAGTAGGGTTTGAAGTAATTGCAGCATTGTTTCGGGTAATTTTGTTAGCGGTTTTCGGCACCCTTTTTTTGTGGCTCGGCAGTGCTGGTATCGGGCGGAAGGGTCTTGTTCCAGTCGATGACCGCGATACGCAGGCGCTCGGTGATCTCCGGCTGCGCCGCGGAGAGATCCGTGCTTTCAGCCGGGTCGGCCTTGAGGTCGAAGAGACGACTTTGGGATCCGTCGTATGCACAGACGAGTTTCCAAATGCCATCGCGCACGGCGAGGTCCGGATCGTCCGCGGTGCCCGGGCGGTCAGGCGGGCGGCGGAAGAACAGAGGGGACTTGCGTCCGGTCTCGATTTTGCCAAGCAGCGTATCGATCAGCGTTTCACCATCCAGCCTCGCCACGGGTTGGATGCTGGTGAATTGATAGAGCGAGGCGTTAAGATCGATGGATGAGAGAAACGCGGTGTCATTAATGGTCCCGGCTTTACCATTGGCGAGGAAGGCGGGCCCCCAGACGATGAGCGGGGAACGGATGCCGCCTTCGTGAAGGTAGCCTTTGTATCCCCTGAGTGGACCGGAGGAGCCAGCACCAGTTTCTGGGCCGTTGTCTGAGGCGATGATGACGAGAGTGTTGTCGCGGAGCTTTGGATCGTTGCGGATGCGATCAAAAAGCGGGGCAAACTGCTCGTCCATCGAGTCAAGCACGGCGTGATAAAGATCGCGCTTGTTGTTTGAATTCCGCTTGGCCTGCGGTGGAAAGAAAGGCGAGTGGGGATCATCGGGCCAGACGTTGACGAAGAACGGTTGGCCGGCGGCAGCGGCGCGGTTGATAAAGGAAAGGGCACCGTTGACGAAGGTGCTTGTGATCACCGATCTGTCCTGCCAGGAGATCGGGCCATGCCCTAGCTTGGAAGAGTCGAGGTCGTGTTTTTTCGGCGGCTTGCCGTCATAGGCATTGGAGAGAGGCAGCACACGCGGGCCGAGCCCTTCGAAGTTGGTGAGCGACTCGTCGAAGCCATATTCGCTGATGAGTGGAGCATCGCCAACATCGCGCTGACCGCCCATGTGCCACTTGCCGAAGTGACCGGTGGCATAGCCCGCTTTCCTGAGTTCGCGGGCAAGCACCGGGGCCTTGGGATCGAGCCAATCCGACATGCCACGCTGGCGATTCTTAGCCCGGTATTCGAGGTATGAAGTGATGCGCCAACGCTGCGGATACTGCCCGGTGGTAATGGCGACCCGCGACGGCGAGCAGATCGGCGAGTTGACGTAGAAGTTGGTAAAACGCAGCCCCTCGGACGCCAAGCGGTCGATATTTCGGGTGTTCACTGATTTCCCGCCAAAGCAGGATAAGTCCGCCCAGCCCATGTCATCCACGAAGACCATCACGATGTTCGGCTTTTCTTTTCCGGCCGCTGGCAGGACGCTCCACGCGCTGACTAACATAAAATACATAAGAATGTTTTTTATAATCATGAGGTTGGTCATCTTAAGAAAGCGAGCCAAGATGGCACCCGAATCGGCAATCTCTCCATCGGAAATCATCAATTATACGATGCTGCCACTGAGTATCTTTCCGGGTGAATCATTAGGTCCATTCGGTTTGAGGCAAGAGCGGATTCAAACTGTTAGCGCAATACGCAC
>JBBEEL010000147.1:0-9696 GCA_040880785.1 Akkermansiaceae bacterium | reverse complement strand
ATTCGAGGAAGCCGCCGGCGAATGCCGCCTAGCCGACCGGTTCACCCCCATGAATGTGGAAGCGATCGTGCAGGCCGTGCTCAAAAACATCCAAGCCCGCTGACCCGTATGCTCTCGCTTGGATTCATCGAAGCCCCGTTCCTCAGCATCTCCGCGATGCTCGCCCACGGCTAAAAATTCTGGAAGAGGATTGGCCGCAAAAAGGCGCAGAGGACGCAAAGAGGGGAGAAGAAAAGCGGTGAGGCAGTGAGACAGTGAGCGGTGGGGCGGAGATGGACAGGCATGTAGTCATTCAAGTTTTTTCTTCATGCGGTGTCGATTTTTGCATGGGAAAGGATTTGGTTTTGGAAGTGGAGCACGCAGGCATCCAGATTTCCGGGCAAGCTTAGTTCAGCTCGGAGAACTTTGCCCAGCGTGACGGTTAGCTTCTTCAACTTGGTGGCGAAACTTTTGTCCGTTTCCAGAGCCTCGGGTGGATTGCCCATCAGCGCGTGCCATACTTGGGTCAGCAGCTTGCGCGCGACGGCGGCAACGGCAATATTGCGCTGGCCCTTGCGGGCGAATAGCTTCCAGCCCCATTTACCCAAGGGCGTGGCCTTTCCCATCCGCAGCACGGCGTGGGCTCCCTGGACGAGCAGGCGGCGCATGTCGCCCCGGCCGCGTTTGCCTATGCCGAGTTTGATGTTTTTGCCGCGTCCACTCTCGCGCTGGCCTGGATTGAGGCCGATGTAGGCGACGAGCTTGCGGGGGGTCTCAAACCGCCGGATCTCGCCAATGATGGCGATCAGGGCAAAGGCGTTGATAATGCCGATCCCGAGCAATTTCATGCAGCGCAGCATCAGCGGCTCCGCGCTGACCTGCTGTGCGATGAGACGCAGGAGCCGTTTGCGACGGGCACTTTGGTTGTCGAGCTCGGTGAACGCTTCAGTTAGCAATTCGTGCTGAAGGGAAGTCCAGTCGCGTTGACCGATGATCCAGGCACGGGTGCGTTCCAGGCCGAGCCCGCGGCTGCCGGGGCGGATGGCGAACTGGTTGAGGTAACCTTTGAGGGCGTTGGTTGCTGCAGTGTGGTCGGTAACGGCTTTATTGTAGGCGTGGAGCAGTTCGCGGCGCTCGCACGTGACCGGATCGGGGATCCAGACGCAGGGGGCGTTTCCGGCCAGATAGACCAGCGCGATGCGGGCGGCGGCCATCTTGTCGTTGTCGGCGTAGGTTTTGGCGTGTTTGCCGACATGGCAGCTCTCCATAACCACGGCGCGCAGGCCCAGGGCGAGCAGGCGGCGGTGGATTTCAAAGCTGTTGGAACCTGCCTCCATGAGGAAGAGATCGTCGCGGGTGAAGTCCCTGGCGGCCCAGTCGAGGAGCTTCTTTAGGCTCATGTCCGGGTGGCTTGAGAGCTTGCGGGCGTCGTGCGGCGTGCTGCCTTTAAAGACCGCTGCGGTGAAGGTGTCGGGGTGGCAGTCGAGGCCGATGATCCTTCCTTTTGAAGGCGGCGGAGGAGCGAGATAGGTCTCGATTCCCTCGCGCCGACCTTCTTCGGGAGGCCTTTGTCTTTCTTTCTTTTTTGGTTCTTCTGGTTGTTTTTTCATGTCGGGTTGTTTTTTCATGGTCGTTCTCCGATGGCCCGGTTAAGGGTGGAGGCAACCGGCGCGGGCGGCCGTTCTGTCTGGTCACGGACGGAAGGTTGCAGTCAGGCATTCGGGGTCTTGCGCCCCACGATGGTGCTTTCCGCCAGGGTTCAATCACAAATTGGAGGAGTTACCTCATGTCCATCATCGAACCTTTTGGACCTTCGGCCACCCGTGCGTGTTGCGGCACTCACGGGTTCCGCGAGGGACGTTGAACAAAACATTGCGGTCTGCCCAGCGCCGGTTGCTGAATGACTTCATGCCGTCACAGATTTAGAGGGATTTAGAGGGATTTAGAGGGATTTAGAGGGATTTAACCACAATGCCATGTGAGCGATAGCGACCTTCAATTAGGGACGAGGTAAGTGCATGGACGTAGCCAAATGAACAAAATGGATGCAGATGGAAGAGTGATGGAATCCTGAAGGGTATCGACATCACCGGCTTTCATCTGCGCTCTTCATCTGCGTTCATTCACGTTCATCTGCGGTTGAATACCTCTTTTCTCGCTTTTTAAGACAGCCTCTAAGCCGACCAAATTTGGCGGGTAGGGGCAGGTGTTGCCGCCGAACGCTTGGATTTTTTCGTTGAAGGCCAGCCAGCCTATTTAATTCCGCATTACATATATTGTAACAAGTGTAAATTCGAGGATTTCACTCGCAGAAGTCCAAACATTCATTTTCCATCACGTCGATGAACGTTCTTCAAAAAGATGTTGCGACGCTGATGGATGACGCAGGCAAGTGGAGCCGCAGCAGTCGCCGGCCGCTCTTTCGGATTTACGAGATCCACAGTGCGATCCTCAGTGGTCATTATCCCAACTGCAGCCAATTGGCGGAACGGCTTTCGGTGCAACGGAAAACGATTCAGCGCGACATCAACTTCATGCGGGATGAATTGAGCTTGCCGTTGATTTATGAGGAAAGTTTACACGGCTACTTCTATTCTGAAGATGTTTCGAATTTCCCGGTGTTCCAGACCTCCGCCGAGGATCTTGCCGGCTTGTTTCTCGCGCGGATGGCCTTGGACTCGGTCCGCGGAACCCAGCTCGCGGAGGTCATGGAAAAGACCTTCGCCCGGCTCACCCGCGGAATGGAGGGTAAGATTCAGTTCGCTTGGAGCGACTTGGATGAAGCCTTTTCCCGCAAGATGAGCGAACACAGTCCGCGCGACGTGAAATTGTTCGGATCAATTGCAGAATCGATTCTTAATAAGTTAGTTATATCATTTTTTTATCGAAAACTAGGATCGGATATTGCGGAGGCCAGACGGGTCCATCCCTTGCATCTCGGCGAGGTGGATGGCGGCTGGTATCTGATTGCCCATGACTTGGGGCGCAACGAGCTGCGCACCTTCGCGCTTCCGCGGATGAGTCGGCTCAAGGTCTCTGCCAAAAAATTCAAGCGGCCTGCCAGGTTTGATGGGAGCGCGTATTTGAAACAATCTTTCGGCATTTGGAATGTCGCGGGTGACTCGTCCCGCCAAGTTGTCCGCGTGGTGCTGAAGGACTACGCGGCCCGACTGGCCCAGGAGCGGCGCTGGCACCCCACCCAAGAAATTTTCCCGCTGAATCGCAAGGCCACGCGGGTCGAGATCCGCTTCGAAGTCGGCCGGCTGGAGGAGGTTTTGCGCTGGGTTCTCAGCTTTGGCAGCCAAGCCAAGGTGCTGACTCCTCCTGCGCTGGTGAAAGCCCTGCGGAAAGAGATCGAGGCGATGCGCGACAGTTGATCCTTATTCTAATGGAGATTGGAGATTGGCGCGAGAAAATCGGCGACAAGGCGGGATTCTCCCCCTAGTTTCCAGCCCATGCGCTGTTTGATTGTTTCCCTGTTTCTCTCATTTCATTTAGCCGCCATTGCTGCCCCAGAGCCCGAAAAGGCCGCCGCTGCGGCACCGAAGGAAGATTCCGCCGCCGTCGCGGTGCCCGAGCCGGTGGTCCGGGAGGCGAGCGTGGTGATCGACAGTAAAACCATTTCCTACAAGACCACGACCGGCAAGCTGCTGCTCAAGGATGACGAAGGGAAAGAGCGGGCCTCGGTGTTCCACGTCAGCTATGAGCGGACCGATACCGAAGACGCGGCCACCCGGCCGGTGATGTTCGCTTTCAATGGTGGCCCCGGTTCCTCGGCCGTGTGGCTTCATATCGGCGTCTTGGGGCCGAAAATCGTGCAGTTACCCGGCGACGGCACCCTTCCGGTTCCCCCGCCCGCCCGGGTGATTGACAATCCGCTGAGTATTCTCGATGTCTGTGATCTCGTTTTCGTGGATCCCGTTTCCACCGGTTACAGCCGCGCGGCGAAGGACGTGAAAGCGGGCGACTTTCATGGATTGGACGAAGATATCGAGTCGATGGGCGACTTCATCCGGCGCTGGATCAGTGAGAATGACCGCTGGGCGTCGCCGAAGTATCTTCTTGGCGAGTCCTACGGCGGGATCCGCGTGGCCGGGCTTTCCAATCATTTGCAATCCCGTTACGGAATGAGCCTCAACGGAGTGATCCTGTTGTCATCCCTGCTGGATTTCTCGACGCTGATCCCCGCTCCGGGCAATGACCTTGCCTATCAGGCGTTTCTGCCAGCCCTGACGGGAGTCGCGCATTTCCATAAGCAAATTGAAGGAGACCGCGACGCCTTGGTGAGAGAAAGCACGGAGTTCGCCTTCGGTGACTATGCGGCAGCCTTGCTCCAAGGCTCCGCTCTCGATGATCCCTCGCGCGCCGATCTGGCGGAAAAGTTGGCGGGACTCAGCGGGGTTGACGCCGCGGTCTGGCTGAAACATGACCTGCGCCTTGATCCCTTCGCCTTCCGGAGCGAGCTGCTCAGGGAGGAAGGCAAGACCGTCGGCCGTTTCGATGGGCGCGTGGCTTGGGACTCCACCGGCAAGGCCTCGCCTACGGCCGATTATGATCCGTCATATTCCCTCGCCTACGGCGCATTTTCCACGGCGCTGCTTGACTACCTCGGTCGCGAGCTTGGCTACAAGGAGGACCAACCCTACGAAGTCCTAACGGGTAAAGTCAATCCATGGCGCTGGAATGCCAATAACCAAGTGGTCAATCTCAGTGGCCGCCTTGCCAACGCGATGCGCGACAACCCGCACTTGCGGGTTCTTGTGATGGGTGGCTACACCGATCTCGCGACCCCTCCTGAAGGGGTGGCCTACTCGGTCCGGCACATGATGGGATTGTCAGAAAACCTGAGAAACAACATTTCCACCGTCCTCTATGAAGGCGGTCACATGTTCTATCTCAACCCGCCGGACCTCATCAAATGCCGGGCAGACTTGATTGACTTCATTCAAGCGGGAGAGCGTTAACCCCCCTCGCCTCCCCCACCCCGCTTGCAAAGTCGGGTTTTCATCTTTTCATCGCGGATGCCCTGAGAGGATCCTAGAGCGAAATCCGCAGGCCGTCCCATGCCACATGCACTCCCTCGGGCAGTTGCTTTTCCAGCGTCCCGATATCGTATTCATGGCTCAGATGCGTCAGCCACGTCTCCCCCGCCCCGGTGTCCCGCGCCAATTCAAGCGCCTCGGCCAGTGAGAAATGCGTCGAGTGCGGCGTGGTCCGCAGCGCATCCACCACCAAGACATCCACGCCTGCGAGCAACTGCCGCGTCCCCTCCGGCACCCGCTTGACGTCCGGCAGATACGCGATCCGCCGCGCGCCGGGGTATTCAAACAAAAAACCGACCGTCTCCACCCCACCGTGTTCCACCGGAAGCGCGGTCACCTGAAGATCCCCGTAGGAAAACGGCGCGTGAATCACCCGCGCGTCTGGCCGGACATAGCCTTCAACCACCCGCTCCGGGAAAAACGCCCAGCGGAACATGTTTTGCAAAGCCCCCATGCACTCCGCCGTCGCGTGCAGGGGCAATGGCTCGCGCTTTTTCCAGCAAAACGCCCGCAGCTCGTCAAACCCCGCGACGTGATCCAGATGCGAGTGGGTGTAGATCACCGCATCGATCTCCCGCAGCCCCTCGCGCAGCGCCTGCATCCGGAGGTCCGGCCCCGAGTCCACCAGCAGCGTGATTTCCCCCGCCCGCACCACCACCGACGAGCGCGAGCGCTTGTTGCGCGGCTCAACCGACTGGCAAACCGCGCAATCGCAGCCGATCACCGGCACCCCCACCGAAGTCCCCGTCCCCAAAAATGTCATGGAAAAGTCCGCCACGCGCGGACTCTACACAAGACCCCCGCCCCGCGGCAACTCCAAGCCGCGCGGAGTGCCTCGAGTCCGTCCAGGTGCCGGTCATGAGACGCTGTCGGAATATCTCCCAAGCCCGCTTGGCCACTTGGGACGAGTGCGCGCAAAACCCCGCAGGGTAACCAACAACCTGCGGGGCTCGCGCACTCAAGGCATCACATTAATGGTTGCAGTAGTGCGAAAACTCCTTTTTCCCCACCCGGGGTATCTTCGATTAAGAACATCTCCCCCTTGCGGCGGATCATCATCGCGTAGCTGGATCCCTCACCCGCCTGGGAGATCGGGAAAAAGTCTGCCTCGCCTCGAAGACTCTCCTTTACCGCCTCATCTCCTTCGAGAAACGCGGTGGCGAGCGCCTGAATTTTCACCTTCACCTGATAGTATCGTGTTTCCATCATGAAATAAACTACGCCACTTTCCCGATGCGTCCCTGGAGAGAATGCCTATTTTAATGTCGGGTGAAATGAGGACAAGCCACCTACTGCATCATCCGTAGCCGGGGCTGGGAGCAGCACCCATTCCACTGAATAAAACGCCGGGGCACCAGCCGCATCAGCCGCCTGCTCTAGGCAAACTCCTGGCATCCAAGACAGAAAGATCCCGAGGGATTTTCCGCCGCGAGTTTTTGCACGAGCCGTCATGGAGGGCATATTATTGAATCGAACAGACAATCATTTCACATGAATCTTCTACAGCTTCTTCCCATCGCACTTGCGGCTGCGGCCGTGAGCTGTTCCCCGGCCACGGGACCTGCGGCGCGGCCCTCCGGGACCGGTTCCCCCACTTCCCGGACGGCTTCCGAGCCGCCTGGAAGCCACTTCGTCGAGCAAGGGTTCTGGCGTGGCGAGAGTGTGAGCGGCCCCCCTTCGATCAAGATCAGTCTGTCGGAACAGCGGGCGTATTTTTACAAGGGAGAGCAGCTGGTGGGAGTCTCGCCGGTGGCAACCGGTCGCGCGGGCAAGCGCACTCCGACAGGCTCCTTCCGGATTTCCCAAAAGATCCGCCACCACCGCTCCCACGCCTACGGAAGCTTTGTCGATACGAGTGGCAGGGTGGTCAAAACCGGGGTGGACGTGCGCAGCGACAAGGCCCCGCCCGGCACCCGCTTCCGGGCCGCGCCGATGCCTTACTTTCTCCGTTTCAACGACCGCATCGGCATGCATTCGGGACCGCTCCCCGGCTACCCGGCATCCGCCGGTTGCGTCCGCTTGCCCGCCGACCTCGCCGCCCGCTTCTATCACAACGTCTCCCCCGGCACGCGGGTCACAGTCGTGCGGTGAAAAATTCGCGCCTTGAGTTTCTCTCAAGCCCGGATTTGCTAGCAGGGATGAAATTACTTCCTCTTCTCCTGCTGGCGCTCCTCACCTCCTGCGCCTCCGTGGCCGAGAATCCCACCCCACCCGCTTACGTCTCTGAAGCACCACTGCCGAAGGGCTGGCCGGAACCGGGCCCTTACGACCAAGTGACGGAAAAATCCCTGCCCGCCTACCGCGCCGCCTTCACCAGCCAAGCCGGCCAAGGTCGCGCGTTCTGGCGGCTCTTCCTGCACATCAAAAACAACGATATCCCCATGACCGCTCCGGTCGAGATGGCGATGGATCCCACGGAAGGCCGCTTGGAAAGATCCACGATGGCGTTTCTTTATCAGAACGAGTCGGTCGGTGCCACCGGTCCCGCCGGAAAAGCCATCGAGGTCCGCGATGTTCCCGCGGCCCGAGTACTCAGCTACACTTGGCAGGGCGCGGACACCGCGGCCACCCTCGCCAAGGCCCGCGAAGCGCTCGACACCGCCCTCGCCGCGCGGAGACTCCGCGCCACCTCCTACCGCCTGCTCGGCTACAACGGACCGTCCACCCCACGGGCGAAGAGGACCTGGGAACTGCAGGCGGTTCTGAAGTGATTTGCGCAGCGGCGATTAGTTTTCCCTCCTCAGGTTTGGTCTTGGAAATCCTGCGGAAATTCGCTGACATCTCCGGACCGCCCCGGACCGCCCCGGCTGTTACGCCTTCCGTGTCATTTCCATGAAAGCCTTTGCCGCCGTCATCTCTGCCTTCCTCAGTAACCGCAGCAGCCGCACCAATCTCCGGACGCTGCTGCGCCTGTTGGCAGTGCTTTTCTCCCTGATCCTTGCTTACACCGTCATTTTCCACCTGCTGATGCTTCGCAATGGCGAGTCTCACAGTTGGATCACCGGCTTATACTGGACGCTCACGGTGATGAGCACGCTTGGTTTTGGTGACATCACCTTCGAGGACGATCTCGGCCGCGTGTTTTCCATCGTCGTATTAGTCAGCGGCGTGATGTTTCTGCTAGTCATTCTGCCGTTCACTTTCATCGAGTTCTTTTACGCCCCTTGGATGCGGGCCCAAGCTTCCGCCCGGACGCCGCGGCAGCTGCCTCCAGAAATGCAGGGCCACGTTATTTTCACCAGCTACGACCCCTTGATGCGGGCGCTCGTCCCCCTGTTGCAACGCTACGGCTACCCCCATGTCCTGCTGTGTTCTAACGTGGCGGAGGCATTGGAATATTACGAGCTCGGCGTGCCCGTGGCCCTCGGCGACCGCGACGATCCGGAAACCTACCGCAACGTCCGCTTCAGCCACGCCGCCATGCTGGTAGCCAGCTGCTCGGATGTGCTCAACACCAACATCACCTTCACCGCCCGCGAGTTTGCCGAATCCGTGCCCATCGTCGCCACCGCCGGGACCGACGCCTCGCGCGATGTCCTCGAACTCGCCGGGGCCGATCTGGTCCTGCGGCCAGAACAGGAAATGGGCTGGGCGCTCGCGCGCCGCGTCATCGGCAAGAAGGCCGCCGCCTTCCCCATCGGCACCATCGGCGGCCTGATCATTTCTGAAACCAATGCCGCGGGCACCCCCGTGGAAGGGAAAACCCTCGCCGAGTGCAACATCCGCCAGCGCACCGGCGTCAACGTCATCGGGATCTGGGATCACGGACGCTTGAAAAACGTCGATCCCGACACCTTGATTCGCCGCCAGACAGTGCTCGTCCTCGCCGGCACTGAGGCGCAGATGTTGGCTTACGACAGCGCCTTCAGTCAGCCCGACTCCGGGCCTGCCCATGTGGTCATCGTCGGTGGCGGCCGCGTCGGGCGGATCATCAGCACCGCGCTCGGCGAAGCGGGCTGTCACCATGTCTTGATTGAAAAAGTTTCCCAGCGTGTCGAAGAATACCCGGAGGCCATCGTCGGTGATGCCACGCACATCAACACCCTCCGCGCCGCCAATGCCCGCAAGGCCGACACCATCATCATCACCACCCACGACGATGACGTGAACATTTCACTAACCATCTTCTTCCGTCGTCTGCGCGAGAATCTCCAGATCATCACCCGCTGCACCCACGACCGCAACGTGCAGACCCTCCACCGCGCCGGGGCCGACTTGGTGCTCTCGTCCGCCTCCATGGGGGCCCACTCGATCTTCAACCTGATCCGCGGCAGCGACAATCTGCTGCTCGCCCAGGGCGTCATCATTTTCCCCTCGCCCATTCCCGATTCCATGGCCGGCCGCCGCCTCGCCGACTGCGCGATCCGCACCCAGACCGGCTGCACCGTCATCGCCGTGGAGAGCGAGGACACCCGAATCGTCAATCCGGATCCGGACATTATCCTCCCGATGGCCGGCACGCTGTTGCTCACCGGCACTCTCGACGCCGAGGAACAATTCCTCCGCGAGTTCAAGCCCGATCTCGCGTCCACGGCGCTCCGCCAGCGGTGGAAAGACCGTAGAATTCCCGCTTCCTAACCGCCGCCCGATGTGACTCCACCGGCTTCAGCTCATAAACAGAGGCTCCGGGCAGGATGCCCGGGCCACGTCAAGGAGTGTGGGCGTCTCGCCCACG
>JBBEEL010000146.1:0-9740 GCA_040880785.1 Akkermansiaceae bacterium | reverse complement strand
CTGGTTTTCCGCGCTTGGCAGACTGCGGAAAGACGCCATTCTGCGCGCCGCCTCTCCCGCAACCATGTCTCCCGAACAACAACTCGCCCAGCTCACCGCCGGCACCGCCAAGGTCCTTTCCGAAAAGGAACTGCTGGAAAAACTCCGCCTGGGTCGCCCGCTCCGGATCAAGCTCGGCGTGGATCCCACCGCGCCGGATATCCACCTCGGCCACACCGTCGCTTTGGAGAAGCTGCGCCAATTCCAGCTCCTCGGCCACCAGGCGGTGCTGCTCATTGGCGACTTCACCGCCACCGTCGGCGACCCGTCCGGCCGCTCGGCCACACGGCCGCCGCTGACCCGCGAGGAGGTGCTGGTCAACGCCGCCACCTACACCGACCAGGCCTTCAAGATCCTCGACAAATCCCAGACGGAGATTGTGTACAACGGCGACTGGTTCCGGAAAATGAACTACGAGGAAATCCTCAAGCTCAACTCCCGCGTCACTCTCCAGCAGATGCTCCAGCGCGAGGACTTCCGCACCCGCCTCGATGCCGGCCAGGAAATCCGCCTCCACGAACTCCAATATCCCATCATGCAGGGCTGGGATTCCGTCGAGATCCGCGCCGATGTCGAGATCGGCGGTACCGACCAGCTCTTCAACATCCTCGTCGGTCGCGACCTGCAGAAAGAAGAGGGCCAGCCGCAGCAGGTTGTCATGGTCATGCCGCTGCTGGAGGGCCTCGACGGTGTCCGCAAGATGTCGAAGTCCTATGGCAACTACGTCGGCGTGTCCGACGCGCCGCAGGAAATGTTCGGCAAGCTCATGAGCGTTTCCGACGCGCTGATGGACCGCTACTACCTGCTCCTGCTAGGCGAGGCCCGCGATGCTAACAGCCACCCGATGGATGCCAAAAAATCCCTCGCTGAGAAAATCACCAGCCGTTACCACGGTCCGGATGCCGGCCCCGCGGCGCGCGCCGACTGGGACACGCGTTTCTCCAAAAAAGACCTCGCCGCCGCCGAGTTGCCGGAGCTTTCCCTCGGCAAGCTCCCGGCCGAGCTGAACGTCCTAACAATCACTGCCCACGCCTTCCAAGCCGCCTTCGGTTTGGAAAAATCCAACGGCGAGCTGAAGAAGCAATTCATCACCACCGGCTCCGTCCAGCTCAACGGCGACAAGCTCACCGACCCCGCCACCGCCGTGGCCCCGCAAGTGGGCGATGTCCTCAAGCTCTCGAAAAAGCACGCCGTGCGCTTCGTTTAGCCGCCCGAAACAAGGGATTCGCAGGCGTTGCAGTCAGTTCGCCTATCCGTGAGCTTGCTTCTGCCGCGGCGCGGGGCGATATTCGCAGCGTGACGAGGTTCTTTTCGACGATGACAGCAGCGGCTCTGGCGCTTTTAGCAGCGGGCTGGGCAAATACCGAGGAACTGGCTCCGGAACTGGCTCCGGAACTGGCCCCGGAATTGGCTCCCGAACTGGCTCCCGAACTGGCTCCCGAACTGGCTCCGGAATTGGCTCCGGAAATGGCTCCCGAATTGGCTCCGGAAAAACCGTTTGCCAAGGTGGTGGTGATCCCGGTGCGCGAGCAGATCACCTCGCCCGAGCTTTATATCCTGCGTCGCGGCTTGAAAGAGGCGATCGGGCAGGAGGTGGATACCATCGTGCTCGACATGGACACCCCGGGCGGCGCGCTGAACGTGACCTTTGAAATGCTTTTGGCGCTGGAGAAATTTCCCGGCAAGACGATCACCTACGTCAACCGCGAGGCCATCTCCGCGGGCGCGCTGATCGCCGCGGGGACCGATGAGATCCACTTCGCGCCCGGCGGCATCATCGGTGCCGCCGCGCCCGTGCTTGCCACCGGCGGTGAGCTCGACGAGACGATGCGGGCAAAAATCATCAGCTACCTGAAGGCCCGCGTGCGTGCGATCACCGAGGGCAAGGACTACCGCGGGGAGGTGATTTCCGCGATGATCGACATGGATTACGAGTTCAAGATCGGCGACGAGGTGATCAAGCCGAAGGGCGAGCTGCTCTCGCTGACGGCCAGCGAGGCGATGAAAATGTATGGCGACCCGCCGCGGCCGCTGCTCGGCGCGGGCATTTCCGCAGACCTCACCGAGCTGCTCGACGGCGTGCATGGCGCGGGAAATTACTCCCTGGTGAAGTTGGAGGTCACTTGGTCAGAGAGAGTGGCGCAATACCTCACGACCCTCACGCCGATCCTGCTGGCCTTGGGGATGTTGGGGCTGTTCGTGGAATTCAAGACGCCGGGTTTCGGGATTTTCGGGGCGGCGGGAATATTTTTGCTGGGGGTCGTGTTTTTCGGCCAATATGCGGCCGGGCTTTCCGGCCATGAGCCGATGCTGATTTTCGCCTTCGGCCTCGCCCTGGTGGTGATCGATTTGTTCTTTTTCCCCGGCACCTTCGTGCTGGCGCTGGCCGGGCTGACGATGATGCTCGGCTCGCTGGTCTGGGCGATGGCGGACCTTTGGCCGAATGAGCCGATTGAGATTTCCACCGAGGTGTTTCTCCGGCCGCTGATCAATGTGGTCAGCGGGGTGGGCCTGGCGCTGGTGATTTTCATCGGCATGCTGAAATTTCTCCCGCGGGGCGGACTCTGGGGTGGCATGGTTTTGGAGGCTGCGGTGGGCGGCGAGCCAGGCACTTACGGCATGGCCGGGGGCACCGGGGCCTCCTCCTTGATCGGCCAGAGAGGAGTGGCCGCCACCCCCTTGTTCCCGAGCGGACAGGTGGAAATTTCCGGCCGCTTCTATGAGGCCAGGCTGCCGGTCGGGTCTGCCGAGGCCGGGGTGCCGGTGGTCGTCACCGGGCAAGGTGAGTTCGGTCTGATGGTGGAGGTGCTGTCATGACCTTGATTATTCTGCTTTTCACCATCGGCATCTTATTGATTTTGACGGAGGTGATCGTGCCCGGCGGGATACTCGGTGCCATCGGCGGCCTGCTGATGATCCTCGGCACCGTGGTGGCTTTCCGCGAGCTTGGCTCCAACGGCGGACTCGTCGCGCTGGCGGTGGCCATCGTCGCTTGCGGCCTCGCGCTTTACTTTGAATTCCAGATTTTGCCCAAGACCCGCATCGGCAGACGCGCGTTCCTAACCAAGGAAATCACCGCCGTCAGCCAGGCGGTTGGAAATGAGGCGCAGAATTTGATCGGAAAACCCGCTGAGGCACTTACGATGCTCTCGCCTAGTGGTTACGTCCGCGTCGATGGACGTCGTTACGAAGCCTTTTCCCGCTCCGGCCAAATTCCGGCGGGCGCGGTTCTAGAAATCACCGGCGCGGACAATTTCCGCCTGATCGTCTCACTCGCAAAACCAACTGACCACCACCACCACCATGCCTGACCTCCCGACTATCGTTCTCATTGTTGTCGCCATTTTCGGCCTCCTGTTTTTCGGCATTATGCTCTCGTTTTTCAGTGTCTGGCTGCGCGCTTGGCTGGCGGGGGCCTACGTCGGCTTCACCGATCTGGTCGCCATGCGCCTCCGCCAAGTGCCTTATGGCATGGTGGTCGACGCGCGGATCACCGCCAAAAAGGCGGGTATCGACATCCCCATCAATGACATCGAGGCGCATTTCCTGGCCGGTGGCAACGTCATCCCGACCATCCAGGCGCTCATCGCCGCGCGCAAGGCGGGCATCGAGCTCGGTTGGGACCGGGCCGGCGCGATCGACCTCGCCACCAAGGGCTCCGGCAAAAGCGTCGTCGAGGCCGTCCGCACCTCGGTCGATCCCAAGGTCATCGACTGCCCGAATCCCGCTTCCGGCCGGACCACCATCGACGGCGTCGCCAAGGATGGCATCCAAGTGAAAGTCCGCGCCCGCGTCACCGTCCGCACCAATCTGGACCGCTTCGTCGGTGGTGCGAAGGAGGAAACCATCATCGCCCGCGTCGGCGAGGGCATCGTCACCACCATCGGCTCGGCGGAGACTTACAAGGTCGTCCTCGAGTCCCCGGACAGCATTTCCAAGGTTGTGCTCCACCGCGGGCTCGACGTGGGCACCGCGTTTGAAATTCTCTCCATCGACATCGCGGACGTGGATGTCGGCGAGAACGTCGGCGCGCAGCTCCAAGTTGCCCAGGCCGAGGCGAACAAGAACATGGCGCAGGCGCAGGCGGAAATCCGTCGCGCCGCCGCGGTCGCGCTCGAACAGGAAATGTCCGCCCGCGTCGAGGAAATGAAAGCCAAGGTCGTCGAGGCCGAGGCCGAGGTGCCGCTCGCCATCGCCGAGGCTTTCCGCAGTGGCCGCCTGGGTGTGATGGACTATTATAAGATGGAGAACGTGAAATCCGACACCGACATGCGGACCAGCATTTCCAAGAACGAAGGTGCCTGAAAGCGCCCCGACACCCCCTTGAGCCATGGACTGGATTCAGGATAATTTTCAAATCGTCATCATCGTCCTGCTGGCGCTGGGCTCTTGGCTGAAGGCGCGGATGGATGCCAAGGCGGCTGCGGCGGAAGAAGCCGCCGCGCCGCCGGAGGATTTTCAGCCGGAGGATTATTTCGACCCGGAGGAGTATTTTGAAACGGAGGATGCCGAGTGGCAGCCGCCCGGATCCGTCCCGCCCCCGCTGGAGCGCCGGGTGCCACCGCCGCTGGTGATGCCGTCGGTCATTCCGGCGGCGGCGCAGCAGGCGGCCCGGGACCACGCGGCCGTGCTCAAGCACCAGCAAGAGCTCGCCGAGCGGCTGCGCCAGATCCGTGAGACCAAGGCCACCACCATCGGCAATGCCAGCGCGACCCGCCAGCGGTATGCCGCCCAAGAAGCGGCGCGGACCCACAAGGGCGGTGGCGTGCCGCGGGTCACCGTGCCACTGAGCCTCCGCGACCGGCTGGATGATCGCCGCGAGCTCCGCCGCGCCCTTGTCATGCGCGAGATTCTCAATCCGCCGCCGGGCCTGAGCTGAGGAAATCCGCGAAATTTAATGAACTTGCCGGGCGGGCCGGCAGCGCTAGATTGCCACAGTTCATTTCCCCAAGTCTTCCCCAATTCATGTCCGTTATTACCACTATCCTTCAGGTGATCCTGTTGATCGTCATCGTTCTCACGATTTTCAATATCATCATCTTCGTGCATGAACTCGGCCATTTCCTCGCGGCCAAGTGGCGCGGCTTGCGGATCGACCGCTTCCAAATCTGGTTCGGAACGCCGATCTGGAAAAAGGAAATCAATGGCGTCCAATACGGCCTCGGCTGGATTCCCGCCGGCGGCTTCGTCGCCCTGCCGCAGATGGCTCCGATGGAATCCATCGAGGGCACCAATGCCGACGGCAAGCCGCTGCCGCCCATCACGCCGGGTGACAAGATCATCGTGGCCTTCGCCGGCCCCTTGTTCTCCATGCTGCTCGCGCTGCTCTCCGCAGTCGTCGTCTGGGGCGTCGGGAAACCGAAGGATTTCATCCCGTCGCAGGTCGTTGGCGAAGTGGTGGCAGGCAGCCCGGCCGAGCTGGCGGGCATGCTTCCCGGCGACAAGATCACCCACCTCAACGGCGCGCCGGTCAGCGGCTTCGCCGGCTCGCTCGACAGCATCACCGAGGGAATCATCCTCAGCAAAGGCAAGCAAATCGAGTTCACCGTCGAGCGCCCCGGGGCCTCCGCGCCGCTGACGCTGGTCTCGGAATTTCAGACCAAGGAGACCAAGTGGTTCCAGCGCGGCGGCCTGCGCCAAGTCGGGATCGGCCCGGAGTTTGATCACATCGCGATCGGCTCCATCGCCCCCGGCAGCCCGGCGGCCAAGGCCGGATTCAAGGAGAACGACACGCTGGTGAGGATGAACGGCCGCACCTTCCTCGACGACGCGTCCGCCGTCGCCTTCATCAAGGAGACCGGCGCGAGTCCGATCGTATTTGAAATCACCCGCGACGGGAAGCCTCTCACGCTCACCGCCACGCCGCAGGTTCCGCTCGCGCCGGAAGGCAAGGGGCCGATGCTCGGGCTCGGGTTTTACAACGCGCCTTACCACAACATCGGCATCGTCCATCCACCGCCGCTGCAGCAAGTCGGCGACAGCCTGCGCATGATGTGGGCCACCATCACCAGCGTGGTTTCCAAGGATTCCAGCATCGGGGTCGGCCACCTCAGCGGGCCGGTCGGCATCGCCACTTTGCAGTATCAACTGTTGCAAATGGACGACGGTTGGCGGCGGATCCTCGCCTTCATGGTCCTGTTCAACGTCAATCTCGCGGTCCTCAACATGCTGCCCTTTCCGGTGCTCGACGGCGGCCACATCACGCTCGCCCTCCTAGAGAAAATCTTCCGTCGTCCGGTCAAGGCCAGGCCGCTGGAAGTCCTCCAAACCTTCTGCGCGCTCGCCCTTATTTCCCTGATGCTCTTCGTCACCAGCAAGGACATCGGCGACCGCTTTGGCCACGGCCCCGCCGCCGACCAGAAGCTCGTGTTCCCGGAAGGCTAGCCACCGCCGGGCTTGCTTGACTTACAAGAGCGTCTGAGTCCCTGCCTCTGGACCGCTGCAAAGATCGACGCGAAGATCGACGGTTTTTTGAGTAATTTCCGGTAAATTAGTTTAATAACCCTTGATATTATCGGGTTTTAGGCCGATCATGATCGCCGAAAAGATCATCGGTCATGCCCCAACACTCACCTACCTTTCGCCGAGTGACCTCGATGGAGCCTCTGCTTCCCACGAGCGGCGGCGCTGCACTCGCGGACCTCAGTGCAGAGATCTTCCGGAAATCCGGAGAATTATCGGCGGCGCTGCCATCCAAGGCGGTGCGGAGCGGAGTGGCCGCGCTGGTTCGGGAAATGAACAGCTACTACTCGAATCTCATCGAGGGGCACAAGACCCTGCCCCGCGACATCGCACGGGCTTTGCGCGACGACTTTTCCGACTTGGCGGAAGATCGCCGCAACCAACTTCTGAGCGTGGCTCACATCCGCACCGAGACCGCGATGCGCCAGCGCCTGGCAGCTGAGCCGGACCTTGGCGTTTTCCAACCGGAATTCATCCAGTGGTTGCATCACGAGTTCTACACGGCTTTGCCAGTGGACGAATGGTTCACCACCTCGATCTCCGGGCAACGCCATTCGTTGGTGCCGGGGGAACTGCGCGATCACCCTGTGAGTGTTGGCCGCCACAGCCCGCCGGATCATGAGGTTCTCGGTGATTTCATGCGCCGATTCGCCGACTTCTACTCGGACCCAAGCATTCCCGCCACCGGGCGGATCGTTGCCGCTGCGGCAGCGCACCACCGGTTGGCATGGATTCACCCCTTTGGCGATGGCAACGGCCGGGTGGCCCGGCTGCAATCCCAGGCCGCTATGATCCGCGCCGGCTTGGACGCCGAGGGGCTCTGGACGCTGTCCCGTGGCATCGCCCGCGCGCGGACCGCATACTACCAGCACCTGCAGGCCGCCGACCAGCAACGCGCGAATGATTTCGATGGTCGCGGCAATCTGAGTGATGCCGCGCTCTCCCGCTTCTGTCGATTTTTCCTCACCCACTGCCTCGACCAGATCCGCTTCATGGCCGATCTCATCGCTCCGTTCAATCTCCTGGACCGGATCGAAAGCTACCTCCGCTTCACCCGCATCGATCTTGAGCCCAAAACCCGCGAGCACCTGCAGCGCCTGCTCAAGGCCCTCTGCCATGAGGGTGAACTCGCCCGCGGTGCGGTTCCAGCCATTCTGGGGCTCAAGGGCACCGCCGCCCGCGCCATCATCCGCCGTGCGCTCGAGGAAGAACTGGTTTGTTCCTCCACCGAAAAAGGCCCGCTGCGCCTCGCCTTCCCACACAAGGTGCTGGACGCTTGGTTCCCCCAGCTCTTCACCGATCTGCCGGTGCAGGAGTGACATTGCCGGGTGGGGGCGTGCGTTTCTAACTCGCCTCATTTTTCCTGTCTAATTTTTTCTTGCGGCACGAGTCCGCAGTTTCCAAATTCTCGGCAGCATGAAAGGTTTTCCCCTCGCTTGTTCTTTTCTCGGCCCATGCTGTGGTGGCCCGTTCCGCTGACGATCTTGTTTTCCCGATTAAAAGCTGCGCTGAAATTGCTGCTCGTCCTCGTGCCGATGGGCATGGTCGTCGGCTCCGCTTCGGCATTCTTCATCCGGGCGCTGGATGCGGTCACCTTGTTCCGCTTCGACCAGCCGTGGTTGCTCTATCTGCTTCCGCTCGCCGGGCTGGGTGTGGGACTACTCTATCATCTTTATGGCAAGTCCGCGGCCGCCGGAAACAACCTGTTGATCGATGAGATTCACGAACCGGGTGCGGGCGTGCCGCGGCGGATGGCCCCGCTGATCCTGCTCGGCACTTTAGTCACCCACCTTTTCGGCGGCTCGGCCGGGCGTGAGGGCACCGCGGTGCAGATGGGCGGCGGCATCGCGGCCACCTTCGCCCGTCACCTGAAGCTTGCTCCGGCAAGCGTGCGCCTGCTGCTGATGGCCGGCGTGGCGGCGGGATTCGGGTCCGTCTTCGGCACACCCGTCGCCGGTGCGGTGTTCGCCTTGGAGGTCCTCATCGTCGGGCGGCTCCAGTATGGCGCGCTGCCCGCCTGTTTTTTCGCCGCCGTCGTGGCCGATTGGACCTGCCGCGCCTGGGGCGTCGGTCACACCCATTACCACGTCGCCCTGCCAAAAACCGGCTATATCCCCGATCCACTGCTGCTGGGGAAAGTCAGCCTCGCCGCGGTCGCCATCGGGCTGGCCAGCGCGCTGTTCACCAAAGTCTCGCACCGGCTTGGCGATCTTTTCCGCATTCACATCCCGCGCCCCGAGTTCCGCCCGGTGGTCGGCGGCGTGCTCGTCATCGGCCTGTTTTTCCTCGCTGGCACCTCCGACTACCTTGGCCTCGGCGTGCTCGCCGAGCGGCCCGGCGCGGTCACCCTGCCTGCGCTTTTCACTTCCACTGAGGTTCCCGCCAGCGCTTGGGCGTGGAAGCTCGCCTTCACCGTCGTCACCCTCGCCGCCGGCTTCAAAGGCGGCGAGGTCACCCCCTTGTTTTTTATCGGCGCGGCGCTGGGGAACTCGCTTGCGCTGGTTCTCGGCGCGCCGGTCGATTTATTCGCGGCCATCGGCTTTGTCGCCATCTTCGCCGGAGCGACCAACACGCCGATCGCGTCCACGCTGCTCGGGATGGAGCTCTTCGGTGCGGGCAACGGGATCTATCTTGCTGCCGCCTGCATCGTCGCCTACCACTGCAGTGGCTCGCAGGGTATTTACCTCTCCCAGCGTGTCCGCCCGCCGAAATTCCTCGCTGCGGAAAACCACAAGTGACTTGCCTGCCCCGCTCCCAGCGCTTATCCACGTCCCGCCCCTGAGGCACCCCACGCCCCCGTAGTTCAATGGATAGAACGATGGTTTCCTAAACCGTAGATTCAAGTTCGATTCTTGACGGGGGCACTCTGATAAAACCGTGGAAAAGCCTTGTAAGTAAAGGGTTGTGGCGTTTGGTGGGTTGCTAGGGAAATGCGCAGGAATGCGCAAACAAGCATCTGGCAAAAGTCGCATTCCGTCACTTGGGTTGCGCTGGAGGGCTTCGTATGCGCGGTCCCTATCTCCGCCGCCAGCGCTTCCGCTTACAAACGGACGAGTGGTTGGCGAGTGCTCACGCCGCTGGGTTGTAGAGGAATTTTTGGAACCCGCTGAATACTTCGGAAATGCGCTGAGGGGGACCGAGATCGGCGACGGCGTCGGGGATGGAGTCCTGGTATCTGAGTCGGAGAAGCGGCGCGAGCTTGGTCATATCCAGCTCCTCTACGCCCACGCTGACGTAGT
>JBBEEL010000145.1:0-9749 GCA_040880785.1 Akkermansiaceae bacterium | reverse complement strand
TACCCACGGTGGACCTTCTCATTGCCGCCACCGCCTCGAACGCAGGCCTCACGCTGGTCCACCGCGATCCCCACTTCACCGCCATCCCAAACGAGATGTTGCAGCAGCAGCTGATCGGCAACGCAAGCTGATGGCTCCGTGCCAAAAAATAATAATAAACCCCTGCGTGTAGTCCCAGCTGAGTGCTCGCCGCGTTGTATAATTTCACCTGGCGCGGTCGCATGCGGTCACTGGCTACCAAGTTAGGCAACTCCGAGACATTTATGACGCCGGTGGAACTAGAGCAGCTGCGGGTCGCCGACGCACCCGAGTGACTCTTGTCGATGCTTCGAGTTGGATTCATTTTCTGCGCCGCAACGGGGAGATGACCGTGAAAAAGCGGGTCCAAGACCTGTTGAATGAAGGGGTTGCTGCCGTTTGCCCCGTAGTGTTGGCCGAGTTGTGGATGGTGGCTCGCTCCGAGAAGAACCGCTCGGACGTGCAGAAACCTCAGGATGTCCTGCTGTGTCACGAGATGAATGTCCACGCCCGTTCTCCCATGAGGCGGCGAGCTGATAAAGCTGTTCTAAATTTGAGAACTGGAAAATATCGAATCTTTCCCCGTTCTTGCTCGGGCGGTCTTCAAAAAGAGCAAAAAATAACACCATGAAACACACGCGCGAACCTCAGTATCAAAGTTGTCTCGAAATAAAGGAAAGAAAAGGAGCCGCTTCCTTGGGGCTGAGGGGAACGCAACTTTGGACGGACGACCCTAAGCATGTGCTGTTTAGCTTATCGCGTTACAAGTTTGTTGCGAAGATGTTTAGCGGTTTTCGTAATGCTTTGGAGATCGGTTGTGGAGATGCGATGGGAACCCGGTTAGTGCAGCAAGAGGTCGGTAGCGTTACCGTGGTGGATTTCGACCCGGTTTTTATCGAGGACGTAAAAGACAGGATTGATCCCGACTGGCCCCTTCAGGCGTATGTGCACGACATAGTCGAGGGGCCTGTTTCCGGGGTGTTTGAAGGAATCTATGCTCTCGACGTCCTAGAGCATATTCCCGCTGCTGACGAGGCGAGCTTCATTCGCAATGCAACATCATCACTTTCCTCACATGGGTGCATGATACTTGGCATGCCTTCGCTTGAATCTCAGAGTTATGCATCACCTGGTAGCAAAGCTGGCCATGTTAACTGCAAGACGGCAAGCGATTTCAAGAAACTGATGAAGCTGTATTTTCATCAGGTATTTGTATTTTCAATGAATGACGAAGTGCTTCACACGGGATTTCATCCCATGGCTCACTACATCTTCGCTCTTTGCTGCGACTTGAAAGGCCAGCCTTTGCCTCGATGAAGCTTTGCGCCGCTCAAGTGATTGGTTTGGACCTCGACAACACGATCGTTTGCTACAACAGCTGTTTCCATGCGCTGGCGGTCGAGCGGTGCGGGGTGCCGCCATCGGTGCCAATGGAGAAGAATGCTGTGCGCAAATTCCTGCGCGAGGCGGGGAGAGAGTCCGAGTGGACGACGCTGCAAGGTTTTGCTTACGGGTCGGGAATGGGGAGAGCGCAGCCATTTGAGAGTGCTTTGGCTTTTATTCGGGAGGCAATGGAGCGTGGGCAAGACGTCAAAATAATTAGCCATCGGACCAAGTATCCCATCGCAGGAGACGAAACTGACCTCCATCAATCGGCCATGGCTTGGCTGATGAATGCGCGTTTTGTTGGTGCCGGTGCACTGACGCCCGAAGATGTTTTTTTCGAAACGACGAAGGAGGCGAAACTGGATCGGATCCGGTCGGAGGGTTGTTCCGTTTTTCTCGACGATTTGCCGGAGATTCTCGAGTCACCTCACTTCCCAGAAAATGTCGAAGGCTGGCTCTTCGCGCCGAATGCTGCGCCTGACGACCTTAAGGGCCGCGTGGTCCGTGACTGGCGTTCTTTTGCCAGGCAAGTCCTGTGAGTGATAATGCACGCGACCGTTTGGCCGCAGCACTGTCCGCTTGGGGGCGCAAGTGCGATGCTGTTTCGCATTCGGACGGCGGTGCGAACAGCCGTATTTTCCTGCTATCCGATGAGACGGGCGCGTGCTTTTGCGCAAAAGTCCATCAGCAAGATGCGGAGGGCCCGCGCTACATGCGTGAAAAAAAGTTTTATGCGGCGGCAAAGCAAGCGGTGCGCGGACGTATTCCGGAGGATCTGCATTGGGATGACGAGCGGGCTACGGCGTTTTTCGAGTTTGTCGAGGGAACGATGGGCTTTGATCCCTCGGAGCAAGATGTCCTGCAGGCCGGAGAGTTCATCCTGAGGCTGCAAAAAGCAGATCGTGAAGAGTTGTGGCCTGCATCGGAGGCGGCGATGGAACCTGAAGACCATGCACGAATCCTCGAACAACGTCTTCTCAGCCTCGCTTCGCTCTCCGATGGAGAAGTGGCCTCCTTTGTGCGGGAACATTTGTCTCCTGCATACGAGCAACTGCTGCCGCGCATACGCCCTAATCGTGCTGCGCCCATCGTTTCGCCGTCCGACTTCGGTTTCCATAATGTGCTGCGCCGCGCGGATGGCCGGCTGTGTGTTTTCGACTTCGAGCACGCCGGGATGGACGATCCGGCCAAGCTGGTTTGCGATTTCTTTGTGCGGCCGGATTCGGGCGTGCGGATCGATTGGCTTGATGGCTTTTGCCAGGCGGCGGGGTTTGGCCACGACGTCAAAGAAAGGGCGCTCGGTCTGATGGATCTTTACCGTCTGAAGTGGGCTTGCATCGCCTTGAATGAATTCACGCCGGAGGGTTGTCGCCGCCGGGGATTTGCCGAAGCCGACGCGCCCGGCCGTCGTGAAGCGCAGCTCGAGAAGGCCCGCAGATTGGTTCGGGAGGTGACCGGCAAATGAGCAAATCGTGTTGCGCCTGTGGTTCGTCCAAAACCGGAGAGGTCGCGTTCTTTCCGCGGCAACCCGTGGCCTCGCACTTTAAGAGGGCGAAGACAGAGGTCGATGAGCTTTACGATCTGAGGGTGCTCGGATGCTCGCAATGCGGCCTCGTGCAACTGGAATCTCTGCCGCCGCTCGAGGCTCTGCGGCCGCGGTTCGAATGGCTTCGCTACAATGAACCGGAAACGCACTTGGACAATGTAGCTAAGGCCATCGCGGCACACGCGAATCAAGATGGCCGTGTCGTTGGGCTGATATACAAGGACGACAGCTTGCTGGCGCGTTTGGAAAAACTCGGATTCACAAATTCAGCAAAAGACCTCACTGCATCCTGCTTGGCCGATGTGCCGCGTCCGTGGGGAATCGAAACGGTGGCCAACTGGTTGAGCACTGGCCGCGGTGCCCGCGCTGCGGAGGGGGCTTCGGTCGTTGTGGCGCGGCATGTTTTGGAGCATTGCGAGGATCCGCGGCTGGCAATCGAAACGCTTTTTTCGTGGCTCGGTGATGGCGGATTGTTGGTGCTGGAAGTTCCGGGGTGTCGCGAGGCTCTTCGGGCCGGCATCCCCGAACTTCTCTGGGAGGAGCATGCGTCTTATTTCACCGCGAACAGTTTGAAGAGTTTGATTCGGTCCAGCGGTGGAGTCATCGCGGACTTTGCAGAGCACGCTTATCCCTTCGAAAGCAGCTTGGTGGCTCTGGTGCGCAAGGGAGCCTCAACGGATCTCCCCGAGTGGAGCGATGCGGAAATACTTGCCTCGGGATTCGGCCGGCAGGTCAAAGCGCGGGTCGATGCGACGGCTCGGGCATTGCGGCGCCGGCACGCCGAAGGCAAACGCACGGTCATCTTCGGCGCCGGACATTTGTCCTGCGCGTTTATCGCACTTTCGGGCGGGGCGGACGCGATCGAGTGTGTGCTCGACGACACTCGGCACAAGCAGGGAATGTTTTTGGCCGGGACGCAGCTGCCCATTGTGGCCACGGAGGCCTTGGCGGCCGGCCCTGCGGGGCTTTGTTTGATGGCGGTGCATCCCTCGGTCGAAGAAAAGGTTTTCGCCCGGCTTGCTCCGTTGCGGGAAGCTGGATGGGAGACAAAAAGCATTTTTCCGGACAGTCCTTATGGCATCGATTGGAACTGATTGGATCGCGGAGCAACCCGACATTCTGCGGTCGACCGCGGAATGCCCCGCTCTGACACCCGAGATCATCGGCGAACTCAAGTCACGGGCGACGGCATCGCCAAGGCGCCGTGCGCGCTGGTGCGCGCATGCCGACAATTCGGCGGAGACGCAGGAAATGGTCATCGTGCTGGCCAAAGACAGTTGCATTCCTCCGCATCGCCATCCCGGGCGGTCGGAATCACTGAGCGTGCTCGAAGGGCGGGCCAAGGCTTGGTTTTTTGATGATGCAGGCCAGGTCATCCGCTGCTTGCCGATGACTCCGCACGGAGAAGGCGGCGTGGCCTTTTATCGCACCAACCCGGCGGAGTTCCACACGCTGGAGATCGAAAGCGAATTCTTTATCTTTATTGAAACAACACGCGGGCCCTTCGATCCTGCTTCGACCGAGATCGCGCCGTTTGCTCCTCGCGAACAGACACCGCAGGCTTACGCCGGGTTCTTCGCCCGACTTTCTTGAAATGAAAAACACCCATGCATTAATCATCGGAGGCACGCGCGGACTCGGGCGTGTGGTGGCCAAACTCTTCGCCAAGAACGGGGCAAAAGTGTCCGTGCTCGGCGCGCACGAACCGGACCCGGCGGACCGCAAACTGCGAGGCGTGCGCTTTTTTCAGGCGGATGTGACCGACCCAGCCGCCGCGAAGAAAGCGATCGACGAGATCGTGCGCGAGCGAGGGCGGCTGAACTATGTGATTTTTGCGCAGCGCTATCGCGGAGCGGCGGAAAAGTCCTGGGAAGGCGAACTGGAATTGATGCTCACGGTGCCGCGCATGGTTTTGGCCGTGGTGCGGGACAGCTTCGCTCGGCGGGGCGATCGTGCGGTGGTCTTTGTCTCTTCGCCGGCAGGGAATTTTGTCGTGCCGGAGCAGGATGATGCCTACCACGCGACGCGTGCGGCTCTCGGCGGAATGATGCGCTGGCACGCGGTGACGTGGGCGGCGAGGGGTGTGCGTTTCAACATGGTGACACCGGGTGCTTTTGTGCGTGAGTTGCCGGGGGGCAAGGTGTTTATCCCGCCTGCTGCGGCCGACTACGCGCGCTTTGTGCCGCTCGGTAGGATGGGCGAAGCTGCAGATGTGGCCAAGGTAGTCCGTTTTCTCTGCAGCGAGGACGCAGGGCTTGTCACGGGTCAGGAAATAGCGGTCGACGGTGGCGCCACGCTGCTCGGGCAAGAGGCGCTCGCCATGCGCTTCATCAAGGAAGCCGCTGTGAAGTTGGAGAAAAAAGGCAAATGAGCAGTTTAAAATCCCAAGACGCACACCAGAGAAAAGACTGCCGGCTGTGTGGCTCGACGAACCTCGAGCTGGCCGTGCCGATGCGGCCCACACCGGTGGCGGATGCTTATGTGCCGGCGCCGGAATTCGTGTTGGGAGCGCCACTTCATTCGCTCGACCTTCATTTGTGTGGCGATTGCGGACACTTGCAACTGCTCACGGTGGTTAATCCGGAAATTCTTTTCGGATCCTACACCTACCACTCCGGATCTTCGGCCTCGCTACTGGCTCATTTCTCCGGTTTGGCCGAGGACGCTTCGGCCATGGCCGGAATGCGGGAAGGCGACTTGGTGGTCGATGTGGGCAGCAACGATGGTTCGTTGCTCGCGATGTTCCAAGAGCGCGGGATGCGCGTTGTCGGCGTCGATCCGGCGCATCATATTGCAGCGGAAGCCACGGCGCGTGGTTTGCCGACTTATGGCGGCTACATGACGATCGAGATGGCGAAGCGCATCGCGGCTGAACATGGCACGGCCAAACTCGTCACGGCCAACAATGTTTTCGCGCATGCGGATGATCTGGCGGGGATGGCGCGGGGTATTTGCGAGGTGCTGGCACCGGGAGGATGGTTCACTTTCGAAGTTTCCTATCTACCGGACATTCTTGATCGACTGCTCTTCGACACAGTGTACCACGAGCACCTCTCGTATCACGCGGCCAGACCGCTCGACCGATTTCTGCGCGCTAACGGCATGGCGCTGGTTGATGCCAAGCTTGTCGGGAGCAAAGGCGGATCGATCCGCGGTATAGCGCGGCGCTTGGAAGATGCTGTGCCTCCGTCCGATTTCTTGCAGTCGCTGTTTGACGCCGAGAACCGGGCGGGACTCCACACGTTGGCGCCTTACCGGGCTTTCACGCAGCAGATCGGGAAGGCGAAGGAAGCGGCACGTGCCGCAGTGCGTGGTTGCGGGGGACGTCTGGCCGGTTTCGGTGCTTCCGCCACGGTAACCACGCTCATCTACCAGTTCGAGTGGGAGAGGGAGTTGGCTTTTCTGGTCGATGACAATGTCGCGCGCCACGGGTTCCGCAGTCCGGGGGCAGGGTTGGAAGTCGTGGGTGCAGAGCAGGCACTCACGAGGGATTTTGGTCCTTTGGCCATTTTGGCCTGGCAATACGCGGGTCCTATCCGCGCTAAGCACGAAACGACTTTCACCAAGCGCGGACATCCCGTGGTTGTTCCGCTGCCCGAAGCCGAGACTTTTACCGGGGTGGGCGAGTGATGAGCGTTCTTTTTTTTGGTTTTGGCGCGCTGGCGGCGGCGTTCATTGTGCAGGTATTGCTGGTGAGATGTCTGCAACCACGAAACCACGCCGCAGTGATTGTCGCGGTCTTCGGGACTTTCTCCCTGCTGGCTTTGCTTTTGTTCGTCGTCCTGCAACGTGGAGATGTCGACGGTTTGCCGCTGTGGGCTGATACGGCGCGCTTGGCGCTTATGCTCGGCTCACTCTCCTTGGCTTACATCGCGGTTTACTCGGCGATTGAGGACGACAGTCCTTCGATGGCGATGGTCAAGATGGCGTGGCAAGCGGGCGGGCGCGGGTGCACGGAAGCAGACTTCCGCACGGTGATGAATGACCATCTTTTCCTCGACCAGCGGATTGAGGCGATGAAGCGCGACGGTTGGGTCGTTCAGTCCGGAGATGCGATTGTGCTGACCCCGTTGGGCAGGATTTGGGGAACGGTTTTCAGCAGGGCGCAGCAGCTTTTGCGTATGGACGAGGGAGGCTGATGGACTGGAGGATGATCATGTTCGTAGGTGCGCCACTGGTCGGTCTGGCGGCCGGAGCGGTGGGTCAAGTGATCGCGCATTTGCTTGTGCCGAAAAAGCCGATTGTGGTGAGTTACGTGGCTGGTTTTCTTTGCGGGACGGTCGTCTCTCTGATAACGCTTTTCTTTTCCCGGGATGTCTTCAGCTGGGCGGACATGTTTATTTGCCTGCTGACCTTCGGAGGCCTCAACTACTGCTACAGTAACTTCGTGAATCTGAACTTCACCTCGCTGCGGATCCGGCTGCTCAAAGAACTGATGGCAGTGGGTGGTCGTGAGCGCATCTCCGAAATCGCGCGGCAATACGGAAGCGAGGCGATCCTGCAGCGGCGCTTGGCGCGTTTGCTCGAATGGAGGCAGTTGCGGGAGGACGACGGGCGCTTCACGGCGGCGGACGGATCTTTTCTCCGCTTGGCGCATCTGTTCACCGTGCTGAAGAAAATTGTACTCGGTCGCGGCTTCCGCTACGAAGACGCGGCCTGAGATCTGCTTTTTCTGATGAATTCACACGACACGCTGCCGGCCAATCGCCCCGAGGTCGATCTGACGCTGTTTGTCGCTTGCTACAACGAAGAAAAAAATATCCGTGGAACGCTTGGCACCTTGCGGCAGGCTCTAGCGGATTTCGATTTCAAATGGGAAATTATCATCATCGACGACTGTTCTGCGGACAACTCAGTCATCGTGGTGCGCGAGTTCATGGCGGGGCATCCGGAGTTGCCGGTTTATTTGAAGATCAATGAAACCAATCGCGGCCTCGGATATAACTTCACTGAGTGCGCATTCTTGGGAAAAGGCAAGTATTACCGCCTGATTTGCGGTGACGATGTGGAGCCTGCCGAAACCTTTCGAACGGTGTTTGGGGTCCTTGGTCAGGCGGATATGGTTTTGTGTCGGCAGACTTGCACGGAGCGAACCTTTCTGCGCCGGGCTTTGTCGCGCACTTACAATTGGTTGGTGAACACCATCGGCGGATATAACGTCTCCTACTACCATGGTCTGGCCATGCATCTGCGCTACAACGTCGTGCGCTGGCATTCCCGGAGCGAGGGTTTCGGGTTTCAGGCCGACTTGATCACGCGCTTGCTTGATCAAGGAGTCGGTTACATCGAGGTGGAGACGCAAGCACGCGAGCGCGAGACTGGCAATTCGAAGGCGCTTCATTTCGGCAACTTTCTTTCCGTGGCCCACATGTTCCAAGAACTCCTCATCCGGCGCGTAAAGCGCCAGATGCGCTTACCTCGCGAACGGAAGAGAGACAACGCACCAACATCGTGAGTAATCCCATCAATCAAAAAGACGCTAAGGCGGTTTCCGTAGAGGCCTCCCAACGCCATGACGGGCGCTGGCCTCGTGTGGTGTTGGCAGCGTTTGTGGCAAGCTACACGTTGGTCCTCGGGGTTGGCTGGCTGGCGCAAACGCCATCGCAGGAGGAGTTGTATGCGGACGGCGGTCGCTTTTTGCAGGAGTTGGTGTCCAACGCAAGGGCGTCGGGCGGCATTCCGTGGTGGAGCAGCAATTTCATGCAGGGCCACTCCATGGCCAACTTTGCCCTCTGCATGGTGCCTTTCCTCTCGGGACTTTCCTGCATGGCCGTGTTCGGGGATCCGGCAGGCATCAAGATCTCGGCACTTCTCATCATTCCGCTGTCCGCTTTGACCATGTTTCTTTTTGCGAAAAGGCTTACAAAGAACGAGTGGACAGCTGTCATCGCGGCAGTCCTCTACATCGTTAGTGCACAGATGCTTCTGCGCATCGCGAGTTTCGAGCACTGGATGGGGGGCTACTCCTATATTTTTCCGCCGCTCATTCTTTGGGCTTTTCTGAAAATTGCGGATGAGGGTTCGTGGAGGGCGTCGGCTTGGATGGCGTTCGGCTGGTCGGCCATGATGCTTTCCTACGCGAAGCTGACCTTCATGTTTGCGCCGCTGGCGGCGATGTTCTTCGTCTGGTTGCTCTTTGATCAGCCGGAGCGTCGGGTTGCCTTGGTCCGGGGGACGTTGGTGGCGTTGGGTCTGGTGTGCTTGATGGCTGTGATCCTGTTGCTGCCTTTAACGCGGGAATACCAATGGGTGTCCGCCTTCGCCTTCGACAACTTTGCCGGATGGCAGCAGGCGTTTTCGATGAAGAGTTTTCTTTCGGTGCTCGATCGGGCTAACGGCTTGCTGGCGGGTATGCGGCCGGATTTTGTAGCGGATCGGGGGCAGTTTTACTTGGGGTTGGTCACGCTCTTTGCGGTGGGTGCGGTGTTTTGGTGGTCGCGGAAGCACTCCGAGTGGCTGGCCACGCGGAATGGGGTGCTGCTGCGGTTGTTTGTCGGGATGGCTTTGTTGGCGCTGTGGCTGTCGCAGGGGCCGTTCTCCGTTTTCACCGGGGCGCAGGAATTTTTAAAGGGGTCGCCCAAAGCGCCGGATTGGATTGCGGCGCTCATGTGGTTCATGACCTGCATTCCGCCGTTCCTCATCTACGCGGTCTTGCCGGCCGGGCGGCGGCGCGGGCTTTGGGCGGCTGGCCTCATCATCGGCTATCTCTTTGTGCCGGGCTTCCTCTTGCTGGAGATGTTGCCGATGTATCGCGATATCCGCGCGCCGTGGGGATTTTGGGAGGTCGGGTTCTTTGCGG
>JBBEEL010000144.1:0-9772 GCA_040880785.1 Akkermansiaceae bacterium | reverse complement strand
CATTTCAGCATAGTGATTTTTCAGACCCGGACATTCTCGGCATCAACGGTGCTAGTTTCCAATTCAGACTCACTTATGACAACACCGCATTAAGGAGTTTTACGAATAATCTTAACACTGACTTATGGGATCTTTCGCAGCAGCCCGGCTCTTCAGCGACGCTCACGATCTCCGGATCCCCTAGCAATGATGGGACCTATCAAGGTTCTGCTGCAACTGTTTATGAGGGCAATGGGCCTTTCGACGATCTAGCTATCGATACACAATTCGACATCAATGGATCGGAGTTGAGTCCGGGCACTTTTATGTTACCGGCAGGTTTCACTGGAGCTATTTCAGCAACCAACACCATATCCGCATTCAGCACTTCCGATCTGGTGGATCCAAGTGACCTGGAGTGGTCTATTAGCGATTATAATTTTGATGACGACACCTCTACCTATATACGTTATGAGGTCCAATCTGCCACCATCTCCACAATCCCTGAACCAACAAGCGCCATTCTGCTTGTCATAAGCACAACAGCCTTCATCCTGAGAAGGGGGAGAAAGAAGACGGCACCGTCTCGAATTCCGGAACTTGATTTGCCGCTGGACGCTGAGAGATCGTAAAGTGCTAGGTTCACGACCTTCACCATGGCCATTCACTGAATCATCCAAGGCGCTGGATCAAAGCTCATGGTCATCGTCCCTGGTCCCTTCCTGTGGGAGAATCCAATCAATCTGACGCCGAATGGCGATGCGGCTGCGTGGCTGTTGAAAAGAGAAAGAACGGCTTTGCTCATCGGCGTTCATCTTCACATTTCGCCCCCAGGGGCAGTCAGGGCGGAGCGAGTTTACGATTCTCGAAGGGAGAGGCCGCTCCTGTTGTCCCCATTGCGGGAAAGACACTTCCCTGGCACCGCAAGCGGAATTTTTTGATGAGACACAGACAGTCCCGGCAGCCTCAGACTCCTAACTTGCAACGCGGCCTTGGCATCCCCGACAGCCTCGCCTCCGACGAGCTAAACACAGCTTCATAACTTGGGGGTGGCGACGTGGTGGCGGGCGTCCTCAAAAATTTAGCCAGTCATCCACAATCATTGTCGCGCCCGCGACAATGATTGTGACGTTGGGCGGACACGGGGGTGCTTTCGGTGAGAGAATGAAGCGATCACGGTGGATCGCTGTCTTGCTGTCTTGCTTATACTTATCGGTTATTACGCGGCAGCAGGACTGGATTTCAGCCGCACGGGGCGGCGTGTTTCTCATCGCGGGCGCTTGCGGCTCGGTAGAGCCGGAGCTTGCCGTAGCTGATCCGGCCTTCGAGCTGCTCGAAGACCGGCTTGAGGGCGAGTTCGTCGTAACCTGCCATAGCGCCTTGCATTTCACGTTCCTCCTCCGCGGTGTAGAAATCGCGTGGATTGACGGGCTCGCCCGCCTCGATGGCTTGCGCGAGGTGAGCCTCGATTGTGGTTTCAGATAAATTCCGGGCGGCGGCGATTTCGGCGACGGATTGCCCGCCTTGATGGAGGCCGAGTGTTGCGCGGGCGCTGTCATTGAGAATCGGTTTCGCGGGCGCGGGCGCGGGGGGCGGCGTGAATCCGAGCGGCTCGAATTCCAGGCGCGGGTTCTCGGATAGCCAGTCGCGGACCGCCTCGAGGAAGGCCTCGCCGTAGTCCTCGCGCTTCTTCTCGCCCACACCCGGGATGCCGAGCAGCGCCGCGTCGGCCTCCGGGTAGTTGCGGCTGAAATGGCGCAAGGTGACATCGGAAAAAACCACGTAGGAGGGGACATTGCGGGCATCCGCCAGTTCCTTGCGCAGGACCCGCAGGTGCTCGAAGAGGCCGGGGTCGCAGGGAATATCACCGCTGCGGTGTAGCGCCTTGTCGCGCGGCAGGCTCAACGGCCGGGTGAGCAGGACGGATTCGCGCTTTTTAATGACGTCAATCCCGGCCTGCGAGACGGCGACGGTGGGAAATTTATCCTCGCTGCCGGCGAGAAAACCGAGCCGCAACAACTGCCGGCCGAGGTCCACCCAATACGGCCGCGGCTGGTCCTTGCCGATGCCGTGGGTGCTGAGCGTGTGGTGGCCCCAGCGCTGGATTTTCTCCGACATGCCGCCGGTGAGCACCTCGGCGACGTGATTGAGCCCGACACTGAAACTCCCTTTCTGGCGGATGCGGAGCACGCAGCTGATGAGCTTCTGGACGTCCAGAGTCGCGTCCCACTTTTCGCGCGGGCTGAGGCAATGGTCGCAGCCACCGCAATTTTCCAGCGGCCAGGTTTCGCCGAAATACCCGAGCAGGCTGACCCGGCGGCAAATCTCGCTTTCCGCGAAATTGGTCATCTGGTCGAGCTGGCGGTGGGCGACGGTGCGTGCCTGCTCGTCCGGGATTTCTTCGAGAAATTTCAGGTATTTCATCACGTCGCCGCGTGAGAAAAGCAGCAGGCAATCGGCCGGCAGGCCATCGCGCCCGGCGCGCCCGGTTTCCTGATAGTAGCCCTCGATGTTCTTCGGCAAATCCGCGTGGATGACGAAGCGGACGTTCGGTTTGTTGATGCCCATGCCGAAGGCGACGGTGGCGCAGACGATCTTCGCCTCGTCGCGCAGGAAGGCGTCTTGATTGCGCGCGCGCTCTGCGGCATCCAGCCCGGCGTGGTAGGCAACGGCCGCAAATCCTTGGGCACGCAGCGTGCCCGCCAGCGTCTCGGTGGCCTTGCGCGACTGGCAGTAAACGATGCCGGACTCGCCGGGCCGGGCGCTGGCGAAATTGCACACCTGTGCCGCCGCGCCTGCCTTCGGGATGACTTGGTATTTCAAATTCGGCCGGTTGAAGCTGGCCAGGAACACCGCCGGATCGCGCAGCTCCAGCTGCCGGACGATGTCCTCCCTCACCCGCTCGGTGGCGGTGGCGGTGAGCGCCAGCACCGGGATCTCCGGGATCCACTGCCGGACCTCCTTGAGCCGACGGTATTCCGGCCGGAAATCGTGGCCCCACTCGCTGATGCAGTGCGCCTCGTCCACCGCCAGCGCGGCGATGTTCCAGCCTTTCAAGCGCCCGAGAAAATCCGCCAGCATCAGCCGCTCCGGGGCGACGTAAAGCAGTTGGTAATCCCCGGCGTCGAGCCCATCGAGCCGCCGCCGCGCCTCGCTGGGGTCCAGCGTGGAATTGAGAAATGTCGCCGCCACGCCGCTGGCCACGAGCTGGTCCACCTGGTCCTTCATCAGCGCGATAAGGGGGGAAACCACCAACGTCAGCCCGCCGCGGACGAGCGCCGGGAGCTGGTAGCACAGGCTTTTTCCCGCGCCGGTCGGCAGGATCGCCACCGTGTCCCGCCCGCCGAGCGATGCTTCCATGATCTCGCGCTGAAGTGGGCGAAATTCGTCATAGCCAAAGGTTTGCTTGAGGCGGCCGGATAATAACTGCAAGCTCATGCCATCACTTCAAGCGTGATCAATTGAACAGGTCAAGGCGCTTTTCATAAAAAATTTTCAAATCTCTGAACTACCCACGATCCATCCCACTTGTTTCCGTGCGCCTCCGGGCATGCGCGGCGGCGCTGTTGCTCGTGGTCCCGGCTTGGTCGGAAAACGCCGCGCTCGAGGCGCTGGTGGAGGGGGCTGGGACCGCGATGAGCGACCAAGACTGGGCGCGGGCGCTCGACTTCAACACCCGCGCCATCCAGTCCGGCGGCGACGATCCTCTGGCCACTTTCGGCCCGCAGTTCGGGACGATCCACTTCCGCAAGGGGCTTTGTGAAATCAAACTGAAGCGCTGGGATGACGCCATGCGGTCGTTCGAGATTTGTTACCGTGATTTCCCTAACGATGAGACCACTGGTGGCAACCCGTTCGAGAAAATGGCGCTGCTCAAGTGGGGCGAGGCGGCGATGGGCGCGGAAAAATGGGAGCTCGCAGCCAGTTGTTTCACCAAGTTCCTCGGCGAGCGTGACCGCGTCCGCGACACCTTTCCCCATGGCGCGTTTTATGTGAATCTCGCCATTTGCCAATACCGGCTCGGATGGATCGCCGAGGGCAACGAGAACTTGGAAATCGCCATCCGCAACAAGGAGAATTTTCCCACGCCAGACGTCGTCGTCATCGCGGGCTTCCAGGCGCTGGTCAGTGCCGCGCTCGAGACGCGGAACGAGCAGGCGCTGCTGGATTTCATTAAAATGAACCGCGACGGGCTGGTGATGGCCCCCTTCGCGATGGCGCGCTACTCGCCGGTGTTCATGAAGCTCGCGGGCGACGCGCTCGCTGCGCGGCTGCACCGCGCCTCACTGGTTATCTATCAATTCGTGCCGTCCACCGATGTCGCCATCGATGACATCCGTGCCCGGCTCAAGGCGATGGGCGGGGCGGATGAGATCAACGACGGCACGACCGGCCTTTCCAAGGCCCAGCTCGAACAGGACCTTGCGGCTCTCGAAGCGGAGCGACGCGGGAGCAAGCCGCCGGAAGCCGTCAAGCTGGCGGCGCTTGCGTTTCTGCATGAATCGCTGGGGAATTTCCGCGATGCCCTCGCCGCATACCAACAACTCGAGTTATCCTATCCGAATGCGGACGGTCGTGAGGATCGTTTATTTCAACTGGTCCGCATTTCCTCCCGCCTCGGCCCCGCGGCGGAGACCCGCACGCGGGCTGAAAAATTCATCACGGATTTCCCTCAGTCAAAAATGTTGGATCCGGTGAGGCAGCTGTTACTTTACTCGATCTACGAAAGCGGAGATTATGCGGCAGTCATCGCGGTGGCGGCTCCGCTGCTCAAGCTTTTGAAGTCCGGCAGTCCGGAGCACGACTACTGCCTGCACGTGCTCGGTGCTGCCTATTATCATGCTGCCAGACATGAGGAAGCCGGTCCGCTGCTGGACCGGCATGTGGAGGAATACCCAGCGAGCGGGTCTGCCCTAGCGGCGGCGTTTTACCAAGCATCCAACGCAGCCCGGCTCGGCAACTCCGCGTCCGCCGCCGCCTTATTGGATTTCTTTCTAGCAGCACACCCGGACGCCGCGGCCAATCCGTTCCTCCCCGCGGCATTGTATGATCGCGCGGCGGACGCGGAGCCGGATGTGGCGTTGGAAATGATCGGGCGCATCCTCCGCGAGTTTCCCGCGAGTCCGGTGATCGGCCGGACCTATCAGCTCAAGGGCGCTGTCGAGGAAACGCAGGGCAAGACGGCCGACGCTGCGAAATCTTATCGCCACGCGCTCAAGCTCGCGCAGAAATCCGGCGAGCCGCAGTTGGCCGACGAAATTCTTTACGCGATGGTCCGCTTGTCCGCTGACACAGAACTCTTCCAGCAATTCAAAACGGAGTTTGCGATCGATGATTTATCGTCCACGTATTTGCTCAAAATCGGAGACTACCTCCGCTCGCAGACATCAACTCCGCGGGAGGCGTTGGTTTACTATGATGAAGTGGTCCGCCGGGCGGATCCGGCGGCCATGCACGCGGCCATGTTAGGTCGTGGCGATGTTCTTGGCCGTTCGACCGCCGCCACGGACCTCGCGCGGGCGCTCGAGGATATGACGCGGGTGATTTCCGCGTCGGAAGTCCGTGGCGAGGTCGATTACGCCTCATACCGGCGCATCGAACTTCTCGTGGCAAGCGGCAAGCATGAGGAAGCCATCGCACAGGCAAAATCCTATCTCGCCGCAGGTTTTCCGGATTTCATCTCTCCGGTGCACTTGTTGCTTGCCCAGTTATACCATCAGCGCGACATGAGTGTTGAAGCGATTTCTCACTACGAGGAATTGTGGACCACACAGGCGCAAGACATCTCCATTTCCGCGCCGGCGATGGCGGGCTGGATGGTTCTCTCTGCAAAAGATCCCGCCGCGCGCCGGCAGGTTTATGCACGTGCCCTGGCATACCTTGCGGAGACCGAGGAGTCCGCGAAAGAGGTGGACGGAAGCGCCCTCAGCGCAAGGGAGGAAGTCGAGCGGCTGACAAAAGAACTCCAAGCAAAAGGCGATTGATGCGCAGAGTTGGGAACTGGTGGATCCCGAAGGCTTCTTGTTCATCCACCGCGGGGTGACTCCGGTGCGGCCGGTGGTGAGCCTAGGGGCTACGGAAAGTCAGCCACTACAACGTCTGGCGTCGGATTCGACCACGCCAATTTTCGTCCACCCTGAAGCACCCGAATTTCCACCTTTGCCATTTGCCCCGGGCCAAGTTAGCTTCCGCGCTTTCCCGCGAAATTATGACCACCGCCGAACTCGACGCCCAACACGTTCTTCCCACTTACGGGCGGTTTCCGCTCGTCGCGGTGCGAGGGAGCGGCAGCCGCTTGTGGGACGACGCGGGGAATCGCTATCTGGATTTCTGCATGGGCATCGCCGTCTGTTCACTCGGCCATTGCCACCCGCGGCTGGTCAAGGCGATCCACCACCAGGCTGGCGAGCTGATGCATGTTTCCAACCTCTATTACACCGAGCTGCAGGCCGAGCTCGCCGCGGAAATCAACGCGCATCACGTGATGATGCCCGGCAAGGTCTTCTTTTCCAACTCCGGAGCCGAGGCGAACGACGGGCTGATCAAGTCCGCGCGCCGTTTCGGCCGGAAGCGCCCGCAGCCGGATGGCGCGCCGCGCTACGAGGTGCTCACCTTCCTCCAGTCCTTCCACGGCCGCACGCTTGGCGCGCTGGCCGCGACCGGGCAGGCGAAGATCCAGGACGGCTTCGATCCCCTGCTGCCGGGCTTCCGCCACCTGCCGTTTAACGATGTCGCGGCCCTCGAGGCAGCCATCCGCCCGGAAACCGCGGCTATTTTACTAGAACCGGTGCAGGGCGAGGGCGGGGTGAACATGGCGACGCCCGAGTTCCTCCGCGCCGTGGCAGACCTCTGCAAGAAACATGACTTGCTGCTTTTTTTCGACGAGGTCCAAGCCGGCTTCGGCCGGTGTGGCGACGCCATGGCCTGGCGCATGATCGCGCCGGAGATCAAGCCCGACGGCATCTCCTGGGCCAAAGGCATGGGCGGCGGCTTCCCGATCGGGGCCTTCTGGCTGAGCGATCGGCCTGTCGATGAGGAAAAAACGCCGCTTTCCTCGCTGATGGGACCCGGCTCCCACGGCTCGACCTACGGCGGAAATCCCCTCGCCTGCGCGGCCTCGCTCGCGGTGCTCAAGGAGATCCGCGAAAAGGAACTCGCGGTCAATGCGATCCTGCAGGAAGTCCGCATCCGTGACACCATCGACTCGTGGGACCTTCCGATCATCACCGAAGTCCGCGGCAGCGGATTGCTGCTGGGCGTCGGGCTCGATCCATCGCGCATCCTCGTCCCGCAGGGGAAAACCGCGGCTCTCGTGGTCGTGAATCAACTGATGGAACGCGGCCTCCTCGTCCCGCCGGCCGGACCGGAGACCATCCGCTTGCTGCCGCCGCTCAATGTCACCGAGGAGGAAATCGACGAGGCGCTCGCGATCATCCACGAAGTTCTCAGCGAGTTCAACTAACCGTCCACGTGGCGCGGGTATCCTGTCCGTAGCCTTCGTTTCTATCATTTCCATATCCCATGCAACATCTCCTATCCATCGAGGCACTCGGTTCCGGCGAAATCCAGCGCCTGCTGGATTCCGCCGCGCACTTAAAACTCCAGCGCGGGCGTGAAGGCCAGCCGCTCGCGGGCCAGACGTGGGCGCTTATTTTCACCAAATCCTCCACCCGCACGCGCGTCTCCTTCGAGGTCGGCATCCGCGAGCTCGGCGGCTTCCCGATGTTTCTATCAGGAAACGACCTCCAGCTTGGCCGCGGCGAGCCGATCAAAGACACCGCGCGCGTCTTGGGCCGGATGGTCCACGGCGCGGTCATCCGCACCTTCGCCCAACAGGACGTGGTGGATTTCGCGGAGTTTTCCGGGATTCCGACGATCAACGCGCTCACCGACGACGAGCACCCGTGCCAGATTCTGGCCGACCTGCTGACGATCCGGGAAAAGCTCGGTGGCTGGGATGGCAGGAAAGTCGCGTTCATCGGCGACGGGTTTTCCAACATGACCATTTCCTGGATGTGGGCAGCCAAGCACCTTGGTTTCGAGCTGGCGGTGGCCGCGCCCGCAGGTTGCCAGCCACCCGCCGGATTTCTCGCAAAACTTGATGCGCGCCAAGTGAGCGTCACCACCGATCCGGCGGCGGCAGCCAAGGGTGCCCACGTGATCAACACGGACGTCTGGCTTTCGATGGGCCAGGAAGACCAGAAGGAAAAAGAGCGGGAATTCGCCGGCTTTCAGGTGAACTCCGAGCTGCTGGCGGGTGCCGCGCCGGAGCACATCGTCCTCCATTGCCTGCCCGCCTACCGCGGCAAGGAAATCAGCGAGGAAACACTCGAACTCCACGCAAACACCATTTTCCAACAGGCCGAAAACCGCCTCCACGCGCAGAAAGCCGTGCTGTTAGCGCTCTCGAAACGCTGAGCACGCAGAAGCGGTGCGGAAAAGAATCGCCGCGACCTTGCCTCATGCCTTACTCTCACACTCGCCAATCCTAACGTCATGCTCCAGCTCAACCCCGACCTCGCCGATCTCGTTTCCGACGCCACCGCCGGACTTCTGGAGAGGTTCCACTCCACCGCCACGATCACCGCCGCCGCACCCGGCCGTGTCAACCTCATCGGCGAGCACATCGACTATTGCGACGGCTTCGTCATGCCCTTCGCCATCGACCGTTACATCGTCATCGCGGGCTGCAGCAATGGCACGTCGGAGGCGCGCATCACCTCCTCGATCGGCAGCGACATCGCCATCCTCGATCTCAGCGCGCCACAGGAAGTCGGCGATCCGAAATGGGCGAACTACCTCCGCGGCGTGGTCCGCGGGTTTCAGGACCGCGGTCACCAGATCCCCGGATTTGACGCGTTTATCCACTCATCGGTCCCCGGTGGGGCTGGACTTTCCTCCTCCGCGGCGCTCGAGTGCGCCACCGCCACCTTCCTCGAAGGCTTATTGGACACGGTGCTCGACACCCGCGAGAAAGCGCTACTCTGCCAGAAGGCCGAGCACGATTTCGCCCACGTCCCCTGCGGCATCATGGACCAGTTCGCCTCTGCCTTCGGAAAGACCAACCGCCTGATCCTCATCGACTGCCAGACCGGCGAGCCCGAACTGATCCCATTCGAAAACCCCGACCTCACCGTGTTGATTTCCAATACGATGGTCCACCACGAGCTCTCCGACGGCGGCTATGCGCTGCGCCGCAGGCACACCGAAGACGGGCTAAAGATCCTAGGAAAAGCCTCCTGGCGCGATGTCACCTCTGCCGATGTCCAAACGAACTGGGATAAGCTCGGCGAGCCGGTGAACCGCCGCGCCCGCCACGTGGTCGGAGAGATTTCCCGCACCATCTCCGCCGCGGCCGCGCTGGGCCGCAATGATTTCGAAACTCTCGGCCCGCTGATGGCCGCCAGCCACGACTCGCTGCGCGACGATTTCCAAGTATCCTGCACCGAGCTCGACCTGATGGTGGACATCGCCCGCAAGATCGGCCGCAACGGCGGAGTGATCGGTGCGCGGATGACCGGCGGCGGATTCGGTGGCTCCACCGTCACGCTTTGCGAGTCGCGGAAAGCCACGGAGATCGCCGCCACCCTGGCGGCGGAATACGAAAAGGCGACCGGTATCACACCGCAGATCTTCGCCTCGCGGCCCTCGCAAGGCGCGCATTTGGTGGCGTAGTTGCCGCTCCGGGCGCCGTCCCTGCCGGGCAGAGGCTGCGCCCCTGCGCGGCGCGAAGCACCCGGATAGAGGTAGGAACGGCGCATTGGCTTGCGCCGCTCCCCCCTCCGAACCGTGC
>JBBEEL010000143.1:0-9829 GCA_040880785.1 Akkermansiaceae bacterium | reverse complement strand
AGCCGAGAAGTACTAATCATCCGTTTGGCTTGATTCCTATTTTTGAATTAGTGAAGCAAGTGACCGTGAATGGTTTAGAGATTGTCAGGTTGAAGAATTGGAAGTTTTCTCCGTGTGGATGCCAGAGAGCGGACGGGTGGGTAAAAGCTGAAAAGCTAAAATCCTAAAAAGCTGAAATAAGAGAAAGACATCGCTCAGATCCCCAGAGTCCCAGCACTGATCAAACAGTGTTGCCCTCTGGTGACCAGAGCGCGGTGGAACCACCCGGTCCCATTCCGAACCCGGAAGTGAAACGCTGCAGCGCCGATGGTAGTGGGACGATAGGTCCTGTGAGAGTAGGTCGTCGCCAGGTATATGCCCGGCTCCAAGCAATTGGAGCCGGGCACTTTTTTGCCCGCATCCCGCAGGAAAATAGAAGCCGGACTTCAGTTTGCCGCGTAAGCGCGCAACACGGGGGTGCGGCGTCGCTACCCTGCTGCTGGCGGTGATGTGGGTGACCGCCTACTGTGCGGTGGTCGACCGGCTGATCGGCTACGTCCAGATCGAGAACCGCCAGGCCGCCTGTTGGATGCGTGCCTGCGGTGCCACCGGGGAGTGGGACGGCTTCAAGCTCATCTATCACTGGGATCTCGCCGCCCTCGACCACCTGCCGGAAACCCGCGTTGCCGCGGAACTCGCCGACTGGCTCGCCCGCCTCTCGTCGGAGCTTCTTGGATGATCCGGTCGATTCTTTTGCTGCTACTTGCGATCAGGGTTGATATCAGTGGCATTTTCAGGCGCGATTACCCGCGGAATGGTTTTCTTTGATGCACCTCCAACAACGACCCACGAGGAACTGAGGCATGCTAGACCGTGATGACCACTGGATGCACCAAGCGCTGCAGGAAGCGCGAAAAGGCGTTGGTAAAACCGCGCCCAACCCGCCGGTGGGCGCGGTCATCGTGAAGGACGACATCAGGCTAGGAGGTGGCTGGCACCGCGGTGCCGGCCAGCCGCATGCGGAACGCGAGGCGCTGGCGGATGTTTATCAAAAGCACGGCGCGGACGCGGTCAAGGGCTCCACCATTTACATTACTTTGGAACCTTGCTCGACCCACGGCCGCACCCCGCCTTGCACCCAAGGCTTGATCGATGCAGGGCTCGCGCGGGTGGTTTACCCCGGTGTGGACCGCAACCCCGTCCACGCCGGAAGGGCGGACCGCCTGCTGCAAGCCGCTGGGATCGAGGTCCGGAGCGGCGTGGGCGTGGAAGCCGCTGAACTCCTGTTGCGCCCCTTTTTCAAAGTCCTCGAGACCGGCCTGCCTTGGGTCATCTGGAAAACTGCGATGAGCCTCGACGGCCGGATTACCCGGGCCCCGGGCGAAGGCCAGTGGCTCACCAGCGAGGCCGCCCGCACCGACGTCCAGCAACTCCGCGCCACCGTAGACGCCATCCTCACCAGCGGCGAAACCGTGCGGCGCGATCACCCGGCGCTGACGATCCGCGTTCCCGCCCTGTTGGAAGGCCGGTCGCAACCCTGGCGCGTCATCGCCACCGACCGGCCGGAATCGCTGCCCCGGCAGGCAGCCATTTTCACCGACAAATTCCGCGAACGCACCCTCATCCGCCCGCGCCACGATCTCGCGGGCACCTTGCGCGGCCTCGCAAAGGAACAAGGCGTGCTCAGCGTCATGGTGGAAGCCGGTGGCGTCTTCTCCGCCGCCTTGTTCGAGGCCGGTCTGGTCGATGAAGCCGTCGTCTACTACGCGCCGCTGATTTGCGGCGGCTCCTTGCCAGCCGTTGGCGGCGATGGCCTGAAGGAAGCGCTGCGCTTAAACCGTGTCGAATTCCTCCAATTCGGCAGCGACATCCGGATGCGCGGCACCGTGGCCCGGGCATCCTGCCCGCAGTAGCCTTGCCCACCCCGTCGATTTCGAAAGCGCATGAAGCGGGTGGTTTGAAAAGCGCATGGTGCTAGGGGGCGTCTTCTTCAAGACCTGGGGGAAGATGAACGGCGTCAACTTTGCGTGGGTGGATTCTATGGCATGCGCACTCAGCCCCTACCCACCACTTCCACCGGCCCGTGGTTGTCGCAATGGTCGCCGTGGGGATGGTGGAGGTGGCCGTCCACGAGGTAATCCACATGATCCCCGTGAGGTACCGGTTCATGCCCACAGCCCGGCCCGTGACGATGATCCTTGTCATGGCCGCCACACTCGTGCTGCGGCGTGCAAGAATTCGGATTCTTCTCGAAGACCTCAAACACATGCTCATCCACATGATCCTCATGCGGATGATGAAGGTGCCCGTTATGCAGATAATCCACATGATCCTTGTGGCGGATGGCGGTGTGGCCGCAGTGCGGTCCATGTTCATGAGGGTGGTCTGTCTCCGTGGGTCTCGTGCTTGCTCGTGCTCATCGTAATTACGAATCTAGCCGCTTTTTTATTTCCGTCAAACACCCGGCATCGCGGCGTGCCCGCCCGGCCCCGCGATGGAGGGCTTCTGCATTCCTAGAGGGAGATTTGCAACGTGGGCCCGCGTGGCTTACTGAAAATCATGCCAACGCGCTTGCGCAGAGGAGCGCGTTCATTCTCAACGAATGAATGCCGCGGACACTCTGCCCGTCGTCCCGATTCCGCCCGACAGGACGTCTGGCCGGCTCAGCCGATCCGCAGATCCGCCCTCCCGCAGCGGTCGGAACGCGGACTGCTCCAAGTGATGGCAACCACCACCACCGACCATGACCCGACCCGCCGACGAACAATCTCCGGAAGAGCGTGAGACCGTGAAAAAGCTCAAGCAGGCCTACATGGAGGACGAGGGGCTGCCAGAAGAGTTGGCGGAGGCGCGCGCTTCGGCGGAGGTCAACCGTTTGGCGGGACGGACCGATGGGTCCTTCGACGCGCGCGCGGGAACACGCGACAAGCGGGGAGGGTTTCAGACGGATTTGAACTAGCCGGGCCTGTCGTAAGGGCACCGGCAATTCGTTGGAAAAATAGAAGGTAGGAGCAAGGGATACGCCGGGTCATCACCTGCAAAACCGCCTCCCGGTTTCCGCATCACGTGGCGCTAGCAACCTGCTTGCAGCTTTTTGGTCCACCGCTCATGAAAGTCGAGCCAGAGTGGAGAGATCGCGCCGCCGGCTGGCCCCGTGCGGTTGCCCGCCGAGCCCAGCCGGGGCGAAATCAAGATATCAGACAGCCATGTCCTTGAGCTTCTTCAGCGGGCGCACCTTCACAACAGTGGAGGCAGGCTTGGCTTTGAAGATCGTCTCTTCTTTGGTGAAAGGACTGATGCCCTTGCGTGCCTTGGTCGCCGGTTTGCGCACGGTGGTGATCTTAAGCAAACCTGGGAGGACGAACTCGCCCGCGCCTTTCTTGCCAAGGTGCGCTTCGATGACTTCGGACAAGGTATCCAAAACCGCGGAGACTTGCTTGCGGCTGAGTTCGGTGCTTGCGGCAATCTGATCCAAGATCTGTGTCTTGCTCAGCTTATCTTTAATGGGTGTAATCTTACTGGCCATGCGCAGGAAGTCACTGAATCCAAGGCGGATGTCAAGGCTCTTGATTTGTAAGGGACGGTGAAAATCATGATCCTCACCCTCTTGATGGGGTCGAGTCTTGGACCAAGTGCCATCGCCAGAAGCACGGCGCAGACGCGGTGGCAACTTTACCGAAAATATAACAAAAACAAAATAAGCGAGTTGCGGAAAAATTTTCGTCGGATCAAGTCGTCCCGTGGATCTGTCTGATCGTGCCCCCGAGGTCGATATGGACTTCAACTAAGGTTTCGTCCCCGGCAATAAAATCTCTCAATTCGTCAGGTTCCAGCAGCATCAGCGCGGTGGACCAAGTCTCCGCGAGAGCCGCGGTGGGAGCGGTCACCCAGACGCGCTCGCACGGAGTGGCTGGCAGAGCGGTGTCTCCTCCCGGATGGATGATGTGGCTGCCTTGGATGCCGGTTCCGGAAGCGCTGAGGGCGGCACCACGGAGGTTGATGCGGCTGGGCTTCCCGGCGCCGGCTAGATCGACCGGCCAGGCTTGGGGGCCGAATGTTAACAAGGAGCTGGCACCTGCCGCGAGCAAGCCGCCCTGCGCGCCCCAGAGGGTGAGTAGTTGATGGAGTTGGTCGAGGGCGAAGCCTTTGCCGATGCCACCGAGGTCGATCTCACGGCCGGGCGATTCGCAGGTGACCGCGGCCACGTCCGGGTGGATGATGAGTTTTCCGGCTAGAGGTGGAAGGGGTCCGCTGGCACCGGATTTCCGGTGCTCGATGCGGCTGCCAAGAGTGATATCGAACAAGCCGCCGGTGCGGGCATGGGCGTCCAGCGCGATGAGGAGGCACTGGTGACACGGCTCGCTGATGTATAGGGTTTCCCCGGCAGCCATGTGGTTGATGCGGGAAACGTCGCTGCCATCCATGAAGCGGCTCAACTGGGATTCTAGCAGGTCTAGACGTTCGAAGCATTCGCGGGCCATGTCGCGCGCGGCCGCCTCGTCACTCTCACAGATCCGCAGCTGGAAGGTGGTGTGCATCGCCTCGTGGACGAACAGGCGGGATGCGGGGATGGGGATGGAGTCGCTCATTGCTGGGAATGTTAGCGGTCGTCCTCCATCCAGAGTTTCCAGACATCCATCCTCACGAACAAATGGATAGGGACCTCCGCGCGGAGACCGCGTGGCAGTGGAATGTGGGTGTCCGCGAGGCGGCCCATGACCGCCTCTGTCACTTCGGGCATGGTGAAGACGAGGGCCCGCGATTCCAAGTTATCCGGAACTTCCGGCCAGTAGCCGATCTGGTCAAACGAGCGGAGATACCATGGCAGCGGCCAGTAGTCGCGGCCGATAACGGCGATGGGTTCGAGCGGAATTCCCGGCGCGGCCTGCCGGAGTTTTACTAACCAGGTTTCCAGTTTTTCGACATCGCCGCGGGTCGGGACATAGGCGAAGGGATTGCGGTCGTCCGATGCGAGGCGGCCGGTGGCGTGTCGTGCCTGCGTGAACTGGGTGACGAGCGCGACGGCCACGAGCAGGCCAAGCGCGGCCTTGAGCGGCAGGCGGTAATGGGAAAACCCGGCGACGCCGAAACCTGCTAACAAACAAACATGCGCCCAAGGCAAGGCCGCCAGCCACGGGGTTTTGTAGGAAATGATACTGTAGATGAGAAAATGTCCGGCTGCTGCGTAGGCCAGGAAACGGATGGCATATTTCGAGCGTGCGTCGCGGCCCATGCTGGAAACGAATGCGGCAAGTGCGAGCAGCAGCACCGGCGTGCCAAACCACCAGACGCCGCCCGCTTTTGTGGGGACGGCCAGCAACTGGAAATAATAGGTGGAGGGTTTATCATGCCCGGCCACGGTTTCATAAATGAAGAAGGTGCGGATGGCATCGACCGCGCCGGACGGTTGGCGGAAGCCGTCGGTGTAGAAAAAGGCCGCGCTAACAGCCGCCGCCAGCAACGAGGCGGCGAGCGGGCCGCGATAGTTTTTCCAAGCGGCAAGCCACGCGCCGCGGTCCAGCATTTTCCGCTGTTCCCAAGCAATGAGAACCCCGGCGGCGGTCCAGGCGAGGATGCTGATGGCGAAGGTCTCCTTGGTGGCGAACATCAGGCCGGTCAGCAGGCCCGGGATCCCGTAGCGGGGAAACCGGATGAGAAAAACCAGCGCCAGCAGGCCGAGGAGCACCAGCAGCGACTCGTGGATGAACATCCGGCTGTAGTAAACCAGCAGCGGCGAGCTCGCGAGAAGGGCGGCGGCCAGCAGCATCGGCGCGTCGCCGAAACGCCCGCGCCACAGCAGCGGCACCAGCAGCAAGAGCGTCCCGGCGAGAGCGGGAAGCAGGCGCAGGCTGCCCCTCGTCAGCTCCTGCCAGCGGCTTTCCCCCTGCATTTCCACCAGCGGCATGGCAAGGCTGCTCAGCAGCGGACCATGGTAATGGACCGGGTCGAAGCGGTAGTCGCCGGACTCCATGCGCAGGGCGGTGAGCCGGGCACCGGTGGCTTCGTCGGCGTGGAAGGGGCGCTCGGAGAGTTGGTCGAAGCGCAGAAACGCTCCGGCGGCGATGACGCCGATCCAACAAAGGGCAAGTAGGGCATATTTCATCAAGCGGCAGCGATACTTTGAAAGAAGCGTGGACCTCGCAATGTTTATATACTGGCATCCTAACCATGCCAAGCCACCCCAACGAAATCTTACTAGTCACCCCGGTGTGGAACGACGCGTCGCGGTTGGCGGTTTTCGGTGTCGAGCTGGCGCAGGCGTTGGCGGCGTCTCCGCTGCCGATTCGCTGGGTGATCGCGGACGACGGCTCGGAGCCGCGGGAACATGCGGCGCTGCGGGAGTTGCGCGACCAGTTTGCGGCAACGTTTCCCCGGGTGGATGTGCATTTCGCCGATGCCCACCGCGGCAAGGGTGGCGTGGTTAAGGAGGCGTGGTCGTTGGCGTCGGACGCGGCTTGGCTCGCGTTTGTGGATGCGGATGGCAGCGTCTCCGCGGCCGACATGCTGGGCCTGATCCGACAAGCGCTGGAATCCGGGCGCTCGGTGCTGGGAATCCGCAAGAGAACCGAGACGACTCGGATCGTAGAGAGCCCGTGGCGCAGCTTCGCCCACCGCGGGTTCCTCCTGACGGCGCAGTTTTTGCTAGGGTTGCGTTGCGAGGACCCGCAGTGCGGCGGCAAGGTCTTGCGGGGCGATGAATACCGGCGCGTGGCTCCACGGCTGCGTGAGGCGGGCCTGGCCTTTGATTCTGAGTTGCTTTGTGCGCTCGACCATGACGGCTCGCCTTGGCTGGAGATCCCGGTGAACTGGGAGGAGAAAGCCGGCGGCAAGGTGAAGCCGCTGCGAGACGCGTGGGCCATGCTGGCCGCACTGTGGCGCATCCGGCGGCGGCTCTGCCGCCGCGGGTGAAATTCTGCTTGCCCATGGCGGATCGGAGTCCGCCTGATATCGACGATTTTTACCACTGATTACTCTGATTTTAACTGATTTCACAGAAAGAATTGATAGATTTTTCAGTCACCCTGTGGGTGAGCAGACGCTTCTTTACGAACTCTTTAAAATCAGTGTGATCAGTGAAATCAGTGGTCACCATCTTCCCTTTTAGGCTCAGCCGCGTGGGCGAGACGCCCACACTCCTTGAGGACGTGGCTCGGGGCATCCTGTCCGGAGCCGAAAACAAAAAAACCGCGGCCGCCCGAAGGCCGCCGCGGTGGAAGGCGAGTGATTTGTTGCCGGATTACAGCGGCTTGCCGAAGACTTCCACTTCGATGTAGTGGTTCATGTCGTTGGAAGTGCTGCCGTTGCTGTAAAGGCGGACGTAGCGGCCCTTGGCAGCCTTGCCATCGACGAGGAGCCCGAAACGGGTTTCCACGTAGGGATGGTCTGCGCCCTTGCCCATTTCGGCGGAGTTGTCGTAGTCGTTGTTAAAAAGGGTGGTGACGCCGGTCTTGAACTCCGCGTCGTCGGAGACTTGGATCATCACGTCGTGATAGGCGCGGCGCTGTGAGTGGAAATGCCAAACCCAGATGGCCGCGACCTCGGCGCTTTGTTCGAGATCGATCTGCACCCATTGGAGACCATCCAACAGCTCGACGAAATAGCCCTCGCCAGCTTCCTTGTCGCCGTCGGTGATGAGGTCGAGGTCGCCGATGATCGGGTCTTCGTCGCTGCTGGTGACGGGCTTGCCATTGGAGAGCAGCACGGTGCCTTCGGGAACGAGGAATTCCGGGGCCTTGGCGGGAGCCGGCACGAGATTCGGGACATTCATTGGCGTGGGAGTGCCCTCGATGAGTTCCGGCGGGAGATCGGTGGCGAGCGGCACGCCGCCGACGGTTCCGCCGGACAAGGCGGGTGCGCTGTCGACCGAGGCCTCGGCGGTGGCTTCCGCGGTGGTGGTGGCGGCGGTGGCGGGTTTTTCTCCGCAGGCGGAGAGACAGATGGCGGTGAAGGCGCAGAGCGCGGGAAGGGTCAGTTTAATTTTCATACGGAGAGGTGTTCGGTGCTGAGATCGATGGGTTGATTGGTGAGGGCGGAGGGATTGACCCAGAAGATGGGGGCCTCGCTTTCGAAGGCGTGGCGGGCGTCGCAGTTGAGCTTCGCCTTGCCGCGCACCGAAGCGAAGAAGTTTTCGAGGTGCGGTTGGTGAGCGGGTTTGGCGAAACCACCGGGCAGGTCGAAGATTTCCGGTGCGGCGGATTCGTAGGACGCCACGGCATCGGCGGAGGCTTCCGGCTTGGGCGGGGCGGGCTTGCGGATGAGGTAACCCTTGTCGACGATCGGGTCCCACGAGGGAGCGGCATCCTCGCGATAAATGGCGGAGTTGGACGCGATTTCCGAGATCTTGATGGAGGCCTGAGTGCCCATGAAGCTTTCGTAGAAGCCGCCGCCGTAGCTGGTGGTGGTGAGCACCTGATAGGACGCACGCACCTCGCCTTGCGGCGTGTCGTAGTCGAAAATGCACATCATGTTGTCATAGTGCTCGCGCTGCTTGAAATAGGAGTTTCCGCCGGAGGCGTAGACTCGCTTGGGAACCGCGCCGAGGAACCAGTTGAAGATGTCGATCTGGTGGGCACCGAGATCGGAGATCGGGCCGCCGGAGAGGTCGCGATAGACGCGCCAGTTGAGATACTGGTGCATGTCCTTGAAGCCGTATTGCTTGAGAGTGTCGTCAGGGACGATGATCGACTTGGCGAGCTTCGCTCCGCCGATGTCTTGGGACGCGCCGAGCGAGCGGTTCCACTGGGCGCTGGCATTGACGATTTGTCCGCAGATTTTCTGGCCATTAATCAGCTTGTTGAGCGTGTAGCGGTAGCGCGGATTGGAGCGGCGCTGATGGCCGATCTGGCAGAGCTTGCCGGATTTATCCATGGCGCGGACCATATCGCGGGCGGCCTCGATGGTGTGGGCCATCATTTTCTCGCAATACACGTGGAGGCCGGCCTCGAGACATTTCACGGTGTGGGGCGAGTGCCAGAAGTCGGGCGTCGCGACGATGGCGGCATCGAGTCCCTTCTCCTTGGCGAGCATGTCGTCCACGTCGGTGTAGAAGGTGGTGGATGAGGCATTCGGCATGCCCCGGCTGGCGGAGCGAAACACGTTCTGGCGGTTCTTGGAGATATCGCACACCGACTGGAAGTGGATGCCCGGGATGTTCTTCAAGCAGGCGAAGAGCACTTCACCCTGTTTGCCGAAGCCGACCATGGCGATGTGGATGGCGTCCGAGCCGGCGGTTTGATTGGCGGCGCGGAGGAGGTTGGGAGCGCCAAGCACGAGGCCCGCGCCGGCACCGGCCAGCGTCCTCGAGAGGAAGTCGCGGCGGTTCAGGTTGGATGGATCTGTGTTCATAGGATTTACCACTTTTTGAGGATAACGAGGCGATTGTGCTGCGCAAGGGCAAGAGCGCCAACGACGAGGATCATGTGGATGCCGAGCCAAGAGACACCATCGTCCTGTTTGATGAGGATGAGGCCCCATGTCAGGCTGATGTAAAGGAGGCCGAGCAGGAACAGCGAGGTGCGGTAACCAATGCCAAGGAGGATGGTGATGCCAAGCAGGAGCAACGCGGGGCCGAGCAGTTTGTCGTAGAGCGGCAGGGCGAATTTGAGCATGAGCGGCTCGTCCTGGAATTTTTTCATCAGTGCGGAGGGCACGCCGCTGTAGTTGTCCAAGGCGTAGAACTTGGCCGAGCCTGCGGCGGTGAGGCCTTCCTCGTTGGGCACGCCGTCCACGGCAACGATCTGATCACCGGAACGGGTGCCGGCAAATTTTTCGATGCCGGTCTGGAGCGCGCGGGCGGCGAGCCAGATGCGGAGGAGGAGCGCGCCGTAAATGAGAGCGAGCGGATTGCCAG
>JBBEEL010000142.1:3144-9913 GCA_040880785.1 Akkermansiaceae bacterium | reverse complement strand
CAAAACGGCACAGAGCACGGGGTATCCTTCGTCGCCACCGTTCTGGTAAATTCCTGTCGGTAAATTCCTTGCCAGATGGTGTTTCCAGCGGGTCTGCCGGCTTTGAGGTAGTGCTGGTCATTGGGCGCGGCACGCAGTTGCTCAATCTCGAATTTTTCGGTGGCGTGCCTGATTTCAAGGGATTGGGTGACTGAATCGAGTGGCGAACAGATGTGAGTGGATATCATGAATCGCTTAATCCGCCGATTTTAGGGCGAATGTCTAGCGAAATTCAAAATGTCCAGTCATCATAGGCCTTCAAGCTCTTGCGGAGCAACCGCCCTGTTTTTTCCACGTCTCCCCCGGGATTGCGCCTTTCCCGCGCAGCCATCACCGGCTATAGATGCCGCATGAAATTACAAATGGCCGGTCTGATCGTCTCGCTCCTTGGCATTACCGCATCCGGCGCGCTGGCCCAGACGGCCGTGCCCGCGCCGACACCACCGCGGTTGCCCATGAGTGTGGTTTTTCAAGGCGAGGCGAAGTTTCACGCCATCGTCGCCAAGGCGGAGCGGGAAAACTGGCGCGCGCTGCCGATCGGCGAGCGCACGACCCGCGTGGCCCGCGAACTGGTGGGCGTGCCGTATGTGAACTACACGCTGGAGGTGGATGACCGAGTCGAATCCCCGGTGGTCAGCCTGAAGGGCATGGACTGCTGGACCTATTACGAAAACGCTCTCGCGATCGCCCGCATGCTCCGCTACAAGCCGGCCCCCTACAAGCCGCAGGACATGCTGCACATGGTGGAAATCGAGCGCTACCGGAACGGCGTTTGCAACGGCAACTACCTGAGCCGGATGCACCACTTGGAAGAAGTCTTCCATTGCAACCAACGCCGCGGCTACGCCCAAAACATCACCGCACGCATCCCCGGGGCCGTGCGCATCCAGCGCGAAATCCGCGAAATGACGGTGCAATGGAAAAGTTACCGCTACCTCAGATCCAACCCCGCACTGATCGAGCCGATCGGGCGCATCGAGGCGCAGGTTTCCAAGCTGCCGGTCTATCACCTCCCCAAGATCAAGGTCCGCGATGCCGAGAAATACCTCCGAAACGGCGACATCTGTGCCATCACCTCCCATGGTCCGGGCGGCTACACGTCCCATGTCGGGCTGATCATCCGGGTCAAGGACCGCGCCTACTTCGCGCACGCCACCTCGGACCGCGACAAGGGCCGCAGGACGCTCATCGACCGCCCCATCACCGACTACGTCAACGGCGCGGCCAAGCATGCAGGCATCATCGTCTGCCGCCCCAACGACATTCCGCCATCCGCCCTGTGGCAGAGAAACGTAGCGCGGCAGTAACCGGGCAGATTCAACGGATCCCTCGCCTATCAAAACGGCTCATCGTCGCTCCATGGATCCTCTTGGCCCACCTGCCACTCTTCGACTAAATCAGCGGGAAAATCGTCGAGAAATCGCGACGGGCGGCAGATGACATCGCCGCTGTAGGACTTCGGGTTCATCATCGGATAGCTCAGATAAAGGTCGTCCTTCGCGCGGGTGATCGCCACATAGAACAAGCGCCGCTCCTCCTCCAACATCGGCAGATCATCGGCCTCGAGGATGCGTCCGTTAGGAAATTGACCGTCCACCAGCCAGATCAGGAAAACCACCTTCCACTCCAGCCCCTTCGCTTGGTGGATCGAGGAGAGCGTGACCTTTTCCTCGTCCGGATCGCTCTTGTCGCCGGTCGGTTGACCGTCGACCGAACTCATCAGCGAGAGCTGGGCGAGGAAATCCAGAATGTCATCGAAGTTCCCGCCGTATTGGGAAAGTTGCTCGATGTCGGAGCGGCGGTTCTCGAAGTTTTCATAACTGGCTTTCAGGTATTCATCATAAACACCCTCAAGGATGCTGAAGATCATTTCGGAAGGCCGGGCAAACTCGCCGTGGGGCGTGAGTTCGTCCAAGGTATAGCAAAACTGTTCCCAATGTTTCGCCGACTTCTTCGGCACCTTGAACTTAAGGAAAAGCTCCGACCACTTCGGCGGCAGTTCATCTTTCGTGGCCCAGCCACTGCGCAGCCACTCGTTCCACAGCCGCTCCGCCGCCACCGCGCCGCAGCCGGGCAGCAAGTTGACCATCCGCAGGAAGCTCACCTCGTCGCGCCGGTTCACCACGAAACGCATGAACGCCGCGATGTCCTTGATGTGCGCCTGCTCGAAAAACCGCAGCCCGCTGGTGATGCCAAACGGGATCCCGCGCACGGTGAGTTCCATCTGGATTTCCAAGCTCTGGAAATGCGCCCGATAGAGCACCGCCATTTCCTCCAGCGGAATCCCCTCGTCCCGCAGCTCCAGCATCCGCTGCGCCACGAAGGCCGCCTGGCTGCGGGGCTCGTCCACCGCCACCAGCGCCGGCTTCACACCCAGCCCCTCGCGCGAGGGCTTCAGATCCTTTTCAAAGCGCCCCGTATTCGCCCGGATCGCCGCGTTGGATAGATCGAGGATCTCCGGCACGCTGCGGTAGTTTGTCTCGATCGTGAAAACCCTGGCTCCGGCATAGCGCTGCGGAAAACTCAGGATGTGCGCCATGTCCGCGCCGCGCCACGAATAGATCGATTGCGCATCATCCCCCACCGCCATCAGGCTGTTGGACTCGCCGATCAGCAAGTCAATCATCCGCCCCTGCACCGAGTTGGTATCCTGATACTCGTCCACCAGCACGTGCTTGAAGCGCTGTTGATAGAGTTCCAGCACATCCGGCCGCTCCTCGAACAGGCGGACCATCAGGACCAGCAAGTCATCGAAATCCATCGAGTTGGTCGCGAGCTTTTTCGCGATATAACCGGTGCGGACCTCTTCGATTTGATCCATCCAGTCGTAAAAGTGGTCATATCTAGCAGCGATCACCTCCTCCAGGCCCGCCCCCGTGTTTTCGATCAGACTGAACATCGAGGCCAGCACGTCCGCCTTGGGAAACCGGCGTTCCTTGGTGTCGATGTCACACTTCGCGATGACCGCTGACAGCAGCGATTTCTGGTCATCGCGGTCCAGAATGGAGAACGAGCGAGTGAAACCCAGATCCTCCGCATGGCGGCGGAGGATGCGGCTGCCGATGGAGTGGAAGGTCCCAGCCCACAGGTCCGAGGTGTCGTGGGGCACCAGTTCTCTCACCCGCTCGGTCATCTCACGCGCCGCCTTGTTGGTGAAGGTCAGCAGCAGGACTTGCCGCGAGTTGATGCCGTGATCCAGCAGCCACGCCACGCGATATGTCAGCGTGCGGGTCTTGCCGGAGCCCGCGCCGGCGATGACGAGCGCCTTGCCCGGCGGCGAGGAAACCGCGGCGAATTGCTCCGCGTTCAGACAAGCCGCGTAGTCGATGCCGGATGCCGCGGCCGCTTGCGGACGATGAAGATTGTATTGGCGAGCCATGAATTGCCACCAGCGTGACACCGGAGCGGGCGCAGGGCAACTCTTGCCATCTTCACAAACCCTGTGGCCACGGCCGGAGCTTTTGGGTTGCCCTGCCTGCCGGCTCTGGTAGCGTTCCGCCAATCGGTGGGAAGAAATAATGAATGGCATACTCGAACATCCCGTGCTTGTGTTGAATCGGTATTGGCAACCGATCCACACCTGTTCCGTCAGGCGCTCGATCCATCTGCTGTGCCTCGGGCATGCGCAGGTCGTGCAGGTGGAGGGCGAGGAACGCTTCAATTCCCACGATTTACCTTCTTGGATCGGCTACTCGCAGGACCAGGGCGGGGAGGAAATGATCCACGGTGCGCGCATCGCCATCCGCGTGCCGAAGATCGTCGTGCTGCTGGTTTACGACCGGCTGCCGCGACTGGAGGTGAGATTCACCCGCCGCAACGTGTTTCTGCGGGATAATTTCACCTGCCAGTATTGCACCAAGGTCCTGCCGGAGACCCAGCTCAACCTCGACCACGTCACGCCCCGCGACAAAGGCGGGCGCACCACTTGGGATAACATCGTCACCTCCTGTTTCCGCTGCAACACCCGCAAGGGCAACAAGCTGCCGCACGAGGCGAACATGCACCCCCAGAGCAAACCCTTCGCTCCGCGCTGGCGGCCGCTCTTCGGCATGCATGAAAACGGCTTGGCGGACGAAAGCTGGAACCATTTCCTGCAGCACGATCGCAAGGATAAGCTCCGCTCGGCGTGACGGGGGAATTACGGCTGCGGGCAGAACGCCTCATCTGGTGCTTCAGACGCATAAACAGGAAAATGAACCGCAGATGAATACAGATTTGTTTTCCTCTTCATGGGTCTAAACCGACAGGATTGGAAAGAGCGCCGACAGCCCGGCAGTCGCCACCCCCATTGAGAAATGATTACAACAGTGCCTCATCGCGAACTCCGTCCCCTGGGCGCGCCGTGACCCACAGCACGGTGGTTTAAGCGAGGCTCCTCCGCCGCTCAAGAGTCCTTTAGGAAAGTTCGGGCACCAGCTTGGCATTTCGCGCGAGCTTTTGGCTCCGCTCCACCATCATCGAGATGAAACCGAAGATTAGAATTGCCAGGATCACCCCGTAAAATTGCCAGATGGTGTTCTTGCCGGCCGTGAAGCCGTAGTTGTGTAGCCCGACGCCGAGGAAATTCACATGCCACCAGGAAAAGGTCACCACCGCGGCGGTGAAGACAGCCGCAAGATGCAGGCCCCATTCCTTGATGTAGCCGCCGAGCCGCGCGTGAAGAATGGACAGCGTCCACAGGACAATGAGCAAGGCACCATTTTCCTTCGGATCCCAGCCCCAGAAGCGGCCCCAGGAATCGTTCGCCCACACGCCGCCGAGCACCGTGCCGACCAGCGAGAGGAACAAGGTGAGGCAAATCATGCCATAAACCGCCCGCGACAGCGACCGGCGGATCTCGCGGTCGCCATTATCAAGGCCCAGCCCGCGCATCAGCAGATAACCAAATGCTAGAAACGCCGCCAAGATCCCCGCCGAGTAGCCGAGGGTGATGGTGATGACGTGGGTGACCAGCCAGTAGTTGGAGTCCAGCACCGCCACCAGCGGGTCCATGTTGTCCTTGGCATCGCCCACTTCGTATCGCCGGGCGAGGAGGATCAGCAGCGTGCCCAGGATCGGCGCGATCCCCAAGGCGAAGCGCCGCCGCGTCATCCACTCGCTGATCAACGCGATGAGCACCACCGAGGTGCCGATGAAAATAATCGTATCATACAAATTCCCCACCGGCGGCCGCTGCATGATCACGCTGCGCTTCACCATGGGAATGAGGCAGTAAATCAAGCCAACACTCGTGGTCCCGAGCGTGACCCACGAGAACACGCGGCCGACTTTCCCATGCCCCAAGCCCCACATGCCAAGCGCAGAGATGCTGCCGATGATGAAAAACGCCAGAGCACACAGGAACCAGTTTTTCCGATAGTAATCCGCCTCCAGCGGCACGTGCCGATACTCGCCGCGCGCTTCCGCGCGCTTGGCCAGCCCGTCGCGCAGGGCGACAAGCTCGGTCCGGAATAACTTTTCATCCCCCACCGAACGGGCGGTTTTCTCCAAACTCCGGATATCATCTATCAGCAATTGCGATTGATTCTCCTGATCCCCCAACGCGTTGGCGATCGCGTTCCCGGCGCTCAGCCAGATCCGCTCGTCCTTGTCGGCGGGAGGCAGCATAAACAGGCCGTATTTCGCGAAATTCGCGCCGTCGAAAACCTGCTCCAGCAGTTGTTGCAAATGGGTATCCACCGGTCTGCCCTGCGCGGTTGCCAGCTGGATCTGCTCGCGGATTTGCGGCGCGGTCATCATCACCGCGCTGACGTCGGCATGCTGGTCGGGTGCCCCCTCCTTGCCGGAGCCGTGCATGACCACACCGAAGCGGGCAAAGCCGAAATACCCGAGAAAGCTTTCATAATTCCGGAGGTTGTAGGCCAGATCGATCGTCTGCGACTGCAGCGGGTCCCGGTCATCCTTGTCGATTGCCTCGTAAGCCTTCGCCGCCTCGACGAGCTTGCCGCGCGCCGGCTCGATGTCCGCGTAGCTGTAGCGGTCGCGCTTGCCGCGCGGTTCCAAGCCGATGGCTTCCAACACGGCGGAATTATCCACACGGAAGGTTGGCAGCTTGATCGCGAGCTGCGGCCGGAACAAGGAGTCCATCATCCAGGCGGTCGGTAAAATTTTGTGACTCTTTCCATCGCCATCTTCGATTTTCATCGAACGCGCGCCATGGAGGCCGAGCATCGTGAACCCGGCATAGCTCGCTAGCGGCTTGACCCGGCCGCCGTTCTGGACCGGGATCTCCTCGGCGATCCTCAAGGTCTCCGCGTCCCATGGCGTGTAATTCGCCACCGTCCGGACCTCGCCTTTGGGCCGGTTATCAATGAGCAGGTTGGTGAACACAACGATCATTGCGCCCATCGCAAGGACTGCGGCGGCCACGCGGCCGTAGCGTGAAGATTGATTAGACATGAGCTTTTTTCTTGCGGGAGCCGGCGCTGAGAAAGCCCCCGAGTTTGATGAGGAAGGTGACAAGCATGCCGAAGGCGACGATCCACAGGCTGTATTCCGGCCACTTGTCCGCCGGGTTTTTCACAATTTCAAAGACTGAATACATCTTCTGCCCCGGCACCGCGCCGGGCGGGCCGTAGCTGGCTTGGAAAAAAGTCAGCCCCTGATAGCGCATCGGCTCGTTCATTTGGATGGTGACCGGCACTTCGCTGGCACTGTCCACGCGCCTCACGTTGCTGACGAACTTCGCCGGACGCGTCGTGCCCGGATGGAAATCCGCGGTGAATTTATC
>JBBEEL010000142.1:0-3044 GCA_040880785.1 Akkermansiaceae bacterium | reverse complement strand
CTTCGCGCCGCTCAGATCCGCGATGTCGTTGCCGCGGATGACGTGGACCTCACTCGCCTTGCCATCGTGGATTTCCGCCACCTCGACGACATATTCAAAGTAATCCTCCGCCGCGTTGCTCGCCTCGCCTTCCGAGATCGCCATGTTTCCGCGCTCCGAGAAATGATGCGCCACGCCCCCACCCGCAAGCATGAAAATGATGCCGAAGTGGGAGATGAGATTTCCGTAGTGCCGCCATCCCTTGCGGATCCGGATGATCCCGCCGAGGATCAAATTCAGCAGTAGCACCGCACACACCCAGTAGCCTCCGGGCAAGGGCAGCGGGACCATTTTCCCATTGAGCTCCGGCAGCAGAAACAGCGCCTTCCAGTGGAAATACTTGTTCAGCGTCGGGTAGAGCCCGTTGTCAATCTGCTCCAGCGTTGCGAACCACGTCAGGACTCCGAGGAGCAACAGCGTGATCGTCGCAAGACCAAAACCCGACAACACGTCAAAAATTTTCCCCGCAATCGAGCGGGATGCGTGGCGGGAAGGTGTCGTTTCGGAAATTTCCATGATCAATATGAAAGGCGCGGAGCAATACGCTCTGTTGGGTAAAAATCATTCAGCCATCCGCAGGCTCGTGACGAATGCGGCGAGTGCGGGCTTCTCTGCCTCCACCTCGGTCTTCGGGCCGACCATCTTCACCGTCAGAATCTGGCCCCCCACTGAGGCAACCACCCCGGCCAGGCCGAATCCCGGCTTCGGCGCGGCACCCATTCCCGCGGCGTATTCGCCATCCGCCGCCACCCAGACACCAGCGGCCCCGGCGATTTCCACCGGCGGAAGTTTTTCAAACGCCGCCGTGTCCAAATCCGCCGCGCCAAACTGGCCCAGCCAGCGGTTCACGTTATCCTGCACCGTTCCAGCCGAAAGTGAGACCCAGACCTCGCCCAGCCCACTCTCGCCAAAACGGTAGTTCAACAAGCGGAACTGCGACGCCGGAAGCACCAGCCAGTGCTCAGGGGGGATCCCCTTCACCGGGCTCGGCTTCGCGTCGCGGAAGCGCTCGTCACTCGTCGCGGACAGCTTTGGGGACAAATCGCGCGTCGTCGCGGCACGGGTCTCCGTTACCGTGATTTCCTCCTTCTTCTGGCAAGAGGCGAAAATGACTAGGCTGGCGAACAAACAGGCGGCACGGCACTTCATGCCGCCGCGATACTCCGGACCCCGCCACCGCGCAAGGGGAAACCCGCCGCACCTGACTCGCCGCCGCTACCCGGCTCACGGCTCTTTCAGCAACCGCGCCAAGCGGTGAAACGCCGGTTTCAAGTCACCGCAATGGGTCACCAGCCCCAAATTGTATTCATTCTCATCCACATGAAACCCCTCGATCGCCTCCCGCCGTGGGTCCAAATCGATGAGATTATACCAATAAGTCCGTGTGGCCGTCGCCGACATCGCCTCCTCCAGCCGGTATTCCTGAAGTTGGTGCCGGCCGACGACCGCCTCCTCCAGAATCCACGTCGCCAAGCCCGTCTCGGTGATCCAGACCGGCCGCTCATCCAGAACAGGGCTGAGCGAGCTGATCTTGTCGTCCCAACCAGCCCAGTGGCTGTGCCAATCCCAGTTCGGGTGATTCGCCCACCACATGTCGGGAAAGCCATGAATGCCGACAATATCGATGTGCTCAAGAACCCCGTAGCCCGCCATCAGATCCAGCCAGTGGGGGTCCACCGGCATCATCCCGCCGAGCACGGTCGTGACGCCGCGCGACTTCGCCCAATACGCGGCGGCACCCACCATTTCCGCAAACTTCTGCCACTTCGGATCATGTTCTTTAAAGTCCCACTTGTAGCGGTTGTTCGGCTCGTTCCATAACTCGAGATGGCTGAAACCCCTCCCGTGACTGCTAATGATTTGATCGACGAAATCGGCGTAATCCAACAATCTCCGTGGTGGGCTGGCACACCTGCCGTCATACGAAAGCGACGGAGGCGTATGCCAAATCGACAACAGGATCTCGAATTCCTCAAGCTCCTCAAACATCGCGGCATACCAATCTTTTCCACCGGGCCGATGATAATCGGCCCACGATATTCCGGTGCGCAAGTGTTTCACCCCGAGCTCGCGAAGGAAGTCCACACTTCGACAAAGATTCCCGTAGTCCTCAAAATGAAACCATTGGCAAATCCCAAACCGATCCCGCAAACTTGTATCTTCGACCAACTCCATTTCCGGCGACCGCACCAGCCCCACTCCGGCGCAGCCCAACTTTCGTGGTTCCGCTACCTGGGCGGATTTTATCAGCCGGGAATGATTCGTGGTCATGATCGCACCAGGCTGTTAGTTGATCTTTGGGCAGCCGCTTCCAGATGAGCCTCCAGCTCGCCGGCGCGATGCATTGCCGTGTGCGATGCCAGAACTCTCCGGCGACCTGCCGCACCCACCTTCAGCGCCTCCGCAGGCGGCAGGTGTCGCAATAATTCAATGACATCCTCCGTATCGCGGGCAATCAGGATTTCCTTTCCGGGTTCGAAAAACTCATCGATCCCCTCCCACCAGTCGCTTATGATTGGTGTCCCGCAGGCAGCCGCCTCGAAAAGCCTAACACTCGGCGAATGACCGGCGGCAATCATCTCGCAGCGGGTAATATTCAGCGCAAAACGCTGGCTGTTATAAAACTGCCGGTGCTCAGCCGGTGGCAGGTGCTCCACCCGCTCGACATTGGAGGGCCAGGCGATGCCCTCCGGATATTGTGAACCGGCGACGATGAAGCGCCCGGCCTTCCATGCTCGCGCCGGCTCCAGCAGCAGACGGTGCAAGCCAGCTTGGCGGTCGTCACTATAAGTCCCCAGATAGCCGAGATCCCAACGCAGCGCATGCGATTCGGGAAAATAATGCGCGGGATCCACCGAACAATAGAAGGCCCGCGCACAGGGAGAGCCAAACTCATCCTCGAGCCGCCGCAAGGTCTGTCCACCCGCGAACGAGAGAAACAGTTGGAAGCGCGGGATGAGCTCCGGACTGAGATAGTCGCAATCCCCCCGTTCCATGCGTGCCAG
>JBBEEL010000141.1:0-10022 GCA_040880785.1 Akkermansiaceae bacterium | reverse complement strand
GATGAGGAAACAGCTTGGTTCGTCATGTTTTTGGGGCTGTGGATGAACAGATTTCGGACGGCTTCTATTTGCCACGGAAATTCCTGAGAAATCTTCCAGTGATGGCCGACTGGAAAACCGGCACCTGTTTTCGTTCTGAAAGGTTGGACCAGCCGTTGCCCGTGAAACGGGTGGACATGGCGCGAGCCCTGCCGGCTCACAACGGCTCGGTGAGGATACTGAAAAACGCGCTATCAGGCAATGGGTGGGGACAAGTGAAGGAGATTTTTCCACTGGAGGTGCTGCGGCCGGCCCCGCTAACAGGCTTCCAGAAATCGAGATCGGCGCTTTGCCACATGGTTTGCCCGGCGGCGGTGTTTTCCGGAACAACGAGCTCGAAGCCGTGGGCATCCAGCGAGTGGCTCAGAGGGGAGGGAATGGTAGTGTTGGTGTAGCGACCGAGATTGAATCGGAGTCGAAAATAGTGCATTTGATGGGTTTCGTGCAGCGCGGCAATGCCGCCGGCCAGCAGGTTGAATGCCTCCGCGGGATCTGCTAGAATATCGTAAAATTGATCCGTGGCATTGTTGAAACGAATGAGCTTGTAGCGGTCGTCGCGGAGGACGCGGCCGCCGGTGGTGGTTGCGGCTTGGTCGAACTGCTCGACATAGAGGCGGGTGCGCGAGATGTCTCCTTGGTTGGAGAGGAGCGGCTTGAGGCTCTTGGAATCGAGTGTCACCGAAGCGGGAAGCGGAACACCGGCCAAGTCGAGCATGGTGCTGAAGAGATCGACGATGTGGACCAGAGAGGAGTCGGTGCGCCCGCCGGAAGTCACGCTCGGGCCCTTCACGATGCACGGAACGCGGGTGCCGCCTTCGTAAAGCGTGTCTTTGGCACGGGCATTGTTATAGGGAGACTGGATGACCTGGCCGGGCGTGCCGTTGTCACCGATGAAAATGATGTCGGTCGTGGCGGGATCGATCGATAGCAGCAGGCGTCCAATTTCCGTGTCCATCGCCTCGACGGCGGCGCTGTATTTCAACGAGTTGTTGGCCGGATTCGACCCGTAGCTGTGAAGGTGGGGCGGTGGAATATGGAATGGGGTGTGGGGCGCGTTGAAGGCGACCCATGCGAGCCATTGTTGCCCGGCGGTGTTGCGCGCGCTGATCCAGGCGGAGGCGTCGTTGACGACGTCGGTGGTGGCATAAGTGGTGCTGGTCGAGGTGACGCCGTTGGTGGTCTTCGTCCAGTTGGTGTAGTCGGTTAACGCGCCGGAGGTGGCACCTGCATAGTGAGGCCAGCCACCAATGGTGTTAGGAAGGCTCCTGACGGCATTCGGTGTGCCGCTGCTCAGGTGCCACTTTCCAAACGAGGCTGCCGCAATGCCGAGATGGCTGTTTTGGGTGATGACCTCCGGCAGGGTGAGTTCGGCAGAGGTGAGTGTATTTGAAGCGGAAATCACGTCGCCAACGCCGGTGCGGAAGCCGAGGCGCCCGGTGAGGATGGCGGCGCGGGTGGGGGAACAAACCGGACAGGCGTAGGCACTGGTGAAACGGATTCCGGCGGCCGCGAGTGTGTTAATGTTAGGCGTTGGGGCGGTGGTTCCGCCGGGATTATAGAGCGAATGGGCGTCCACGCCGTAGTCGTCGGCGATGATGAGCAGAACGTTGTTACCCGCGGTGGCGGTGGCGATCAACGCGAGAGAGATGAAGAGTTTCATGGGGCGGGGGAATCCTCGCTGGTCAGAGTTTTGAGAAAAGCGACGAGCGCGGCCTTGTCGGCGGTGCCGAGTGGCAGGCCGGGCGCGGGATGTTTGGCGAGGTTGGGATCAAGCGTCGGATTGCGCTGGATGCCGCTGCTGTAGTGCTCGACAACTTCTTCAAGTGTGGCGAAGCGCCCGTCGTGCATGTAGGGAGCCGTTAGTGCGATATTCCGCAGGCTCGGAGTTGAAAATTTGCCTTGGTCGCCGGGAGAACCGGTGACCTTCTCGCGGCCGGGATCGTCGCCGGAGAGGCCGTTGTTGTGGAATTGATGGTCGCTGAAAAGCGCGCCGCCGTGACAGTGAAAACAGTCAGCTCCAAGTTGGCCGGTGCGCGGTTCGGACTCGGTCATGAAGAGTTCGAAGCCGCGGGTTTCCTGTTCGTTGAGTTGGGTTTTGCCGGCGATGGCCTGATCGAACTTTGAATTGCGGGCGGTGAGGGTGAGCAGGAATTGCTCGAGCGCGAGGGCGATCTTTTCCGAAGTGATACCTTCGGAGCGATAGGCCGCTCCGAACAGGCGGGTGTAGGCGGGAAATTCGGTTAGTTTCGCGCTGACATTCTCCAGCGAATCGTCCATTTCCCGATGATCGGTGATGGGCATCAGGACCTGCTCGCGCAGGGATCGAGCCCGGCCGTCCCAGAAGAACTCGCGCTTCCATGCGAGATTGAAGAGCGGCATCGAGTTGCGGTCGCCCGGCACGCCATCGATGCCGAGGCTCAGCGGGCGGCGGTCAGTGAAGGCGGCATCCGCGTGGTGGCAGGACGCGCAGGAGATGCTTCCATCGCGCGAGAGCGCAGTGTCATGGAAGAGCGTGCGCCCGAGCGCGACGCGTTCCTCGATCAGCGGATTGTCAGCAGGCAAGTCCGGGATTGGAAAGGTCCGGCTCATGGTGAAGCGGTAGGGGGTGAATTTCTCCGGCAGGTCAATGGGCTGAACGGCAGGCGCGGAACCCACTGTTGGTGCGGCGGCTATCTGCCGGCTCACGCGGAAGGCACCGGGCAGGTTCGCAACGAGCGCGGCAGCGACGGGATCGCCTTCGCGGGAGTGGGTGGTGGCCCCGTCTTTTGCAAACGAAAGCGGGCGCGGTGCGTTGAACAGGCTGGCGAGGTCGAAGTGAACGATCAGCGCAGTATTTTCTGATAGTTCGAGCGTTGTGTTGAGAGTGATCCGGGTTCGGTTGGGATCACGGGCCAGGTGATGGGCGTAGCCAATGGGCTCGGAAGCGCCATTGCGGAAAAGCCCCTCGACGGCCATGAAAATATAGCCGCCCTGCCAGCTCCAGTGGAGCCCGTTGAGGTTGGGATTGAGCGGATGGGCAGCGGGGAATTGCGCGGCGTCGGCGGCATTGCTGGCGGTGTCGGGGCCGATGTGAAACCGGATGGAGCGGTAGCTTTCAGCGGGTAGATTTTCGAGGAGGATGGAATTCCGCCGGGAGCCGGCGTCCATCCAAGCGACGGTTCCTGGAAACTCGGTCCACTGGCCGTCGTCGCTTTCCAAGGCGAATCCGCTGAGCAGGTAGCTGAGCCGGGTGACCGAGAGTGTTTCACCCGCGGCGTTCTGATAGTGTGGTGTATTGAGGCGCAATGGTTCACCCTGGAACACGGGCTCGATGAGAATTTCCAAGCTGGCGGCCCCCGCGTGGATTGCCAGGATGGCGGTAAGAAGCATGGAAACGACCGGCTTCATCTAATTGACACTGAATGCGCCGGTGAGAGTGTAGGTGGGTCCGGGACTGCTGAAGGTGACGACGACGGTTTGAGCACCGAGAGGGGAATTGGCCGGGATGATGAAGGTCGCCTCGGCGGTGGTGGCACCGGGGCGCGAGATCGAGGTTCCAGAAATACCCCCCAGAGTAATGGTGATGGGAACGATGTGAGCCGGTGGGTTTGGCGGGCTGCTCGGCAAGGTGATGGTCACCGTGACCGTGCTGCCGCGGGCGGCACTCCCGCCGGGCGCGACGGAGTCGAGTGTGGTGCCACTATCGGCCGGTGTGTAGTCGAAGCCGACTGTATCGAAGGCGGCGAGCGAAGTCCTGGAAACGCGGTAAAAGCGGCTGGAGTGGGCGGTTTTCGCGCCGGTTTCGATGATTGCGACGCTGTCGCTGGTGGCGACGACACCGGGCGCGATGTCCGGCCAGTCGTTGAGGTTGGAAGAGGCTTCGACCCGATAAGTGCCGCCCTCGACGGCGCTCCAGGTGAGGGTGACATCACCGCTCGCATCATCCACGACCACTTGCCCGGATTTTTCAGATTTATTAGGTCCGCCGTCGAAGTGGATGGTGACGGTTTCATTGATGGTGGCGGTGCCGCCGGTGGGGCTGCCGAAATACTGACGACCGGTGGTGTAGGGGTAGGCGGGCGTGCCGCCTAACTTCAAGGTGGTGAAGTAAGCGTAGGTGCCGGAGGGGAATTCCGGGGTCAGGCACCAGCGGACGTTTTGCTCGTTCAGGTCGAAATCAACGCCGACGGTGAAGCCCTGGTCGCCAAGGTAATCGAAGTCCTCAATGTAATGGCCGAGGAGGTGGCTGGCACTGACTGCGGGTCCGTTTTTTAACGCGTTGGTCTGGATGCGCTGGGCCCAGGCTGGCAGGCTGGTGCGTCCAGTGAGCGCCAAGTTGGTGGTGCCGTTGCTGCCGTCGCGAAGGACGAATCCGGATTCCATCCGCCGCAGGCCGCTCGTGGAGTCGAGTGGGCTGGAGTAACCATAAGGGCCATAGACCGGCAGTCCGTCGGCCGCCCAGGCGACGATGGGGGAGTGCCGCGAGACAGCTGTGGTCTTCTCGGTGTATCGATTTGTGACGGGGTTGTAATCTACATGGTCGCCGAGCTGATAGCGCAGGGCGATGGGCTGGGCGTGGTAATGATAGTTGTTTCCCGCCTGATGGGCGAGGGCGGGGTCGAAAGTGATGCTTTCGTTGTGATAGGCCTCGCGATTCCAAATGCCATCGCCAGTGAGGCCGTTGCCGGGTGTGGCATCGGTGCCGCTGGCGCTGACGTAGGAAAATGCGTCGCGCATGTCGAACATGGAGACTCCGTTGACCATGGCACCGGTCGCGCCGAGGCCGGTGAGGGTTTTGTTGACGGGGATGGCGGGCGTGCGCGGGATGCGGTAGGTTTTCGCCCTGTTCGAGGGGAAGTTCGGGAAATTGTCCGGCCAAGGCCCCATGATGTGGCCCGCGAGTCCGGTGGTTTTTATGTAAACCCAGTTCGCGGAGTAGACGACCTTGCTGACTCCGGCATAGGTCGGCGCGCTTTGGATACCGGCTCCCTTGCTCCAGACGGTGGAGGTGGTGCCTGCGGTCTCGGCAGCTGCACTCGAGTAAATCCGGGCGTAGCGACCGGAGTCTTCGGTGAACCAGGAATTGATTCGCGGATCGGCAAGCGTGGTGCCTTGAGCAAGTAGGGTGAGGAGGGCCAGGAGCGACTTCATGGGGTTAAAGTTTTTGGATTCTTCCAAGGTTTTATCAGCGCCAACCTGAACCGGGGATGAACGGGGGGCGAAAATTTAGGATAGGTGGAAATCCGCAGGCCATTCGATGCGGAAGGTCGTTCCGGTGCCGAGTTCGCTGCACACATGAATGTCGCCGCCGTGGCACTCCATGATCGACTTGCAGATCGCCAGCCCCAGCCCGGCACCGCCGGTGTGGGCGTTGCGCGATTCGTCAACGCGGAAGAAGCGCTCGAAGACGCGATTGATCTTTTCCTCGGCGATGCCGTGGCCGGTGTCCTCGACCTCGAACCAGGCTTGACCCTCTGTCGTCCCATTGCGAATGGTGACGCTGCCGCCGCTTTTGTTATAAACGATGGCGTTGCGCAGGAGGTTGAGTAACACCTGCCCGATCCGCAGTGGATCGGCAGCGGCGTGGAGCTCGTGCAGCTCGGCATGCAGGGCGATGCCGTGTTCCCGGGCAAGCGGTTCGACCCATGAAAGTGCCCGGCGGGCGGCATCCTCGAGGTCGAGCGATTCGACTTCCAAGGTGGTCTCATCGGAGTCCAAGCGGGCCAGCAGCCCGAGGCGCTCAACGAGTTTTCCCATGTGTCTGGCAGATTCTTGGCAGACTTCGATGGTCTCCAGATAGCGCTCCGTGCTGCGTGGCTTGTGCAGGGAGAATTCGCAGTCCGCGAGGATGGCTGCGAGCGGCGTGCGCAGCTCGTGCGAGGCATCCGCGGTGAAGCGGATCTGTCGTCGCAGCGCGCCTTGCAAGCGGTCGAATGTCTGGTTCAGCACCCCGCTGAGGCTGCGCAGTTCCTCGCACTGAAGCGCAGGATCCAGCCTCTTGGAGAGATCCCCATCCGCGATTTTCCGCGCGTCTGCGCCCATCCGCGCGATCGGGCGTAGGCCGCCGAAAACCAGCAGCGCGCCAAGCGCCGCCAACACCAGGAACACGCCTGCACCGACCGCCAACGAGACGGACAGCGATTCCCGCGCTTCTTCGCGGAGCATCTGCATCGGCATCCCAAGGACCAATCGATCACCCGGGGGAGTGCGCAACTCGGTCAGCAGGAATCCAGCATACTCGGCGGTGGAAATTTCCGCCGGCGGCGCGAAATGGTCTGGGAGATCCCGACTCGCGAAAATTCTGTCCCCGCCGCTGTTGATTGCTAACAAAAATACGCCGGCAGTGTGGATTTCATCAAGTTGGCGGAAAAGTTCCGGACTTTCCTGGCGTGGCAGGCGTTGGAAGCGGCGGGGACCGGCGGGTGGGGAAAAAAAGGACGGCAGGATCTCGAGTCCGGTTGCCTGCATGCGCGCGGCATGAAGTTGCGAGAGATACCGTGTTTCATTCCGGTGCCCGAGTGCCAGCACGATACCGATGGCCAGCGCCAGCAAGCTTGTGTAATAGGCGACAATGCGCCAGCGCAGGCTGTTCCAGATGCGGTTCACGATCCAGCCTCCGGTTCCTCCGCGGCACCAGGCTCCGCGATCTGATAGCCAATGCCACGGCGGGTGCGGATGACGCCCTTGCCGAGCTTGTGGCGAAGTTTGTAGATATACACATCCAGCATGTTCGACATCGTGTCGTCCCGTTCGTCGAACAAGTGCTCATAGAGAAACTCCCGGCTCACCACCTCGTCGCGGCGCAAGGCGAGCAATTCCAGCAAAGCGTATTCCCTCGCGGTGAGCTCGACCGCGCCCCCAGAAAGTTCGATGGTCCGCAAGGCCATGTTCATTTCCAGCGGTCCGATCCGGATCAGTGGACAGGGCACGTGGCGCGCGCGGCGGGTGAGCGAGCGGATCCGGGCGACCAACTCGGCAAGCTCGAAGGGTTTTGCTAGGTAGTCGTCCGCACCGCTGTCCAAGCCATGCAGGCGGTCGTCCAGTCCGGTGCGCGCCGTCAGCATGAGCACCGGCGCGGTCTTCCCCTCGGAGCGCAGGCGCTTGAGGACCTCAAATCCATCCGGTGCTGGAATCATCACATCGAGTACGATCGCATCATAATCCCACTCGCGCGCCCGATAAAGACCCTCCACGCCATCCGCCGCGCCGTCCACCGCGAATCCCTCGTCGCGCAAATATTCCACCAACGACTTGCGCAGGCGGTCGTTGTCTTCGACGACGAGGATTTTCATAATGCAGGGATCACCTTACCCGGCCAACCTGAACCGAAGATGAACGGAACGAAAGATCGTATTATCCCCGGACTGATCCCGGCTTGCCATCGTGCGGGTAGCTGTCTTGAGTAACAGGGCCCCATGTTCACCCAAGCACGCCGACTCGTTACCCTTGCCATGCCGCCGTTTTCCCAGATCCGGGCTCACCGCAATTCTCAGTAATCCTTCCCCACCTCCCTCACTTCTTTTTATGCGCACCGCCGCCATCCTCGCCGTCGTCCTCTGCACCCTCACTGGAGCCATCACGGCCCCGGTAGCGCCCTACGAGAACTCCCTCCCCGCCGACCCGCCCTATTACCGGGTTCGCTACGAGGCCCCGGCTGAGCCAAAAGACGGGGAACTCAGCTACGCTGTCAGCTACACGATCTGGATCCCGCCCGGGGTAAAAACCCTGCGGGGCCTCATCGTGCATCAGCACGGCTGCGGCGAAGGCTCGTGCAAGTCGGGTCAGACGGGGGCCTACGATCTCCACTGGCAGGCTCTCGCGAAGAAGCATGACTGCGCTCTCATGGGCCCGTCCTACGAGCAGCCCGACAAGGCCGACTGCCAGAAGTGGTGCGATCCCCGCCAGGGGTCCGACACCGCTTTTCAGCGATCACTTGCCGATCTTGGTAAAATGTCGGGGCATCCTGAGCTCACCTCTGTGCCCTGGGCGCTCTGGGGTCACAGCGGAGGAGGCCACTGGGCCGGTGGCATGAGCCTGCTCCATCCTAATCGGGTGGCGGCCGCTTGGCTGAGATCCGGGGTGCCGCCGGTCAAGGCTGTCGAGGGCAAGCCGGCTCCCTACTCCGTTGACGAAGCGGCGACAACAGTGCCGCTGATGTGCAACCTCGGCACGAGGGAAGGCGTCACGGAAAAGGAAGGTCGCTTCGCCGGCGTCTTGGGCGGCGTTGAGACCTTCTTCTCGACGATGCGGGCCCGGGGCGCGCTCATTGGGGTCTCGGTCGATCCATTCTCCAGTCACGATTGTGGCAACCAGCGTTACCTCGCAATTCCCTGGCTCCATGCCTGTCTCACCGCGCGACTTCCGGAGAACCCGGGTGGTCCACTGCGATCCTTTGCGGAAGACGACGGCTGGCTCGCACCGCTGGACGTGACGTCCCCCAACGCAAGCGCGGTCGAGCCAGTGACGGCGTCCGCCTTCACCGGCCCCCTTGAGAGTTCTCTCTGGCTGCCGGATGAGACGATTGCAAAGGCCTGGTCACAGTATGTGAAAGATACCGCCATTCCCGACACGACCGCTCCCCCGGCGCCTTCGGACCTCACAGTCAAAGGCAACGAACTGACCTGGGAATGCGAAGCTGACCTCGAGAGCGGTCTCGCCGGATTCGTCATCGAGCGCGACGGCAAAGTCATCGCGAAGGTGCCCGGGGTGGCGACGAACCCCTTTGGCCGCCCCCTCTTCCAAAACCTTTCCTACAGCGACACTCCCACCCAACCGCTCGTCGCCATGCACTACATTGACACCACCGCCGAGGCGGGAAAGGCCCATCAGTATCGGGTCATCGCGGTGAACACAGTCGGACTGGAGTCGGAATAGGTCTCCCGCGCGAGTTCACTTTACTGCGTTCGAGGGGGGCATGACGCCGGGGATGCACATGCCCCGAGGGGGGCATGACGCCGGGGATGCACATGCCCAATCCTCCACTTCCAGATCCGCCACGCGGCGGAACTCGCGGGTGTTGTGCGTGATCAGGGTGGCATCCAAGGCGAGGGCGTGTGCGGCAATGAGCAAATCGAGCGGGCCGATGGTTTTCCCGGCCTTTTCCAAAACGGCGCGGATGCGGCCATGGTGGTGTACGCAGTCAACCGGATCGAATGCGAAGCGCTCGAATGGCAGCAACGCCTGCTGCAGCGCCGGATTCTTTTGTGCGTAGCGGCCACCCGCGTGCAGTCCGAATTCAAGCTCGGCCAGACTGATGGCGGAGAGCCCGACACGGCGGCCCTCGCGGGCTTCTTTTTGGCAGCGCTCACGAATCCGCTTTGCTGCTGTGGCGACGGACTTTTCCCGCGCAGTTCGCGGGTTGGCCAAAGCCGTGCCGCGCAGCAGCAGGATGAAAGTATCCGTATCCAGCAACCGGATCATGGCAGGCCGGCGTTGTTCTCCCAGCCGTATGCGGAGGGGGTGGGATTCGAACCCACGGAACCTTTCGGCTCTCCAGTTTTCAAGACTGAAGGAAAGCCGTTTTTCCTTATTAAACTCGTTTAGCTTCCACTTTGCTTCCATTAAATCTTGCCACTCCCCGCATTTTGGCGCACATTCTCGCGCATGGCCAAGCAACCCAAACGACCCACCTTGATCCATTGCAAGGTGAAGCAAACCGCAAACCCCCGCGCCCCGTGGCGGGTCTGGTTCAGCACTGAAAAAGACGGGAAGCCCGTGCGGGTCTTCAAGAGTTTCTCCGATGAAGACAAGGCTTACGATTTCGCCGGGCCAAAGGAGTTGGAAATCTCGAATCATGGCGTGCGATACGGCGACATTCCGCCCGAGGTTCGCCGAGCGTTCGATTTCTACCGCGACGAGCAAGCGGAACTGCTGGCGATGGGGGCGGAGGTGCCACGGTTCGAAGACTTGGTTTCAGCGGCAATGAAAGAGATCCGCGCCAAGTTGAAGCTGGCCAGCGAAACCGACTTGCCGATTGCCGAAGTCGTGGCGGAGTTTCTCGCCTA
>JBBEEL010000140.1:0-10131 GCA_040880785.1 Akkermansiaceae bacterium | reverse complement strand
TTTCGAAAACCTAGGGACGCTCGGAAGTAAGAATCATTCTAAGAACACAACTGGCATCCTGCCCGGAGCCTTTAACAAGCTTTGTCAGCCGGTAGGTTTACCCTGGTCAGCCGCGCATGACGGTGACGACGATGACGTTTTGAAAGCCGGCGCGGCGCAGGACCTTGGCGCACTCGTCCACGGTGGAGCCGGTTGTGAGGACATCGTCGACGAGGATGGCCCCGGCGGGGAAGCGGCGGATCCAGCGGCGGCCCGGGCGGGTGATGACGAAGGCCCCGCGGAGGTTTTCCAGCCGCTGGGCCCGGCTGAGCTGGGTTTGGTGCTCGGTGGCCCGCTGGCGGCTGAGGGCGGCGAGGACGGGCAGGCCGGCATGGCGGGCGAGGGCTTGGGAAATTTCCGCCGCTTGGTTGAAATGCCGGTGCTGCAACCGCTTGCGGTGCAGCGGCACAGGCACCAGCGGCCAGTTCCCCTCGAGCGCGGGGGCCAGCCGGGGATCGTAAAACGCCTCGGCGGCGAGGCGGCCGAGCTCGGCGACGAGGTGGAGCTGGCGGCCGTATTTCAGGGAGTGGATCATTGCGAGCGTGCGCTCGTCGCGGACGGTGGCGGGGCGGGCGAAGTCGAAGGCAAATTTCAGTTTGCAGCAGTTCGGGCAGTCGAAGGGGCCGTCGATGTGGCCGGGGAAGGCCTCGCCACACTGGGTGCAGAAAGGTTTTTGCAGCCGGGGTAAATCCTCGTGGCAGGCGTCGCACAAGGCGCGTCCGTGCGACAGCCCGACGCTGCAGACCGCACAGCTTGGTGGATAGAAGAGGTCGAGCGAATGGGCCAGCCATTTCCGCCAGCCGCGGTCGTCAGGGCGCGGGATCGGTGGCATCGGAATTGGGATTGGGATTGGGATTGGAGCTGAGGCGGTGGCTGAGGATGCCGGCAAACAAGATGCCTGCAAGCGGGAGCAGACCATGGCCGAGCCAAGCGCCGGAGCCTCGCGGGCTGGTGGCAACCACGCTGCCGAGCAGGTCGTTGGCAAATAACAAGCCGGCGTGAATCCCAGTGGGCAGCCACAACGAGGCAGTCCGCCAGCGGGCGTAGGCAAGGACGCCACCAAGCGCGAGCAGCGGCGCGAGGTGGCTGAGCACGACGCGGGGATCAGAAAACCGGGTGACAATTTTTCCCAGCATTTCGAAGCCGGTGCCGCCGGCATCCGGATCGGCCACGGTCATGCCGGGTGGCGGGTTGAGGCCATGGACCAGCGCGAACAAGGTGGCGGACAGGCCGAGAGCGACCGCCGGGCGCAGCGCCCGCAGGAAGATGCCCAGCGCGATGCCGCGGAAGAGAATTTCCTGCAAAAATGCCCAGCCGACCGCCACCACGAGCGCGCTGGCGACGAGAAACGGCAGGTTTGCACCCGCCGGTCTCCACTCGAGAGCAGGCGTGAGGAGCCACAGTCCTGCGCTGAGCAGAAACAGCAGGGCGACTCCGAGAAAACCCGTGGCAGCTTGGCGCGGGCCGCGGGGATTTGGCCGAAGGCGCAGGCCGGATTCCGCCGCATCCCGGCGGTAACCGCCACCCAGCCAAGCGATGAACGGCAAGGCGAGCAGCCCCGCGGCCAAGACCAGGCTGGCGAGGAAAAATTGCGGGAAATCCGCCTCGCGGCAGAGCCGGGCGAGCCAGTCGAGCGGGTCATTCAGGTGGCGGCCCGCCGAGACTTCCGCCAGCGCCTTGCCCGCATTGTAAACCAGCGGGCCCATCCACGCCCCGAGGCCCACGGAAGCCGTGGCGTAGAGCCACACTTTCCCGCTGTCGGCTGCCGCTCCCCTGTCCATGGCGGCAGCATGCCCTTGCGTTAGGCGGATTGAAAGCCCGGGATCGTGGTTTTCGCTTGGTGCCGCACCCCAGCGCTTTTATCTTACCGCCATGATCACCGTCGCACCAATCGGAAACAGCCACAGCCAGTGGGGCGAGGGCCCTATTTGGTGGCAGGACGCCTTGTATTTTGTCGATATCGAGGGCCACCTGGTGCACCGCTTCCAGCCGTCCGACGGCAGCGAGAACTCGTGGAATGTGGGCCAGCGCGTGGGCACCGTCGTCCCGCGGGAAAGCGGCGGACTGGTCATCGCCGGGGACCACGGCTTGTTTTTCCTCGATGAGCCAACGGGCCAGCTCACCGCCATCGCCAATCCGGAGCCGGACAAGCCGGACAACCGCTTCAACGACGGGAAATGCGCGCCAGACGGGCGGTTTTTCGCCGGAACCATCAGCCTGGCCAAGAAAACCGGCGACGCCAAACTCTACCGGCTCGATCCGAACCTGACGCTTCACGAGGCATTCGGGCCGGTCACGAATTCCAACGGCATTGTCTGGTCGCTCGATGGCGGAACCGTGTTTTACATCGATACGCCGCGCAAGGAGGTGCTCGCCTTCGATTACGAGGAAACCGGCCATCTGCGCAATCTCCGCAGTGTGATTTCCACCGCCCATCACGACTCCTCGCCTGACGGGATGACCATCGATTCCAACGGAAATCTTTGGATCGCGTTCTGCCACGGGGGCTGCGTGGTTTGTTTCGATCCGAAATCCGGCGAGGAGCTGCAGCGGGTGGATTTCCCGTGTGAGGAAACGACTGCCTGCGCGTTCGGTGGGCCGCAGCTCGCGGAGCTTTACGTCACCACCGGAGTGAACAAGAAGAAGGATGAAGAGCACGGCGGGCGTTTGTTCGTGGTGCGTGGATTAGGCGTGCAAGGTGTCCCGGCGAGTGCCTTCGCGGGGTGAGGTGGGGATTGAAAAACGCGCTCCTCAAGCGGAACTCGGAAGGTTTTCCGGGGGATGAACTCTCATTTTCGGCGTTGTGTAAGATGAGAACCGGTCTACTCGGTAAGGGTCTCGCTTCTCTTTCCCTATGAAACTCAAAACACCCGCGTTGATGGCAGCTCTGGTTCTGATCGGGGTCGGCGGCTTCATGGCTGGCCGGGTATCCTCACCTGAAGCCTCTCCGGAATCCGCCGAAAGACCGGCTGAAACCCGCGCCTCCCGCGCCTCTTCCTCAATGGCCGCCGGCGATTCTGCGGCATCAAGAAGCTCCCGCGGCAGCCGCCCCGAGCGGGTCCGGACGGCAATGACCGGCGAGCGCACCGTGCGGCTGGAGGCCATCGTCCGCAGCGAGAACCCACTGGACCGCAACCGGGCCTTGCTCGCATTTCTCGACCAACTGGCACCCGGAGATTTTGAAGAAGCGGTCGGCCATTTCCGGAGCTTGGGCATGACGGAAAACCGGATGGGCGAGTATTCGCTCCTGCTGACGGCCTGGGCCCAGGCCGATCCCCTCACCGCCCTAGCCTACGCCGAAAAAAACACCCGCGGCGGCTTCGCCCAAGACACCATCCTCACCTCCTGGGCCGCCACCGACCCGGAAGCGGCGATCCGCTGGGCGCAGAGCCAATACGAGGGTGACGGCGCGAATCCCTTCATGCCCGGCATCATCCGTGGCATGGTGGAAACCAACCCGGTGCGGGCCACCGAGCTGCTCACCCGCATGCCCCGCAGCTCAGAACGCGGCAAGGGCCTCGACTACATGCTGCCCCACCTCCTGCAGCGAGGGGTCGACGCCACCCGCGACTGGATCGCCACGCTCACCGACGAATCCCTGAAAAATGGAGCCATGCTGCGCGCCGCAGGGCAAATGGCGGTGACCGACCCCGCCGGCACGGCGGCATGGCTGCGCGCGAACCCCAGCGAGGCGACGCAGCGGCGAATGGACGACGTTTACAGCGCTTGGGCAAAAAGCGACAAGCAAGCGGCGCTCAACTCGTTTAGCGCGCTGCCCGCCGGAGAAATCCGCAGCAACGCGCTGCGGGGGGTCGTCAGCAGCATGGCCGCGGAAAATCCCAAGGCCGCCGTCTCAATGATGGACCAATATCCCAACGATGTGAACGACCGAGTGGTCCAGAATTTCATCTGGCAATCATTCGGCAGCGACCCATCCACCGCCGCCGGCCAGATCGCGCGGATCGCCGACGTGGGCCAGCGCGACCGGATGTATCAAAGGACACTGGCCGCGTGGATCGACCGCGACCCGGCTACCGCGCAAGCGTGGATCCAGTCCAATGCGCTCCCCGAGGCCGTGCGGGCGGATCTTCTGCGCCGCCAGGGCACGAATAACTGAGCCCCGCCGCCTCAAGGAAAAACGCGGGATTAACCGCTTATTTACGCGCGTTGACATCCGTATGATACCCATCCAACGTGCCGCCCATGAACACGATGAAACTTCTCTTGGGCGCCACCATCGCGCTTCTCTTAGGGGCCTTGGTGGTATCCTGGCAGAACCTGAAAGACGGCGTCAGCAACACCCCGCGCGACGAGATCGCCCGGCTGGAAAAGCAGATCCGGGAGCTCCGTGAGGAACAGGACAAGTTCCAGATCGAGAGAATGCAACAGCAGCGCGGTGAGACATTCAGTCCCGTCTCCGAGATGGAATCGATGAAACTCCAGATCGAGGAGAGCCGCCGTGCGCTCGATGAAATCGAAGCGCAGAAACTCCGCGATAAAAAGGTCGCCCAAGACGAGGAAGGTCTGCTCGCCCAGCGCAATCTGGAGAAAACCGACGGGGAACTCCGCCGCGCCCGGATGATCAGCGAGGCCCTTCTCATCGGGAAAGTCACTGACTACGTGGAAGACGAATACGGCGGTTTTGCCATCTTTGAAGTGATCATGCCCGAGCAAGCCCAAGTCGGCACCACCCTCGCCATCCGCCGCGCGACCGGCATTCTCGGCCAACTCAAGGTTTCCCAAGTGGAAGCCAGTGAAGCCATCGCCAACCCGCTCCCCGGCTTCGGCCAGATCAAGCCCGAGCCCGGTGACGAACTCATTCTGCCTCCACAATATTGATGGTAAAAGCTGAAATGCTGAAACGCTGAAACGCTGAAAATGCTTCGCGCGTCTCTTTTCACCACTTCAGCTTTTCTCTTCATCTTATTTCAGTTTTCAGCATTTCAGCTTTTCTCTTCATCTTATTTCAGTTTTCAGCATTTCAGCTTTTCAGCATTTACCCAATGACAACCGTAGGTCTCATCTCACTCGGCTGCGCCAAAAACCTCATCGACTCGGAGGTCATGATTGGCCACCTCGCGCAAGCGGGCATGTCGCTCACGCCCGATCCCGAGCTGGCCGATGTCCTCATCATCAACACCTGCTCGTTCATTGACATGGCCAAGCAGGAATCCATCGACGCCATCTTCGGCGCGGTGAAGGACCGCACCGACGACCCGGACCGCGCGCGGCAGAAGATCATCGTCGCCGGTTGTTTGTCACAGCGCTTCGCCAAGGACCTTCCCGGCATCATGCCGGAAGTGGACGCCTTCATCGGCCTCGACCAGATCACCAAGGTCGCCCCAATCATCGAGAACCTGCTAGGAAAAAACAACGCCGCGGAGGTTTCCAAAGACGAGGGGCCCGCCGCCACCGACGACCCGCGCGACTTCGTCACGCTCAAACCGAAATACGTGCCGGACTACACCACACCGCGGTTCCGCCTCACGCCCGACCATTTCGCTTACGTCAAGATCGCTGAGGGTTGCAACCACACCTGCACCTTCTGCATCATCCCGACCATCCGTGGCAAGCACCGCTCGCGCACCCAGGACTCCGTTGTTAGGGAAGTCGAGGCCTTGGTGAAATCCGGCGTGAAGGAAATCAACCTCATCTCGCAGGACACCACCTACTTCGGCATGGACCAGTGGGAAGGCAAACGGCCGACCCCCAGCTCGCCGGTCGATTCCACCCGCGGCGAGTCGCTCAGCACGCTGCTGCGCGAGATCAACAAGATCGAAGGGGATTTCTGGGTCCGCCTGCTCTACACGCATCCCGCGCATTGGTCCGACGAGCTTATCCAGACCATCGCCGAGTGCGACAAGGTCGCGAAATACGTCGATATCCCGCTCCAACACATATCCGATAGAATGCTCACCGCCATGAAGCGCGTCACCAGTGGCGACTACATCCGCGACCTGCTGCGCCGGATGCGTGCCGGCATCCCCGGCCTCGGGATCCGGACGACTTTCATCGTCGGTTTCCCCGGTGAGACCGAAGAGGATTTTCAAGAGTTGCTCGAGTTTATCGAAGAGTTCCGCTTCGAGCGCGCCGGCGTTTTCCAATACTCGAAAGAGGAAGGCACGCGCGCCCACAAGATGGACGGCCACCTCCACCACGCCACCCGCAAGAGCCGTTGGTCGCGCGCGATGGTCGCGCTCCAAAAAATCGCCAGCGAGACCAATCAGGCGCAAGTGGGCAAGGCCGTCCGTGTGTTAGTCGAGCAGCCCGGCGTGGCCCGCACCGAGTGGGACGCACCGGAAATCGACGGCTCCGTGATGGTGGACGAGGCCATCCCCGTCGGCGAGTTCGCCCAGGTCACCATCGGCGACTGGCGCGGCTACGACCTCGTGGCCGCGCGCTGAGGCTGCGTGAGCACGCCACCCTGCCTCGCAGGCACCGGCGGAAGGCGCTTCATCCGGCTGAAACATCATCCAATGAAAACTTCCAGTTCCACTTTGATCCGCAGCGTGGCGATCTTCGCCACCGGGGTCATGCTTTCCAGTTGCCAAGAAGGCACGCAGTTCCATGTCTCGCCCTCCGGCGATGATGCGGCAGATGGTTCGGAATCCCGTCCATTCGCGTCCCTCGAGCGCGCGAAAACCGCAGCCCGCACCGCGCGGGAGACGCCGGTGACCGTTTGGCTTGCTGGCGGTGACTACCACTTCGACGAGCCGTTTGAACTCACTGCGGAGGACTCGGGAACGGCGCGGCATCCCGTGGTCTATCGGGCGCAGGATGGGCAACGCGCCCGCCTGCTAGGCGGGCGTAAATTGAGCGCCGCCGACTTCAACTCCATCGGGGATGAAGCAACCTTGTCCCGCATTGCCAGTGACCTGCACGGCAAGATTGTCGCATTCGACCTCAAGGCGGCAGGCATCGTGAATTCCAAGACCTATCCGGATGTTTTCAAGGACTCCGGCGGCATCGTCGATCTCTTCTGCAATGGCAAGCGCATGACCCTTGCGCGGTTCCCGAATGAAGGCTGGATGACTTTCAAATCGGTAATTCACACGGCCGGCGGTCCGCAAGGGAATGACTGGAACAATGTTGCAAGCTTCCAGAAAGTCGCTCCGGGTTCCAGCGGCGGGATTTTCGAATACCGGGATGAATTCCATGACAAGCACGCCCTGTGGAAGCAGCAGATGGACCGCGGCATCTGGTTCCGCGGCTACTGGCGCGTGGCGTGGGAGAACTCCGCGCTGCGGGTGCTCAGCATCGATGATCAGGAAAAAACGGCGACCTTCGCCAAACCCATCAACCAGGGAATTGGCAACAAATACAACCGCCCCAAAGGCAACGGCCGCGAGGCTTACCAATTGATCAATTTACTCGAAGAAGTCGATCAACCGGGCGAGTGGTGTCTCGACTTCCGGGACCAGAGAATTTACTTCTATCCACCCGCGCCACTCGACACCTGTGAGATCGTGATCGTGGACGAACGGAAGCCGGTCGTCGGCCTCAAGGGTGCATCCCATGTGACCCTGCGCGATCTCACCGTGGAGTTCAATCTTGGCGACGGGATCCGTGTCAATGGCGGGGAGGGGAATCGGGTGGCCGGATGCACCGTGCGGAACGTGAACCACTACGCGATCACCTTCGACGGGGGAATGAGCCACACCGCACAAAGCAATGACCTTTATCATCTCGGTGCGGGCGGCATCTGGCTCGGAGGTGGCGATGAAGTCTCACGCCCTCGTATTCCGGCGGGACACGAGGCGATCAACAATCACATCCACCACTTTGGCGAAATCGAGCCGGTCTATGCCGCCGGCATCAATTGCGGCTTCACCGGCGGAGGCGGCGGCGGGCACCACCCGGCGGTCGGAATGTATGTGGCGCACAACCGGATCCACGACACTCCGCACGTGGGCGTGCTCTGCGGCAGCATGGACAGCGTCTTCGAATACAATGAAGTTTACCGCTACTGTCTTGTGTCGAACGACATGGGCGGCTTCTATTCCTATGACTATCAAAATAGGAATTTTGGCAACCTTACGTTCCGGCATAATTTCGTCCATAGTTCGCCGTTAGGAGATGGTATTTATTTTGACCACGACCATCCGGACATGAAGGTGATCGGCAACATCGTCGCGCTTGGCAGCAGCGGCACCCGTGGGACGGGGTATTTGTTTAAAAAGGGGGATATGCCAAAGGATGGGAAGACCCAACCCTTCGACTGTCACGGAAACATCGCGATCGACTGCAAGGTGGGTTTCGAGTTTGTCACGATCCTGCCGCATCAGGGGAAAATCGAGAACAACGTCGCAGTGAATTGTGAGAAGCCCTTCGTGTGGAGTGAGGTCCTCAAAGACAAAACCCGTGCCTCTGCCGAGTATGCGACCGGCGCTAACAAGACAAACCGGGAGGATCCCGGATTCAACGAGCGGGCCTTGCAGGATTTTGGATTGCGCAAGGATGCGATGCTGCTGAAGGACCTGCCCGGGTTCGAGCAGATCCCAGTCGGGAGAATCGGACTCCGGCTGGACAAATACCGGACGACGCTTCCGTCACGTGCCGCTATCGAAGGGCTGGGAAACAAAGACCAGGACGGCGGCAGGGGACTGGGCTACGACATCCTGGACCGGAAGTAAAAACGGGTGCACACGAAAACTCCCTGCGGGCGGCAGGGGAGCGCAGCCCCTTGGACTGCGGCAGCCTGCTCTGCCCGATCCGAGCCGCCCGGCGCGTGCGGGGCGAATGAGTTTGTGAAGGCGGGGGACGCCGCATGTATTTTTTACTTGAAGTTTCCGGCTTTTCAGAATTTACTGAAAATATGAAAAGCGAGGCGGAGAAGCTCAAGCAGGCGCGCGACGAGTTCGTGGCGCAGTGGGGCGCGCTTGGCACGCAGTGGGGGATCAACCGGACGATGGCGCAGATCCACGCGTTGCTGATGACCGCGCCGGAGCCGTTGACGACCGACGAGGTGATGGAGGACTTGGAGATCAGCCGCGGCAACGCCCACTCCAACCTCAAGGAGCTTGTCGCCTGGGGTCTCCTGCGGGTGGTGGTGAAAAAGGGCGAGCGGCGCGAGTATTTCGAGGCGGAAAAGGACGTGTGGCAAATTTTCACCATCGTTGCGCGGGAGCGGAAGCGGCGCGAGATCGAGCCGGCGCTGGCGATCCTCAGCAAGTGCTCGGACGAAAGCCGCGAGATCGGCAGCGCCGCCGGCAAGGCCTTCCACCAACAAATGCGAGAGCTCGAGGACTTCGTCGGCTTCGCCTCCAAGATGGCCGACCGCGTCTCCTCAATGAAACACGGGCTGGCCCTACAACTGGCCACTAAACTTCTCGGATAAGCAAACATTTCCAATTAATTTTCAGAATTTACTGAAAGATTTGTATTTAGCAAGAACCAGGAGGCAACGGGAAGCCAAACGAGTTTCGACTTGGCTTGCCGATAACCCCACACCACCCCACACCCCATCACCACCGCCACTCATGAGCCCAATCATCGTCATCTTCGGAGCCAATGGATTCCTTGGCCGCTATCTTTGCCGCCACTTCGCCCGCCATGGCAAGGAGGTGGTCGCCATCGGCCGCAGCCGCAAAGGCTGGAGCGGCGACGGGATGTTCCTAGAATGGGACGGCAAGAGCCTAGGCCCGTGGGCGCTGGCGCTGGAAGGCGCGGAGGCGGTCATCAACCTGGCCGGGCGCAGCGTGAACTGCCGCTACACGCCGGAAAACCGGCGGGAAATTCGGGACTCCCGGGTGGCGGCGACGCGGGTCATCGGCGAGGCGATCGCCGGTTGCAAGGTGCCACCGAAGAGCTGGCTCAACGCGAGCACGGCGACTTGGTATCGGCACGCGGAGGACAAGCCACAGAATGATTGGTTGGGCGAGCCGGGCGAGGGGTTTTCCTGCGAGGTGGCGCAGGTGTGGGAAGACGCGTTTTTCGGCGCGGCGGTGCCGGCGGCCACGCGCAAGCTGGCGCTGCGGATCGGGATGGTGCTGGCGAACGAGCCGGCGAGCGTTTACGACGTGCTGCGCAAACTGACCGCACGCGGCCTGGGCGGGACGATGGGGAAGGGGACGCAGCGGGTCAGCTGGATCC
>JBBEEL010000139.1:0-53330 GCA_040880785.1 Akkermansiaceae bacterium | reverse complement strand
CGACCACTCCATTCGATACCGAGTTGAAAAAATTTCACGGTCTGGCTATTTTTATTAGAAAAAAGATAGTCATTGTTTCGGAATTCCATATCACACCTCCACTCGTGACTGATTCCATGCCACCGGGGCAAGGGAACGATGTAATCCAAAGCCATGCGGGTGAATTGTCCGCTCTGGTCGAGAGGGCCAGCCACGTCGGACTCGGACTCGGTGTATCCAGTAGAAACGGCCAGCAAATGCCGGATGGGTAGCGGGATTTGATAGGCGGCGCTGATTCCTTGGAGCCGCTCGAAGGCCAAAGCGGAGGTGTATTGGCCGGTGAAGCGGTGATCGAGACCAAAGACATCCCCATGCTGATAGCCGATGAAAAGACGCTCATCACCTAGGCTTGCACTCAGTTGATTGTCGATTCCGCCATAAACACGCCAAGCCTGATTTGCCTTCACACGCAGGGTCAGATCGAGCGAGTCGTCCGCTCGGCCGTCGGCAAAGGATATGGATGCGCGCCGGAGAGGATTTCTATTGATCCAATCGAGATCTTCGAGAACCGAGTCTTGGGAGATGAGTCGGCCGGGCCGGGAGCGGAAGGAGTTGGCGGTGAATCCCATGCCGAATGCAAGTTTTCCCTTTATGGCGACCTTTCCTGCACGGGCTGGGGTGATGCAAATGGCAATAACCCCCGAAGTGATTTCCTGACTCGGAAACGAGATTCGCATTAACATGTGGCCGCGCGATTGAAGTCCTTTCCTGAGCTTTGATTTTAACCGTTTGAGAGAACGCAGCGAGACAGGTTTTCCCAGTTCGTTGTGGGCGATCCGGTGGAGCACCGCGCTTTCCTCTGCGGCAAAGCGATCAATACGAACTCCCTCACCCGTTTCTCGTTGCAAGGTCAGTGCGGTAAGAGAGGAGCTTGAAATGACAATTCCCCGTAAAGCTGGGAGTAGTTCTTGGTCCTTGCCCGCCTTCACCGCACGTTGGGTGGAGGAGTCCATGGCAATGCCATTTTCTGGAGATTTAGCCTCGGGAGGTGGCGTCGGATGTGTGGTATCTTCCGCTCCAACCCCGAATGCGGGTAAGGGCAAAAGGACGGCTGCGGCGATCGCGGCGCTTGTATTCATGAACCGGGCAAAGAAATGAAGGGCCGCCAGATGAATCCGACGGCCCTTGTTATTATGATACCATGGTGAGGTTTTAACGCAGGAATATGCGAGCGTTAGATCCCTTGCCTTCGATCACAGCAGTCTCTAAATCCGGACTGTAATCGACGAAACCTTTGTCTTCGATCAATGCGGCTTTGTCATTCTGTCCGAGATTGATAGCGCCCTCGGTAGGCACGAATGTCTTCGCTTCCCCGCCGGTCTTGGCCATCGTGACTTCAGCGGAAAGGGGAAATAGGCCAGCAAGCTCGCCCTCTCCGTGGATTCCGGCGGCATGCTGTTGGTCGTCGGCGACCTCCCCAAAATCTTCCCGAGGGGAAAAGTCGCAGTCCAAGTATACAGTGTTTTCTTCAGTTTCAGAATTTTTCTCAAAGGAGGCTTCAATAGCGGAGTGCCCCGCCTCAGGAGTGAGTTCAGCTTGTTCCAGGAATTGGATTGGCGAACCCACAAGCAACGTCTCCACCTCGGGAGTGAGTTCAACTTGGCTTTTAGGGCAGACAATGAGTACAACAGTAGCACCTCTGTGCGCAGATTCTGAGGATTGGTCAGCCATGACCAGGGGGTTGGCGAGCAGTGCGGCGATTGAACCGATGGCGATATTTTTGGATCTCATTTGACTTGTATTGGATATAATTTTTGTATTCGGCGTTAAAAACGCTTAAACCTCACTGACGATCCGCCACGCGCGGCGGATTGGATCATTCCTTTTCCAAGAAGTCAGAAATTTAGCTCCGAGCGTTGCGCCGTTTTCCAAGGGGAGGCTTCCGAAAATGCCTGTGGTGGAGACCCAGCCCCAAACTCCGCCTCGAACACATCAAGCTAGCCCGTCCCACGCCAATGGCGCGGGTGCTGGCTCGCTCTGGAACTCTCGAATCGCTTCGACCTAGACACCTTCTAGCCGCCGCTCCTGCCCGACTCCCAGAAAGGCACGCCTTGGTTTCTCATCTCCCGAACCACTCGTCCGGCAGAGGGATCACGCGGAGCCCTTCGATTTTGGAGAAGTGGGCGTCGGAGGTCATCACGGCGGCCCCGTGGCGCAAGGCGCTGGCGGCGATCACCGCGTCGGCCCCCGGAATGATGATGCCTTTGCGGTCGAGCGACCAGGCGAGTTCCGTGGCGTCGGTCCACATGCGGTTGTCGCTTGGGAGATTGATCATTACGTCCATGATGGCGGAGATGCTGTGATAGACCTTCAAGAGCTTCAGTCCCCGCAGCACCTCCACGCGGATCATGCCGCAGATCGCCAGATTCCGGTCACGGGCCTCCCCCCATTCGTAGAGCGTCGCGACCGGATCCTTCCTCATCTTGAGGAGGTCGATGTAAACATTGCTGTCGATCAGGACGTCACTTCCCATATTTTGTGGGGGTTTCGGCGACTCTGGATGCCATGATGTCGTAGTTCGGGTCCACGGCGTCCCCCAGTTCCTCGGGAGTCATCCCCAGGCCCTTTCTGCCCAGCTCGTGGTAACGGGCCTTGCGGTCTAACTCGCGCAAAGCCATTTCTACGGCCTCGGTCTTGCTGGCGTAGCCGTATGTTTCAATGACTCGGGCCAGCAGAGCCTCGTCGATGTGCATGGTCATTTTCATGCCATACTCGGTATGGCATTTCGGCCCGCTTGTCGAGTTTTATTTTTCAGAGACGAATCAATCCAAAAGAAAAAGCCCCTGCTCGCGCAGGGGCTTTGAAGTTCATTGGCCTTGGGATCAGCGGGCGGCGCGGTCCTCGGTGCCTTTGGCCGCCCGCTTGCGGACGTTGGCGTCGAGGATGCGCTTGCGCAGGCGGATGTTCTGCGGCGTGGCTTCCACGAGCTCGTCGGCATCGATGTATTCGATGGCGCGCTCGAGCGAGAAACGCAGCGCTGGCGTGAGCTTGGAGGTCTTGTCCTTACCGGATGAACGCATGTTATCGAGGTGCTTCTCCTTCACCGGGTTGACCGGGAGGTCGCCGACGCGCGGGTTCTCACCCACCAACATGCCGCCGTAAACCGCATCGCCGGGAGCGACGAAGAGGACGCCGCGTTCTTCAAGCGTTTGCAGCGAGAACGGAGTGGCAGTGCCGGAATCCATGGAAACGAGCGTGCCCGTGGTGCGGTTCTGGATATCGCCGGCGTGGAGGGCGTATTCCTTGAACAAGTGGGACATGATGCCGTGGCCGGAGGTCAGGTTGACCAGCTCGGTTTCAAAGCCGATCAGGCCGCGGGTCGGGATGGTCGCTTGGATGAACACGCGGCCGGAAGCCTCGGTGTCCATGTGCTCCATCAGCCCCTTGCGGTTCATGAGAATTTTCAGGATGCCCTGCGTGTAGTCGCCGGGCGCCTCGACGTAGAGCGTTTCGAAGGGCTCGAGCAGCTTGCCGTTGTCGTCGCGGCGGTAGATCACGACCGGACGGGAAACGAGGACCTCGAATCCTTCGCGGCGCATTTGCTCGACCAGCACGGCGATCTGCATGGCTCCGCGGGCGGAGACGTTGAAGACACCGGACATGTCGGTGTCCTCGACGGTGATGGAAATATTCGTCTTCAACTCGCGCATCAAGCGCTCGCGGATGGCGCGGGAGGTGACGTGCTTGCCTTCCTTGCCAGCGAGCGGACCGTCGTTGATGGAAAATTGCATCGAAACGGTCGGCGGGTCGATGGCGACGAAGGGCAGCGGCTCTTGGTCGGCGCTGCCGGCGATGGTCTCGCCGATGTCGATGTTTTCAATACCGGCCGCGATGCCGACGATTCCGCCTGCGCCGCAACCATCCGAGTCGGCGGTGGCGAGGCCGGAGTAGGTGAAGGTTTTCATCACCTTGGACTGGACCTTGGTGCCGTCTTGGCGCATCAGGAAAATGGTATCGCCCTTTTTGACGCTGCCACCGAGGACCTTGCCGACGGCGACGCGGCCGACGTATTCATCCCACTCGATGTTGGAAACGAGCATCAGGAACGGTGCCTCAGGATCGGCAACCGGCTCGGGGATGAATTCGATGATTTTCTTGAGCAGCGGGATGCAATCCTTCCGCTCGTCATCGGGGTGATCCATGAAATAGCCGTCGCGGGCGGAGCCATAGACGAAAGGGGCGTTGAACTGTTCGTCGTCCGCGTCGAGGTCGAGGAAGAGTTCGAGGACTTGGTCGTGGACTTTAAGAGGGGTGGCGAGCGGGCGGTCGATCTTGTTGATGACGACGATCGGCTTAAGGCCTTCCTGCATCGCCTTGCGGAGGACGAAGCGGGTCTGGGCCTGCGGGCCGCCGGAGGCATCGACGACGAGAAGCACGCCATCGACCATTTTCATGACGCGTTCCACCTCGGCACCGAAGTCGGCGTGGCCCGGGGTGTCGACGATGTTGATGGTGTAGCCTTCCCAGAGAATGGCGGTGTTTTTCGCCTTGATGGTGATGCCCTTTTCGCGCTCGAGGTCCATGGAGTCCATGGCGCGCTCGGTGGTGGCTTGGTTTTCACGGTAGGTGCCGCCCGCTTGGAGAAGCTGGTCGACGAGGGTGGTTTTCCCATGGTCAACGTGGGCAATAATGGCAAGATTTCGAATTTTCAGAGACATGGGAAACAAGTGATATGGTGACTCCTCCGTGGGAAGGGGCGCGGGCTATGGCGGGTTTTGCCCTAGATGGCAAGGCGGGATTCCGTGAAAAAAATAGCGTGCGCTTTGGCAGCCATGTCAAATGACGGTTTTTCCAGGGAGCCGCTGAAAATGAAAACGGAGCTTCCAGGCGTGGAAGTGCTCGCCGCGCGACGCCTCTACAACGGTGCGGGGCGAGACGCTCCAGCCACGCTGACTTCCGCCTCGACGCTGCGGGCGCGGGTGAGGCCGTGGGCGCTGGAACGGCCGGTAACCTTGCGGACGATGCGGTCGAAAACCAGATAGAAGACGGGGACGACGAAAAGTGTCAGGACGGTGGCCATGGCCATGCCGCCGACGATGACGATGCCAAGCGGGTTGCGGGTCTCCGCACCCGCGCCCGTGGCAAGGGCGAGCGGAAGAGTACCGCCGATGGTGGAGATGGAGGTCATCAAAATCGGCCGGAAACGCAGGGTGGTGCCTTCCCAGATGGCATCGAAGGCGTTTTTCCCCTGGAGCTGGAGCTGGTTGGCGAACTCGACCATGAGGATGCCGTTTTTCGCGATCAGCCCGATGAGCAGGATGAGCCCGAACTGGGCGAAGAGGTTGTTCGTCATCGGCGCGCCCCAGAAACGCGAGACGTAGAGGGTGATGATTCCACCTGCCAGTGCGAGGGCGACACCGGTATAAATGGTCACCGGGTGGACCCAGCTCTCGAACTGCGCAGCGAGGATGAGAAAGGTAAATAACAGCCCGAGCGCGAACAACGCGAAGGTGTCGCTGGCGCTTTCCACAAACTCGCGGGTCTCACCGTCCCAAGCGTAGCTGTAGCCCTCCGGCAGGATTTCCGGGACGATGGAGTCGATAAAATCCACGCCGTCGCCGATGGTTTTTCCAGGCGCGAGGCGGGCCTTGACGCTGATGGAGCGGAGGCGGTTAAAATGCGGAAATTCTTCCGGAGTGATGGCCTCGTCGGTGGTGACGACGTTGGAAAGCTGGACCAGCGCGTTGCGGTCGGAGCGGACGTAGATCCGGCCGAGGTCGGACGGGGAAAGCCGGGCGGCGTCTTCGATTTGGAGAATCACGTCGTATTGGCGGCTCTCGCGCTTGTATTGGGTGACTTCGCGGCCGCCGAAAAGTGATTCGAGCGACGAGGCGATGTCGGCGACCGGCACGCCGAGGTCGGCGGCGCGGGCGCGGTCGATGTTGACGTTGAGCTGGGGCTTGTCGACGCGTGGCTCGGCGCGGGGGCCGTCGAAAATCCCGCTTGCGCGCATTTTCCCGATGACCGTGGCACCGTGTTTCTGGAGCTCGTCGAAGTTAGTGCCTTGGAGGACGAGCTGGAATCCCTCCTGCAAGCTGCGGCCGCCGAGTGGATTGGGGACGATGGCGAAGGCGAGGCCGCCAGTGACATTTTCGGCGTAGCCGGCGCTGATGTCAGTTAGAACTTTCTGGGTCGAGCGCGTGCGATCTTCCCAGGGTTTAAGCGTGCTGAAAATCAGCCCGGAGCTGCCCGCCCCAGGTGCGCCGCGGCCGAAGGCGGTGGCGGAAAAATAACTCTCCAGTTCCGGCTGCTCCTCAAGGACCTCGGTCATGCGCTTGACGTAATTTTGCGTGTAGTCCGGATGCGAACCGAGCGGGCCGGAGAAAATCGAGATGAAACTGCCGCGGTCTTCCACCGGCGTGAGCTCACGCTGCAGGCCGCGAAGGGCGAAGGGGGCGAACGCAACGAAGCCAAATGCTAACAAAATGACGACTGGCCAAACTCTGAGGCTAAACCGCAGGGTGCTGCCAAAGAGATTGTTCACGAAAACAAAAGCGGGCTCGGTCACGCGGTAGATCCAACCGTGCGGCGGGTGGCCGGTGACCGGGTCGTTGCCTCTTAGAATGAGCGAGCAGAGCATCGGCGTGACGGTTAAAGCGACGGTTGAAGAGACCATCACCGAGACGGCCAGCGAGATGCCGAACTCGTAGAACAGCCGGCCGGTCGAGCCGGACTGGAAGGCGACGGGCAGGAAAACCGCCACCAACGTGAGCGTGGTGGCAATGATGGCAAAGGCGACCTGCCGCGCGCCGCGGACGGAGGCTTGGACGCGGGTCTCGCCCTCCTCCACCCGGCGATAGATGTTTTCTAACATCACAATCGCATCGTCCACCACCAGCCCGATGGCCAGCACGAGCGCGAGGAGTGTTAGAATATTGATGGAAAACCCGAGGGCGGAAATGACCGCAAAGGTGCCGATGATGGAAATCGGGATGGCGGTGATGGGAATGAGCACCGCACGCCAGTCGCGCAGGAAAAAGAAGATCACCGCGACGACGATGAAGAAGGCGATGAAGATCGTTTTGAAAACCTCGTCCACCGACCGGCCGACGAAGACCGAGCTGTCGTAGCCCACGCGGACGTCGATGCCCTCCGGCAAGTCCGCCTTGATCATCGGGATCAGGTCTTTCACCCCGTTAGCCACTTCCAGCAGATTGGACTTCGACTGGCGGACGACGCCGAGGCCGACAGTGGGCTGGCCGTTGAAGAAGGTTCTCGTGCGGTAGTTTTCCGAGCCGAGTTCGGCGCGGCCGACGTCGCGGAGCTTGATCTGGCTGTTGCCGCGGGCGGCGATGACAAGGTTTTCGAAAGCCTCCGCATCGCCGAGCTCGCCTTGGGTGCGGACGGTGAACTCGCGGGCGTAGGACTCGATCCGGCCACCGGGGACATCGACGTTCTGGTCGCGCAGGGCGGTTTCCACGTCGGTGGCGGTGAGTTGGTAGGAGGCGAGCTTATCGGGATCTATCCACAAGCGCATGGCGTAACGCCGCTCGCCGCCGATTAAGATGGTGCCGACGCCGGGGACGGTCTGGATGCGCTGTTTCGCGATGCGGTCCACCGCGTCGGTTAGCTCGGTGCGACTGAAGCGGTCGGAGGTGAAGGTGAGCCAGAGGACGGGCGCGGCGTCGGCCTCTTCCTTGGCGATGATCGGCTCGTCCACCTCGTCGGGCAGGCGGCGGCGGGCACGGCTGACGCGGTCGCGGACGTCGTTGGCGGCCTCGTCAGGATTGCGGTCGAGATTGAACTCGATGGTGATGCGCGAGACTTCCTCCTGCGAGGAGGATTTCATGACGCGGATGCCGTCGATGGCGGAGAGTTGCTCCTCGAGCGGCTCGGTGACCCGGCTTTCCACCACTTCCGCGGAGGCGCCGCGGTAGGTGGTGGTGATGGAAACGGTGGGGACGTCGGTGTCCGGATACTCGCGCACCGGCATGCCGCGGAACGATAGCACACCGAGCAGAATAACGATCAGCGCGGCGACGGTGGTGAGCACCGGGCGCTTGATGGAGGTGTCGGAAATGATCATCCTTAAAGAGGAAATTGAACCGCAGATGGGTGCAGATGGACGCAAATAATCAGAGAGTTTTTCGCTTCACTCTCAGAATGGCTGAAGTTCAGAAGGGTATTAAAATTAACGTTCATCTGTGTTCATCTGCGGTTGATTTCTCTGCATCACTCGATGCGGCGGTCGGTGTTCGGCGGAGCGCCGGGCTGGACGAGCGGCTCGACCGGCTTGAGTTTCACGCCGGGGAAAAGGATCAGCCCGCCGACGCCGGCGGAGACGATTTTATCGCCCACCTTGATCGGTGGCCCGACGGGTGAGACCTGGACGTAGCCGGGGACGCGGAGCCCGGTTCGGACGGGAATGAACTCGGCGACAATGACGCCGTCTTTTTCCACGGGAAAAATCAGCACGCTGCCGCGCTCGGTGTTGAGGACGGCGGTTTCCGGCACGACCATGGCATTTTCCACGGTGCGGAGGACCAACGAGACGTTGGCAAACATGCCGGGCTTGATGAAGGGCGGCGGGTCGAGGACGTAGCCTTTCACTTGGGTGGCACGCGTCTGGTCGTCAATCCGCGAGGAGACGAAATAAACCTCGCCGGTGATGGTCTCGCCGGCCGGCAAGGTGGCGGTGCGGAGGGTGAAGGTGGTGCCGGGCTGGAGCTTTGGCAAATAACGCTCCGGGACTTCGATTTCCACCTTCAGGCGGGAAAGGTCGTCGAGCGTGGTGATGATGGATTGAGAGGTGACGTAGTCGCCGATGGAGAGCGTGCGGGCGCTGGTGATACCGTCGAAGGGCGCGGTGATGGTGGATTTGGCGAGGCGGACTTCGAGCAGGTCGATGGCGGCCTGAAGCTGGGCTTCCTCGGCGCGGGCGACATCGACCTCGGCTTGGGAGATGGCGTTGCTCCTCAGGAGTGCGACGTTGCGTTCCAGATTGCCTGCAGCGAGGGCGAAGCGGGCGCGGGCCTCGGCGAGCTGGGCTTCGAGCTCGCGGGTGTCGAGCTTGGCGAGGGGATCCCCTTGTTTTACCCGGGCCCCTTCCTCGAAGGAGATCTCGGTGAGGGTGCCGGGGATTTCCGAACGCAGCTCAGCGCTCTCGTTGGCGGCGATGCTGCCAACCAGTTCGACGGTCTCGGTGAGCGTCATTTCCTGGATCGGCATGACCTCGACGGGCTGGATGCGGTCCATCGGATTGGGCGCAGCGGCAGCAGAGTCGGATTTTTTACCGCAGGAGGCGAGGGCCAGCGAAGAGGCGGCTAGGAGGATGAGTCTCATGATCTAAGAGGGGAAATTTTGAACCGCGAATGAACGCGAATGGGCGCGAATCATCATCGATTGGGATCGGCTATCATTCGCGGTCATTCGCGGTTTTGAGAATTTTAAGTTAGTCTGGAAATTTCAGCGCCATTCCCCGCCGAGTGCCTTGATCAGGGCGACGGAGATGGCGAGGCGTTCGGCGCGGGCGGCGTTGGTGCGGCGCTCGGCGTCGAGGCGAGTGCGCTCGGCATCGACGACGTCGAGGAAACTGACGAGGCCGGCCTCGAAGCGGGTGTTAGAGAGGACGTAAGTCTGGCGGGCGGAGGTGAGGGCGTCTTCCTGCGCCTGTTGCTGGCGGGCGACGATGGTGGATCCCTGAAGCGCGTTTTCCACTTCGCGCATCGAGTTGAGGACGGTCTGGCGGTAGTCCGCACTGGCCTCCTCGTGCGCGGCGAGGGTGGCGTCGCGCTGGTAAGCGAGCAGTTTCTGGCCGGTGATCGGCAGGGTCACGCTGGGCCCGAGCGACCAGACGACCGCGGGGGATCTGAACAAGTCGCTCACCCGCGTGGCATCCAGGCCGGTGGAGGCACCGATGTTTACGGAAGGATAAAACGCGGCGGTTGCCACCCCGATCTCGGCATTGGCCGCGGCGATGCGGCGCTCCGCGGCGCGGATGTCCGGCCGCTGGCGGAGGAGTTCCGATGGCACGGAAACAGGCACCTGCGGCGGCGCGGGCAGCTCGGTCCGTTCCGGCACTGTGGAGCCGATGGCGGCGGAACCGGTGAGCACGGCCAGCGCGTTGACCAGCTCAATTCGGTCGCGGTCGAGCCCGATGCGGTCAGCCTCGGCAATGGAGACCTCCGTCTCCGCGCGCGAGAGGTCGAGTCCGCTGATCGCCCCGGCGTCGCGCTGGCGGGTGAGGAGGCCGAGCGCCTCGCGGCGCAGTTCGACGGTCCGGGCGAGCAGGGCGCGGTCGGCATCCACCGCCCGCAGCGCCCAATAAGTTTGGGCGACTTCGGTGGCGACGGTCAGGCCGAGGGTGTTCAAGGTTTCCGCGGCCGCGTCGGCAGAGGCCTCGGCGGATTCCACTTGGCGGGCACGGCCACCCCAGAGGTCCAGCTCGTAGCTGAAAGTAAGGGGTAGCGTGAAGCGATTTTCCAAAGTGGCGGAGCCGCCGCCGTCATTGCCCCGGAAGCGGGAGCGTGAGCGCTCGGCGGATGCGCCGATGTCGATGGCGGGAAAATAGCGGGAACGCGCGGCCTGGCTGAGACTGCGCGCTTGCCGGACGCGGGCACCGGCGGCGGCGATTTCCTGATTGGACGCCAACGAGCGCTCGACCAGCGAGGTCAGCGTGGGGTCTTTATAAAGCCGCCACCAGGGCCGCGGCTTCGGCAGCGACTCCGGCGAGTGGCGCTTCCATTGGGTGCCACCTTGAGAAAATGAGGCGGGCAAGTGCATTCCCGGAATCTGGTGGTCGGGGCCGACCGCTTTGCACGCGGTGAACGCAAGCGCTAAAGCAGGAATGAGGCGGGACTTGGGGATCATCGGAAACTGGATCTAAAACACGATTTCACGTGTATGCAAGTGGTTACCCGCAAGTTGGGGAAGGCAGACGCCACCTGACACGGGTAAAAGGAGGCAGAAAAAGCCGGCACCATTCCCACGAGCGGTTTTTTCTCATCGTCTGTCGGGTGGCAGATCGAGCGTTTGAAATTTCCCTGCACGGACCCGCGTATAATTTATTTCGCGCTTGCCGATTGCCTGTCAGCCATTCCATCCCTAGATTCACTCCATGAACGCACCCTTCCTCGCTTTCCTCGGCCCCATCGGCGGTCCTGAAATGATCATGATTTTCGTGGTCATCCTACTTCTTTTCGGTGCCAAAAAGCTCCCCGAGCTCGCCCGCGGGATCGGCAAGAGCATGGGTGAGTTCAAGAAAGCCCGCGAGGATTTCGAGCATGAAATCACCCGCTCCGAGACGGAAACCCGCGTCAAACCCGCCCCCGACAAGGAGCCGCGCGAGGAAGCCCACAAGGAGTCCGGCGAGGTTTGATCGCATCCACCCACGCGGCGTGATTCCCGCGGAGACGAGGTCTCACTGATTGCCCAGCCGCTTGACGAACTCGTCGAGCAGCGACTTGAGCCGCGCCTGGCTCGAGATTTTCGTCGGTTGGTCGAAGCCGATCCAGATCGCGGTGGAGCCGGCCGGGCCGAGCCGCAGCGTCCACGCGTCGCGTTCGGAGCCGGTCGCGCCGGTGAACGAGCGGGTGCCGCCCGTCCGCTTCAAAACGCTGGTGGCATCCAGCGCCGCCGCCGGGCTCAGGGCGGCCATGAGATCCGGCTTGGCCGCATAAATCACCTCGCCACCCGCGTCGCGGATTTCCCGGATCAGATAGGGTTTGGGCCGCTTGCCTTGGTTGCCGAGGGTCGCCAGGCCCACCGACATTTCCATCGGCGTGGCGGCGACCGAGCCGCGGAAAAGATCTTCGGTTTTCAAGAATGGCCCGGCGATCCCGCAGCGTTTCGCCAGTCGCTCGACCTCGGCAGGCCCGATCTGGCGGCCTGTTTGCACCGGTTTCCCCGGCAGGACGAGCTTGCCACGCTCCGCGGCGGCGGCGGCGACGAAGGGCTCGAAGGCGGACCCCAGATCCCGGCTCGACCGCGTCCGGTCAAAGCGCGAGTGGCGGAAATTCCGCCCGCCGATCAGGGCCAACACCGCGCCGGTGCGCGTCTCGGTGGTGACCGCGGCGTATTGTAGATAGGCGGGCGCCTCGCCCGGCGGATGGCTCGCGTGGGTCGGGTGGGACCAGGATTTCTCCGCCTCCAAGTCCTCCACGGCCCGTGTCAGCTCGATTTCCAACCGGTTTTGCCAAGCGGCGTCGAGCGTGGTTTGCACCTTGAGCCCGCCGAGCTGGATGTTGTTGCTTTCCAAGATCCGGTCGAGTTCCCGCCTGACCGCTTGCAGCGCGTAGGATGTCTGGGTTTCGCGTTCCTCATCGCGGATCAGCGCCACGGGCTCCGCAGCGATGGCGGCGCGGCGCTCGCGGTCGATCAAGCCCATCACCACCAACCGGTCGAGCGTTTGACTGCGTTGTTCCAGCGCGGCCTCCAGATTCCGGAACGGCGAGAAAATGTGGGGTCCGCGGATGATGCCGACGAGCAGCGCGCACTCGCCCTCGCTGAGCTCGCGCGCCGGCTTGGCAAAATACGTTTGCGCCGCCTGCTCGATGCCGTCCGCGCCAGAGCCAAAGTAAATCCGGTTCAGGTAGTGGGTGAGGATCTCGTCCTTGCTGTAGCGCGACTCCACTCGCAGCGTCAGAGCAATTTCGAGAAATTTCCGGTGCAGTGATTTTTGCCTCATTTGGAAGCAATTCCGCGCCAGCTGCATGCTCAGCGTCGAGGCACCTTGGGTGAAATCCCGATCTTTCAAGTTCCTCAGTGTCGCCCGCAGGAGGCCCCGGACATCCACGCCCCGGTGTTGGAAAAACCTCGCATCCTCCCGCGCGCGCAGGGATTTCACCAAAAAGTCCGGAATTTCTTCGCGCGTCACCAACTTGCGGCCGGTGCCGCCCGGAGCGGTGATTTCATCGCCCTTGCGGTCGTAATACGTCGTCCCGGCCGGCAGCTTCGCCACCTCCTCCAGATCGAATCGCATCGCCAGCATGAAGTAGAAAAAAACGAAGCCCGACAGCGCCAACGCAGCCATCACCGCGAGTTGAAAACTCAGCCGCACCGGCCCGTGCAGCCACTCGGGAAGCCAGCGCTGCCAGAAGGGAGGAGGGTGAATCGGGTGCCAAGTGGACATGAAAGAGCAGCCATGCGGGCTGACGCGATCATGCCCGCAAGCACGTCTTACCGCAAGCCCGGGGAAACCGGCGGGCGCTCAATCCTGTCGGTTTAAGCATTTTTTAAGAGCCGTCGAGATTCCTTAAAAGATTTCCAAATTGGCAGCCTTGATCTCTTACCCGCCGAGGATCGCTTCCGTCATCCTCAGCGCCTCAACATTCGGCCGCACGGCATGCACGCGGTGCAGCATCACGCCTTTTTCCCGCGCGCTGGAGGTGATCGCGACCGTCGGCCACTCGCGCGCCGCGAGCTCCGGGCTGCCGAGGATTCGGCCGATGAAGGACTTTCTGGAAACGCCCAACAAAATCGGGCGGTTCGCGATGCGCAGGCTCTCCAGCCCGGCGAGCAACGCGAGGTTGTGCTCCAAGGTTTTTCCGAATCCGATCCCCGGGTCGAAACACAGCGCCTCCGGGGCGATCCCCGCGGCGCGCAGGGTCGCGAGCCGCTCCTCGAAAAACGCCCGCAGCTCCGCCACCACGTCGCGGTAATGCGGCGCATCCTGCATCGTCCGCGGGTTCCCCTGCATGTGCATGACCACCACGCCGCAGCCGCTGGCCGCGCAGATAGACGCCATGGCGGGATCGGCTAACAAGCCGCTGACGTCGTTGACGATGTCCGCCCCGACCGCCAGCGCGGCGGCGGCGACGGACGCCTTGGTGGTGTCGATGGAAATCAGCCCGTCCCACTCGGCCCGCAGCGCGGCGATGACCGGCACCACCCGCGCGATTTCCTCCGCAGCCGGGACCGCGACGGCTCCCGGCCGGGTCGATTCGCCACCGACGTCGATGAGATCCGCGCCTTCCGCGATCATCTGGCGGGCGTGGCGCAACGCGGTGTTTTTCCCGAAATGCACGCCGCCGTCGGAGAACGAATCCGGGGTCACGTTGAGGATCCCCATCACCCGCGCCTGTCGGGTGAGGTCGAGCGGGCCTCTTTTAGTGTTCCAGATCATCGGCGGAAATGGCGGCTTGCAGCGTCCGCCCGAGGTGCTTAGTTTGTGCCCCATGAACCCGCTGGCAACTTGGAAAATCTGGATTCTGGCGGTCTGCCTCCTCTCACCCGTCAGCCAAGCCAGCGAGTTCGACGGCGTGGATGGCCCGAACGTCCGCTACATGCGCCACGACGACGGATCGCGCGCCGTGTTCATCCGCAGCCCCGACAACCGCCGGCTCACGAAAAAAACGTTTTCCGCCAACGGCGTGCTCACCATGCTCACCGCCTACACCATGGACGCCAGCGGCAATCCCCGTGGCTGCAAGATCATGGATGGCAAGAACAACGAGCTGTTCAAGGTGGCATACGGCTACCACCGCCACACCGGATTGCTCGTCGAGGAAGTGATGTTCGACTCCCGCGTCCGCCACACCGATGAGAACGGCAAGGAGGTTCCCGTGCAGCGCCTTTGCTACATCTATGACGCCGAGGGCAAGCGCAGCGCGCCCATCGTCTATAACTACCGCGCTGGAAAAACCTTCGAGCAAGTCTTCGGCTTGAAATCCTCCGCGCTGGAGGTCAATCCCTTCACCGAAACCGCGCCGCCCGCCCGGCGCTGAGCCGCCTCGTTTTTCTCCGCCGTGCCCTCTCCACAAAGTCTGCTTCCCTGGCTGCTAGGCGGGGCCATCGGTGTCGGCGGAATCATGCAGGGCCTTCACTGGCGCTCGTCGGGTGCCACCGGGGATCTCTCCGCCTTGCAGACGCAGCTCCGCATCGCGGCGGATGAAAACGAGATGCTCAAGCGCGAGAACGAGTCGCTGCGGTCGCTCGCCCAAGGCGGTGGTGCACTCGCCGTCCCGCAGGAACTCATCGACCGCGCGGAAAAGGAGTTCGGCCTGCGGTTTCTCTCCAGCCCGGTCGTCCACCGCATCGCCACGGAAGAACTGCGCGACCGCATCGGCGCGGCCATCGAGAGCCGCTTCGGTCCGGCCGGCACCGATGACCGCCAAGAGGCCTACTCGCTCATCGGCTGGCTGCGGCCGGGCGATGACTTGCTCTCCCAGCTCACCGCCGTCCGCTCGGTCGGCGCGCGCGGCTGGTTCGACGACGTCACCGGCGAGGGCTGGGTGACGGATCGCTTCGAGCTGCAAGAGATCCCGGACCAGGCCGCGCTGGTCCGCCTGCTCGCCCGCATCCTGCTGCACCAACATTTTCCGCCCGCTCCGGCCTATCCCGGCGACGATGCCGCGCGCGCCCGCGAGGCGCTCCACCAGGGCGCGGCCTCCGGTTCCGAGGCGCGCTTCTACGCCGCCAACGCCCGCGCCATCGGTTTTATGCCGCTGAACGAGCACTCCGCGGCCGAGCAGCTCATGGCCCTGCTGCCCCCGTTTCTCCAGAGCCTGACCACCTTTCCGTTGATCGAGGGAAAAGGCCTTGCCGACACGCTGCATGTCCAAGGCGACGAGGCGTTCCACGCGGTTTTCCGCAATCCGCCGCAGACCACGCGCGGCATTCTCGTGCCCGGCTCGTCCGCCGCCGGGCCGCCGGCGCTCGAGCTTCCCGAGGTCCCCGAAGAACCGTTTCTCACGGAATCCGCCGGCCAACTCGGCCTCCGCCTCTGGCTGGAACCGCTGGGCGATGTCGGGGCGGCGATGGAAATCGCCTCCGCTTGGAAAAACGACCGCTACCTCCTTTTCCCCGACGGCGAGTCCTCCTCCGCCGTCATCTGGGACATCGAGCTGGACAGCGTGGAAGCCACCGCGGAGCTCCAGTCCGTTGCGCTCAACCTCATCGCCGCGCTCGCCGGCCGCGAGGAATCCGCCACGCTCGGCCAGGCCATCGTCTCCGAACGGCAGCGCCATCTGTTAGTCGCGCGGCTTTCGCCCACCCGCCTGCGTTTCCTCAACACCTTCGAGCCCACCACCGCCGAAGCGCTTTCGGGAAATTAAACCGCTTCAACGTGTGCCAGAATTTTAAGAATTCTTAACCACAGATGAACGGGAACGCAGATAAAACATTAATGAAATCCCTCTTAATCTGCGTTTATCTGGGTTCATCTGCGGTTTAACTCCTCTTCATGTCTAAACTCGACCGCATTGCCCACTCAGCCAGTTTATGATCGCCAAACAAGTCATCTTCGAAGGCCGCGTCCAAGGCGTCGGCTTCCGCTACACCGTCAAGGATCTGGCCCGTGGATTTGAAGTCTGCGGCTGGGTGAAAAACCTGCCCGAGGGAAGCGTCGAACTCCAAGTCATGGGCGAGGACAACGAGGTGGAGTCTTTCATCAAGGAAATCACCGAGGAATCCAACGTCGCCCACCACATCAAAAATCTCAGCGCCCGCAAGGTCCCGCTGTTGGAAAATTGCCGCGGGTTCCAGATCGAGAAGTGAACAGAGTCAGCCTAAACAAAAAAACAAGCACCACGAATCTAGCAATAAAACCGCACCACGTGGCCCGGGCATCCTGCCCGGAGCCTTCACACAAAATGAAGCGCCTTCAAATCAAGATTCATCCGCGCCCTTTCTTGTTTGATAGATCGCGGCCAGTTCCGCCCGCCGGATTTTTCCCAGGCCGCCGCGTGGCAGCTCGGCGATGACCGTCGCAGGTGCCAGCCGCCGGAAGCCCGGCGCACGTGCATTATAAATATCCACGGCTGCCGCGAGCGCCGCCCAATCCACAGACCCCTCGCACACCGGGACGAGAAGGAAGCCCGCGCGCGCGTCGGGGACGGGGATGACGGCGAAGCTTCCGTCGCCCAGGCCGCCGGCTTCCATCAGCTCGCGCTCGACTTGGAGGGGATCCACCAGCTCGCCGAGGATTTTCACCAGCATGTCCGCCCGCCCGAGCGGGACGAGTGATCCGTGAGCCAGTGCGACCCGGTCGGAGGTGAGATGCCAATCCTCCGCGCGGGGGATGAATTCCCCCCCGATGACATACCCGGAGAAAAGCGCCGGTCCTGAAATTTCCAATAAATCGCCCGCGGCAACCCGGGCATTCCAGATGGGCAGCAAGGGGATGGGAGCGCTCTGATAGGGCGCTTCCAGCTGCTCGAGCCCTTGGGTGGCGATCTGCGAGCCGGCTTCCGTCATGCCGAAACTCGCCAGCACCGGCCAGCCGAGATCGCGCGCCGCCTGGCCGGCCGCTGCGCCGAGAGACCCGCCACCCACCACCACCGCGGCGAGGCAGGCGGGAGCGGTGAGGCCGGCTTTCACCAGGTCGTGGACTTGGGCCGGCACCAGCGAGGTGTGGGTTACGTCGCTCCGGTCAAGCCACTCGCGAAAGGCGTGCGCTTCCCAACGCTGGCGGAAAACCTTAAGGCGGCAGGCCGCCTCGAAGGCCCGTGCGAGCACCCCGAACCCGCCGACGTGGTGCGGCGGCAAGGCCAGGCCCCAGGCCGAGTCCGCGGTGACTTGCAAGCGCGCGTTCACCGCGACCGCGGAGATGAGCAGTGCCTGCTTGGAAATGGCCACCTGCTTCGCGCTGCCGGAGCTGCCTGATGTTTCAAACAGGACATGCCCCGCCAGGCCGGCGACGGCGACGGGCAAGCCGTCCGCGCTCACCGGTTCGGGATCGGTCCAGAAGGCGGGGTTTGTTAGTAAAGCCGGGTCCATGGTAGGGCGTGCAGTTGATCGTCGAATCCAAGCCCCGTCCCCTCCGGCACCTTGAACTCCGGCGACCAGGGACCAAGCATTTCCGAAAATCCGTCGGGCTCGAAAAGGTGGTGGGTTTGCAGGCCACAGGTGTCCACCAGGCCGGGGAATTGCAGGCCCAACCGCGCCGCCTCCCACGCCGCGAAGGCCTGCCCTAACGGATGGTCCATGTAGCTGGTCAGCACCACCCGCTGCCGGTGCGCGACCGCCGCCTCGGCGAGCAGGAACGGCTCGTCCACCGCGGGCTTCACCACCATCACCTGCGCCGCGCCACTGGCCGGGGCGGACTCGCGGTCCACCGCCAGCCGTATTTTTGTTAGCCGGCGGAGTTCGGTCCATGACGGCTCGGAATACGGGCAAGGGTCCTCCACGAAATCGATCGCGGTGCGGACCTTGGTGGAAAGCGCAAGCAGGAACTCCGCGGCTTGCCCCGGGTCGAGCGACTCGTTGAAATCCAGCCGCCACCGGAGCGCCGGGTATTCCGCCGCCATCGTTTCCAGGAAATTTGCCTCGGCTTCCAACGCGCGCCCGGCCTTCAACTTGATGAGGGTGAACCCCGCCTCGACGGCCAGCGCAAGCTCCTGGTCATCGCCCTTGGCCAGCGTCGCGTGGCTGGCAGGCACCTCCATTTCCTCGAACAGGGAATTGTCGAACGAGCGCGCGGTGCGGTCAAATTCCGCGCAGCGCAGCGCCCGCCGGACGATCGGCCAGCGTCGCGCGCCCGCCAGGTCCGCCAGGCATTTTTCCAGCGGCGGGTCGCCCAGTTCCGGCCACGGGTGGATGCAGCCGAAGCCGCCGTCCACCTGGATCAACGCGCCCTCGAACTCGCGGCGCTTGGAGATGGCATTGAGAAATCCACGTGCCTTCAGGCGGTAGCGGGCGATCAGTGGTTTGCGCTCGAGCATCAAGTGCATCATACTGAGCTAAACGTCATTTTCCACGCACAACCGCAGTTGGCGGTCAGTCTTCGGCTGCTCCCGGTGCCAGGCGTTGAGAAATCCGCGGATCTCAAACAACAGCGCGTCGCAGCGCTTATTCCATTTCGCGGTGCCGCGCAGGATCAGCGAGCTCTCACGCAAGCCGGAAAAGTGGATCTCCTCGGCACCCGCGGCACGGAGTTCGGTCAGCTCGGCGCGCAGCGTCTCGAAAAACGCGAGTTCGAAGCCGTTGCCCGCCTCCACCGCCGCGCGGACGAGCGAAACCGTCAGCGGCGGCGCGAGCGGCTCGAGTTTCTCCGCGATCCGCTCGCAGCCGATTTTCACCAACATTTTCCGCATCCGGTCGAAGAGTTCCTCCAGTTGCAGCAGCTTGAGCGGGCATTTGGTTTCCAGATACTGGACGACGCCGCGGCGAATGTCCGCGACGAACGGGAAATCCTCGAACTCCGCGGCCCTGGCGGCACGCCTCAAGGCGTCATCCAGCCATGCCGTGTCGTAATCGATCACTTGATAGCGGCCGATTTGAAGTGCGGGTCGATTGCCGATGAGGGAGATCACGTAGGGTTTATAACAGGGATGAAATTTTGCTCAGTCCTTGAACAAGCGCCGTTGGAAGGGATCGCGCGCGGCGCGGCGGGAGAGCGACTGGATTTCCTGGATGAACTCGTTGACGTCCTCGAACTGCCGGTAAACGGAAACGTAGCGGACGTAAGCAACCGGATCGATCTGATGGAGCTTGTCCATCACCTTGCCGCCGATGATGGCGGAGGGCACCTCGTTGAGATGGTCCTTGTGCAGGTCGGTTAAAATTTCCTCCACCGCGCGGTCGAGCCGGTCCATCGGCACCGGGCGTTTCTCGCAGGCCTTGATCAGGCCGCTCATGAGTTTCTCGCGGTTGAGCGATTCCCGCGCGCCATCGCGCTTGATCACCCGCAGCTCGGTCCGCTCGATCTGCTCGTAGGTCGTGTAGCGGTAGCCGCACTGCAGACACTCGCGCCGCCGCCGAATCGATGTGCCATCTTTCGATGACCTCGAGTCGAGGACCTTGTCTTTGAGGGACGCACATTGGACGCAACGCATGGAAACGGGAAAGGGGCAACGACGCAAAGCCTAAAGACACATCTGGTAGCGTCAACCGGAAAACTATGGCACATTTAGTAGCTGGCCCCCAGCCCCCCCAAGCAAGCTCCATCTGCGGAGAAAAATCCCCCGACGCACCTCAGTTGATAATCAGCGCAGCTGGAATAACCCGCCCGTTGAGGAGAATTTACCAGGTTTTGTAGCCGAGGAATTTCCCGTTCATGACGATTTTCACGCGGTCCCCTTTGGGATCGGGGACCCTCTCGACTTCCATGCTGAAGTCGATCGCGCTCATGATGCCGGGGCCGAATTTCTCCTCGATGAGGGCTTTGAGCGTGCTGCCATAGACATAGATGATTTCCTGGAAACGGTATTGCAGCGGTTCCTTGGTGACGGTGGCGGCGGCCTCGCCCTTGTTGGAAAAGGCAATGAGTGCGTCGGAGATCTCGGGGCCAAGGCCGAGGGCCGCGGCGACTTTCCCAGCGGCCTCCGGCGGCAGGGCATTCTCGCCGAGGCAGGCGGAGGTGGTGTAAACTTCCGATAGTCCGGCGGCTTCGGCCAGCCCGCCCCAAGTGAGGTTTTTGGCGTGCTTGGCTTCGAGGATGGCTTCGGTCATGGTGGATTTATTCATGGTTTCGTTGATGTTTTCGTTTTATGATAGAGATCGTTAGCTGAGGCGGCGTTCGCTTTCCGAGATGGCTTGGTCATTGATGCTGGCGAAGCGGTGGGACATGAGCCCTTCCGGGGTGAACTCCCAGTTTTCGTTGCCGTGGGCGCGGAACCATTGCCCGGATGAGTCGCGCCATTCGTATTCGAAGCGGACGGCGATGCGGTTGCCGGTGAAGGCCCAGAGGGTTTTCTTGAGCCGGTAGTCGAGTTCGCGGTCCCACTTGCGGCGGAGAAAGGCACGCACCTCGTCGCGGCCGTGGAGGAACTCCGCGCGGTTTCGCCATTCGGTGGTTTCGGTATAGGCCAGGGCGACGCGCTCGGGATCACAGGTGTTCCAGGCGTCTTCGGCGGCTTGGACTTTTTGCCGGGCGGTTTCTTCAGTGAAGGGCGGGAGAGGCGGGCGCATGGAAATAAATAGGTTGGTGTTAGTGCACCGCGAGCGCGCGAGCGCCCTCGCTGGCTTGGCGGCGGGCGGGGTGGACGTCGGGCGGGAAAGCGAGGGAGCCGTCCGGGGCGAGCGGGCCGCCGGGCGGCGGGCTGCCGGCGAGCTCGTGGGAGCGCTTGACGAGGAAGTCCACGAGGTGATTGCGGATTTTATAGTAATCCGGGTGGTGGATGATTTCCGCGCGGGTGCGGGGGCGCGGGAGGTCAATGACGACGGACTCGGCGATGCGGGCGTTCGGCCCGTTGGTCATGAGGAAAATGCGGTCTGATAGGAGGATGGCTTCGTCGATGTCATGGGTGATCATGAAGACGGTCTTGCGGGACTTCCCCCAGATTTTGACGAGTTCTTCCTGGATGGTGCCGCGGGTGAGGGCGTCGAGCGCGCCGAAGGGCTCGTCCATCAGGAGGAGGCGGGCGTCGATGGCGAAGGCGCGGGCGATGCCGACGCGCTGCTTCATGCCGCCGGAGAGCTGGTGGGGTTTGCGGTCGGTGACTTGGTCGAGGCCGACGAGTTTGAGGAAGTGCAGCGAGTGATCGCGGATTTGTTCCTTGGACCATTCCGGCCAGCGGGCGCGGACGGCGATGGTGACGTTCTGGAGGGTGGTGAGCCAGGGCAGGAGCGAGTGGCTTTGGAAGACAACGGCCTGCTGGAGGGACGGGCCGGTGATCTCCTTGCCGTCCATGATGACGACTCCCTCGGTGGCTTGGTCGAGGCCGGCGAGGATGTTGAGGATGGTGGATTTCCCACAGCCGGAATGGCCGAGGCAGCAGACGAACTCGCCTTCCTTGAGGCCGAAGTTGATGTTTTCAAAGATGACGGCGGGCGGGCCACCGCGAGTGGCGGACGGGAAACGCTTGGTCAGCTTTTCGCCGCTGAGGAAGTAGCTTGAATTGGACATTTGAGTGTTAGGATTTGTTTTGAATGGAGATCACTCCTGATAGCGGACGGCTTTGAGCATGGATGCGATGGCGGTGTCGAGCAGGAGGCCGACGAGTCCGATGGCGAGGACGGCGACGAGCATGTTGTCGAGGCGGAGGCCGTTCCACTCGTTCCAGACGAGGTAGCCCATGCCGATGCCGCCGATGAGCATTTCCGCGGCGACGATGACGAGCCAAGCAATGCCGATGGCGATGCGCATGCCGGTGAAAATGGTGGGAGCGGCGGCGGGAAGAATCACGGTGGTGGCCAGGCGCAGGCGGCTGAACTCGAGGGTGCGCCCGATGTTGATCCAGTCCTTGTTCACCGCGGCCACTCCGAAGGCGGTGTTGATGAGCATGGGCCAGATGGAACAGATGAAGATGACAAAGAGTGAGGACTGTTCCGCATCTTTAATGGTATAGAGAGCGAGCGGCATCCAGGCCAGCGGAGAGATGGGTTTGAGAATCTGGATGTAGGGCTGGAGGGCAGCATTGAGGAGTGGGGACATGCCAAGGGCGAAGCCAAGCGGCAGGGCAACGGCGATGGCGGCGGCGAAGCCGATGACGACGCGGCGGAGGGAGTGATAGAGTTGAATGCCGATGCCCTTGTCATTCGGCCCATTGTCATAGAAGGGGTCCCGAAGGGCTTTCCAGACGCCGCTGCCGACTTCCGCAGGGGTGGGGAAGCCGCCGGTTTTGAGGCCGGGCGCGCCACCGGGAGTGATGCCGAAGGCGGCGAGTCCACCGGCGTTGTCGAGGTCCACCTTGGTGAGTTGGAGGTCGGCGAGTTGTCTAACTTGGGCGAAGGTGAGGCCCTGTGCGGCGAAGTAGTCGAGGTCGGCCGGGGCGACGCCGTCGGAGAGGAGCTGGGCGAGTTCGCCGCTGCTGAGCGAGATCTTGAGACCGTTGAATTCCGGGCGATGGGTGACCACCTGCCACATCGCGAGAAAGACGACAAAGAAAATTGCGGACAACAAAAATCCTTGCTTGCGGATTTTAACGGTGGGGGTGGGAGCTGACATGGATGGCGGATGAAGGGCTTAGAAAAAGAGAAGTAGCAGGCGCGGGCGGCGGCGGGTTGGTGCCGCCGCCCGGCGGTGCTTTGGGTTTGGTCGATTGGTTTGGGCCGTACTTGGGGGGGATATCGAAGCTGTTTACATAAGCTTCTGCCTCAAGCGGGTTGAAGGAGCGGCCGAATACATCGTAGGACGGGTAGTCCTCGGTGAGGAGGTCGGTCCACTTGATGTCAGGATTCTCGGCGGCCATTTCGCGCATGCGGGCGTCGGTCTGGGCGGAGAGGAAGATCTGGGAGGCGATGGAGCGGTAGTCGACGTCTTCCTTGATGTAGCCCCAGCGCTTCATCTGTGAGAGGACCCAGATGCCCATGGACTGTGAGGGGAAGGGCATGAATGAAATCCGGTCGGGCACGCGTTTGATGTTGCCGAGTCCGTCGGGGTAGGTGCCTGTTAGCACTTGGCGCAGCACCTCGGGTGGCTGGTTGAGATAGTTCGCGGGTGCCATGGCATCGGCGAAGGCGGTGCGCTGCTCGGGGAGTTCGGCGGTGGCGGTGGCTTCGAGGAGCGCAGTGGTGAGCACCATGAAGGTGTTCGGGTTTTCCTTGATGAACTGCTCGCTCACGGAGAAGACGCAGCAGGGGTGCTGGTTCCAAATTTCCTTGGTGAGCTTGTAGATGAAGCCGACGCCATCGAAGACGGCCCGCTGGCAGAACGGGTCGGGTGAGAGGTAGCCGTCGATATTTCCGGCGCGGAGGTTGGCGACCATCTCCGGCGGTGGCAGGACGCGGATCTGGATGTCCTTGTCCGGGTCGAGTCCGGCCTCGGCGACATAGAGGCGGAGCATGAAGTTGTGCATGGAATACTCGAAGGGGACGGCGAATTTCATGCCCTTCCACATCTTCGGATCGAGTTTGTCCTTGTGCGCGTTCGAGAGGACGATGGCCTGGCCATTGGTGTTCACGTTAGAAACGACGCGCCACGGTTGGGAGGTGGACCCGAGGCCCATCGACATGGCGGCGGGCATGGGGAAGAGGAGGTGGGAGCCGTCGTATTCGCCATTGAGGCACTTGTCGCGGGCGACCGCCCAGCCGGCGGTTTTGATGAGCTCGACCTCAAGGCCGTATTTTTGATAGAAACCGAGGGCGTGTCCGGCGACGAGCGGGGTGGCGCAAGTGATGGGGACGAAACCGATCTTGAGTTTTTTCTTTTCCAGGCTTTTGGCGGCCTCGGCGGCCATGGCCTGGAGGTTCTGGAGTGGGAAGAACTGGCCGACGACGGCGGCAGCGGTGGCGGCACCGAGCTTGCGGATGAATCCACGGCGGGCGATGTCGGTCTTGAAGATGCCGCGCAGGACGGAGCTTTCGAGGGCGCGGGTGATGACTTCTTCTTTATCGGTGCCGGTGATACGCCGTTTTCTGAGGAAATCCTGGTCGGCCGGGGCGAGGCCTTCGATTTCCTGCTCGGGGGTGGGATGGGTGGCGTTTTCGCCGCATTCGGACCAGACGTCGTGGTTCGGGTTGAAGGGATCTTTGTAGGTGCTCATGATGTTAGTATGGGGTTGGGATGGACGGGGTTGAGTAAAGGTTAGAAGGTATAGTTGAGCTCCACGGAGAAGCGGGTGGTGGTGGGGAGGACGTCTTCGGATTCGAAGTGGGCCAGCTTCGCGATGGCGGTGAATTGATCGTCGAACTTTTTCACGAGGACGGAGTCAATTTCCCAGCCGCGGTCGGTGGAGAGCGAGTTGTCACCGAAGGCGTGCAGGGTGTTGGTCCATTTCATGCCCCAGAAGATGGGAAGGGAATGGGAGATGTAGGGATTGGTCAGGCCGCCGTGGGTGCCGGTGATGCGCTGGCCGATGAAGGCGTCTGCGAAGCCGTTGAAGGCGTGGACGGTGGCGAGCGGTGTCTGGAAACCGGCGTCGAGGAACTCGATCCCGGCGGTGAAGGCGTGTGTGCCGAGGGTCTTGGTAGCGCTGAAGTGGGCGTAAAGCGCCTCGGTGTCATTGGCGGGGCCGGCATCCGTCTGATAGGCGAGTTCGCCGTAGAGGGTGAGGCCTAGCAGGTCGCCCTTGGCGGTGACGCCGTAGGTTTGGTTGTCCCAGCCTTCGACGACGGGTTCGTCAAATTTCATGAAGTAGGCATAGCCGCCGACGGTGAGGCCGCGGATGCCGGTGTAGCGGGTGTTGAGGAGGTAGATCTCGCTGGAGACGTCTTGCCGGTTGGCGGTTTGGTTGTCTGCGTCCGAGCCGAAGATCCGGTTCACTTGGTCGATGTAGGCGAGGTTGAGCGTGAGGTCTTGGATGGATTGATTGGTGAAGCTGATGGCGTCGAAGGTTTGCTCGTTTTGGCGCCAGCCGACGTTTCCGATAAAGGCGGCGTTGTCGTAGATGAGCCGTTGGCGGCCGATTTTTACGACGGATTCATAGCCTGCGTATTGGAGGTAGAGCTGGTTGAGCTCGTTGGTCTCAGGATCGAAGATCGCCGTGTTGGCGGGGTCGAACGGGGAGGCTCCGAGAGCGCCACCGTGGTAGTCGTCGATGGCGGCTTGGGAGAACTCACCTTCGATGAAGGCGCTGAAGCCATTCCAAGCGGCGGTCTTGAGGCCCAGGCGCTCGCGCAGGGTGAAGGCGTGGGAGGGGTCGAGTCCGGCGGCGTCGGCGAATTCATAGCGTGCGCGGATGTCGATGGTGGGAACGATCCATGGCTCGGCCGCAGGGGGTGGGGCGAGGGTGGTTTCGGTAACTCCGGCGTGAGCAAGGGTGCTGGCGGCGGCGAGGAGGAGACAGCTCAGCGGTGTATGGGCTGAGGCTTGGCGAGTGGAGCGGTGTGGGTGCATATTGTCAGGGATGGATGGATGGATGTTAGTTGGTAGCTGCGAGTAGGCGGGGTGGAGAGTCGGAGAGGCTGGTGAGAAGAAGCGCTTGGTCGTAGAGGTCGGCCCGGAAGAGGCTGGCGACGTCGGCGGCGGAGAGTTGGGCGAGGTCTTGGCCGAGGCCGTGCTGGTAAATTTCACGGAGGATCCAAGCGGCTTTTTCCGGGCCGGGGCGGTCGAGGCCGTGGTGGTGGAAGAGAATGGCTTCGGTGGCGGGGGTGCTGCGGTCCTGGCTGAGGTGATAGGGTCCAACGAGCGCGTTTTTCAGCGCATTGACAGGGACGCCGAGGTAGTGGGGGGCGGCGAGGAGTGTGGCGAGACCGCTGCGGTTGGCGGGCTGGTCACACCAGCGCCCGGCCTCGATCAGGGCGGCTAGGAGGCGGCAATGCTCGTCGGGGCGGTCGCGCTCGAACTCGCTTCGGACCATGAAGATTTTTTCCGGGTGCTTTGGGTCGAGGTCGGCGCTGAGGGCGACACCGTGGCCGATGCCGCGCAGCAGGCCAAACGAACTCCAGGGTTCTGCGACGCAGTAGCCGTCGATGAAGCCTTTTTCGAGGCAGTCGGAAACGAGGGGCGGCGGGACGATGGCGATGTCCACATCGCGGTCGGGATCGATGCCGCCGGACTGCAGCCAGCGGCGCATGAGGTAATGTTGTGAGGAGTATTTGAGGACTCCGGCGAAGGTGAAGCGGCGGGTGCCGCGGTGGGAGTCGACGACGCGTTTGAGGGACGCGGGATCGTAGGCACCGAGGGCGTGGAGTTCGTTAGAGAGCGTGATGGCGTTGCCGTTGTGCGCCATGACGAGTCCGGTGAGGCTGGGGACGGGGACGACGCCAAGACCGAAGGTCATTTCCACGACCATGCTGGCGGGGGCGTGGGCGGCATCCAGCTCGCCATGGAGCATTTTTTCCCGCACGGTGGCCCAGCCGACTTCGCGGGAAAGGCGGACGTCGAGGCCGTGCCGCTTGAAGAGTCCGAGTTCCTGGGCCATCACGAGGGGGGCGCAGTCGGTGAGGGGCACATAGCCGACGGTGATCCTGCGGCGTGAGGCCGAAGGGTGTCGTGGGCTTGCTGCCAGGTGGTTCATGGGGCGAGATTGAGCACCCTATGTGCCAAAGGGGGCGCTGATCGTTTTATAGAGTGAAATAATTTGCACAGATTGATGAACTGGATCACATGATAAATTTTTCGGCACGGATGCTGCTCAGTGGCGGGACGATGATAGAAGTGGCGGACTCTCGGCATTTGCAGGTGTTTGTGGCGGTGGCCCGTTCGAGCAACATGCGGCGGGCGGCGAAGGATCTCAGCCTGACGCCGTCGGCGGTGTCTCACGCGTTGAGGTCGTTCGAAGAGACGTTAGGGTGCAAGCTGTTTGAACGGACGACGCGGCGGGTGATGCTGAGCCGCGATGGGGCGCGGCTGTTGCCCGAGGCTCAGAGACTGCTGGAATCACTGGCAAACTTGAACGGCTTTGTGCAGGCGGGGCGGGACTGGCGGCAGGGACGGCTGCGGCTGGGCGCGAGCCCGACGGCGTGCCAATATTTGGTGCCGGCGGCGATTCGGGAGTTTAAGGAAAGTTTTCCGGACGTGGCGATTCAGATCACGCAAGGCTCGCCGGCGGTCCTGGTGCAGAATTTGTTGGATGGCGTGATCGACCTGAGCTTGAGCCCGCAGACGCCTGACCACCGGAGCTTGGCATGCGTGGACTTGGCGCAGGACGAGCTGGCATTCATCGTAAATCCACTGCACCCGTGGGCGCAGGCGAAGAAGGTAAACCGTGCGGAAATCGTGCGGCAGCGGTTTGTGATGGCGGAGAGCAACTCGTTCACGAAGCGGCTGATCGATGACTATTTTCGGCAGGAGGGAATCGCGATCCAGCCGTTTATTGAAATCGGGAACGAGGAGGTGATTAAGGAGCTGGTGAGGCTGGACCTCGGAGTGGGCATTCTGCCTTTGTGGATCGCGTCCGAAGAGGTGGATAACGGGCTGTTAGTCTCGCTGCCGCTCGGGAGGAAGGCCCCGGGTAGAAAGTGGGTGGCTTGCCACCGGGTGAGCCAGGTGTTGTCCTTTAGCGAAATGTTGTTTCTGGGACTGAGCCGGGCGGTCGCCTTCAATCGGATCGGCAGTGGCTGAGGCGTGAGCAGGGGCCGCTGCTGGGCGGGGGCTAAAAGTTCAGCAGGCCTGCGGTCTCGCCGAGGCCGAAGATTAGGTTGAAGCACTGGACGGCCTGGCCGCCGGCCCCTTTTCCGAGGTTGTCCTCGGCGCTCATCAGGATGACGCGGCCGGTGCGCGGGTCGTGCTGCCAGCCGATGTCGATGAAGTTGGTGCGGGTGACGTTTTTGGTGTCCGCGCACCCGCCCCGGCCGAGCAGGCGGACGAAGGGGGAGCCGGAATAGGCGTGCTCCAAGGCGGCACCGATGGCTTCTGGCGCGGCGCCCTCGCGCAACTTGGCGGTGGTGGTGGTGACGATGCCGGAGTTGACCGGGATGAGGTGCGGGATGAACGAAATGACAACCTTTTCCCCGGCGGCAAGACTGAGCTCCTGCTCGATCTCGGAGAGATGCCGGTGTTTTGGCAGGCCGTAGGCGCGGGCGCTTTCATTGCACTCGCAATACAGCAGTGTGAGGTCGGCCTTGCGACCGGCGCCACTCACGCCGCTCATGGAATTGGCGACGATGGTCGCGGGATCGACCAAATTTTCGCGCAGCAGCGGCAGTAGCGGCAGGAGGATGCTGGTCGGATAACAACCGGGAGCCGCGATCAAGCGCGCAGCGGAAATTTCCGGCGTGCGGATTTCCGGCAAGCCATACACCGCCTCCGCCAGCAGGTCGGGCGCAGGGTGCGGATGTCCGTAGAATTCCTCGTAAACGGCAGCGTCGCGAATCCTGAAATCCGCGCTGAGATCGATGACCTTCAGCCCGCGCTCAAGCAGCGCGCGGGCGATTTCCGCGGCGACGCCGTGCGGCAGTGCGAGGAAGGCGACCTCCGCGCCGGTCGCGGCGATGGCGTCCGGATCCGGCTCGATGAACGCCAGGTCCGAGCTCGGCGCGCCGCGAAAGCGCGGGAACACGGTGGCCAGCGGCTTGCCGGCTTCTTGGCGCGAGGTGACGGCGGTGAGTTCCACGCCCGGGTGGACGAGAAGCAACCGGAGCAATTCCGCCCCGGTGTAACCACTGGCTCCGACGATGGCGGTCTTGATGCGATTCATGCGAGCGGGAGATGGCATGATTTTCCGTGCTTGCCAATCTGCAATTGGCCTGCTTCCTTCCCAGCCCGTTCACGAAGCGGGCTGTAGCGCAGTCTGGTAGCGCACCTGCCTGGGGGGTAGGGGGTCGTGGGTTCGAATCCCGCCAGCCCGACCATCTGGTCTCTCGGGATATCCGTTCCGTGAGCACGATCAAACTCGCTTCGCTGCACGAACTTTTGGCAAACGGTCTATTTTCTCGTTCAGGTTGATTTCAGTCGCGCTGATTCATCACTGCCGCCTTCATCACGCGCAGCGGATCGAGCTCCGGAAACCAGTGCTGGAACGCCAGCGCGCCTTGGTTGATCAACATCGAGAGCCCATTGGCCGTGCGGCACCCCAAGCCGTTGGCCTTGACCAGCAGAGGTGTCAGCGGCGGCTGGTAAATCGTGTCGTAAACCAGATGCTGCTTTTTTAAACACGCCACTGGTAGGATCGAGGGGTCGCCCGGTTTCAGTCCCACCGACGAGGTGTTGACGATTAGATCGCAACTCAGCGTGTGCTCCATCAGCGACGGGTCATCCAGCGCCAGCGCAATGATCTCCGTGCGGTTGTCCTCGGTCCACAAGCGCTCCACCAGCGGCCCGAGCTTTTCCACCGAGCGGTTCACCAGCACCAGCCGGGTCACGCCCACGAGGCAGGACTGCGCGGCGATCGCCTGCCCGGCCCCGCCGCCCGCGCCGATGATAGCAACGGTGAGCGATTCCAGCGTCACGGCAAATTCGTCTCTCACGGCCATTTCAAAGCCGGGCCCGTCGGTGTTGAACCCGCGGGTCATGTCCGGGTCGAAGCGCACCGTGTTCACTGCGCCGAGCACCCGCGCGTGAGGGTGCACCTCGTCGCAGGCCGCCAGCGCGTCGAGCTTGTGCGGCACCGTCACGTTGCAGCCGATGAAGCCCAGCGCCCGCATCCGCGAAAACGCCTCAGCGACCTGCCCCGGCTCGATGTCGATGCGGACGTAACGCGCGTCAATGCCCGCCATATCCAGCGCCGGTTGATGCATTTGTGGCGAGGCCGAGTGCGCCACGGGATGGCCGATGACCGCCAGTCGCGCCGGCTTGTCGTAGCCCGCGTCCAGCCGCTTCCGCGACTCCAAATCCGCCAAGGTGTAAACCTGATTCATGTGAGTAAATTAAAGTATTTCCGCGCAATGGCGGACGCGCCGCACGCTGCGGTCCCGCCCTAACAAGCTGAGCATATCCCCGAGGTCCGGGCCGTGGCCGCGCCCGGAGAGCGCCACCCGCAACGGGAACATCAGCTGCCCGGGCTTGGCACCCGCCGCCTGTGCGGTCTCGGCCAGCGCAGCCTTCGCCGCGTCTGCCGACCACTCGGGCAGCCCTTCCATGGCGGTGCCCAGCGCGGCGAGCAGCCCGCCCACCGCCGCATTTCCGCGCACCTTCGCCAGCGCCTCGTCGTCGTAAGCAAAATCGTCTTTCAACAGGAAATCCACGGCTGACGGCACATCGCCTAACAGCCGCACCTTATCCTTCACCGCAGCGATCACTGCCAGATAGTTTTCCGGAACCGGCAAGCCCGCCGCCACGACGAAGGGCCGCGCCGCCGCCGCGAAGTCCTCCAGCCCCACGCCGAGCAGGTGCTGCTGATTCACCCACTTGCACTTGTCCAAATCGAAGCGCGCGGGTGCCCGGTTCACGCCCTCGAGCGAAAACCGCTCCACCAGATCCGCCAGCGAGAAAATTTCCTCCTCCGTCTTCGGATTCCAGCCCAGCAGCGCGATGAAATTCACCACCGCCGCCGGCAAAAACCCCTGCCGCGGATAGTCGCCGACCGCCGCGCCTGCGTCGCGTTTCGACATTTTTGAGCCGTTAGGGTTCAAGATCAGCGGCAGGTGCGCGTAGTGCGGGGCGCTGCCGCCGAAGGCCTCGATGAGCTGCAAGTGCTTGGGCGTGTTCATCAAATGATCCTCGCCGCGGATCACGTGCGTGATCTGCATTTCCAAGTCGTCCACCACATTCACAAAATGAAAGACATACGAGCCGTCCGAGCGCTTCACCACCATGTCGGGCGTGTTCGACTCGTCGCGGTAATCGATGGTTACCTCGCCGCAGACGCCGTCGTGCATGGTCACCGGCTTGCGCTCGAAGCGGAAGCGCCACGCGCCGCCGTCCTCGTAAACACGGCCCGCTGCCACTAATTTTTCGAACCACGCGTCATAGATCCCCCGCCGCTCGCTTTGATAATAGGGCCCGAAATTTCCGCCCATTTCCGGCCCCTCGTCCCAGTCCATGCCGAGCCAGGCCATGCCGTCGAAGATCGCCTGCCGCGCCTCCTCCGTATTCCGGGCCACGTCGGTATCCTCCACCCTCAGCACGAAAACGCCGCCGTGCTTGCGCGCGAACAACCAGTTGAATAAAGCGGTCCGTGCCCCGCCAACGTGCAGGTAGCCAGTGGGCGAAGGTGCGAAGCGGGTGCGAACGGTCATGCGCGAGACATGTAGGCAGCGGAACCGCCCGCGTCCAGCCTCGCGGATCGCCATCAACTGAACAGCTTCCGGTCCAGTGAGCGGTATTGGATGGCCTCGAGGATGTCGTTGGGCCGGATATTGGGGGATTCTGATAGGTCGGCGAGGGTGCGGGCGACCTTGAGGATGCGGTCGTGGGCGCGGGCGGAGAAGTTCATTTCCTCCATCGCGCGTTCCAAGTATCCGATGCTTTCCGCGTCCAACTGGCAGTGCTGGCGGACCAAGACCGGCTCTCTCCTCACCGCCTGCAATAGCCACACGGTCACCGGGCAAGTGAGCGCACAGGAAACTACCGGAAGGACCTGCAATCAACCGGTTTGGCTCGGAGTTCGCCTGTGCATCGGGAGCCGGATTCTCCGGCCAATGGGTTCTCAAGAATGCAGCTTTTTCTTTGAGCCATCAATTGCTTGGCAAACAGCCAGGCCGCGGGATTGGCGCCGATTCGATGAATCCAATCCACTTGGCAGACGCGCCAGCAACCGCGACCCTCCATCCGCTCAGCGGCGACAGACACTACTCCCCACGGACGATCCCAGCCGCCATCACCGCTTAGGAGAATCGGCGTCCAGCCATCCACATCAATGACCGTTTTCAGGATCGGCGAAACATGCCCCAGCGCTTCATCGAACCAGAATTTGAAATCATCTCGCTTGAATTCTTCCACCATGGGATGCCCTGAATCACATGATACGAAGTGACGGGGTCCCATACCCGCTTTGCGGACTCCGACCTGCGATGTTCCAATGCCGTGGTTTCCGGGTGGCAGCGGCAGGAATACCGCCGTCGCGCCGTCCCGAACGGCGTTGTCCACTTCCTGAGGGGCTGCAAAATAGCGATCGAGGTCCATGACGAGGATGGTGTCGGCATCCTGCAATGTGGCTGAGGAATCGAACCCCAATGAATGCAGCAATTCCTTACCGACCAAGCCGCCCCCGAACAGATGGACCGACCCACCGCCTTCGGGCGGCTTTGGGAAAACCCAGAGCTCCAGCTCGGTATCGTGCATGGGGATGCCGCCCGCACTCAGCAGCGTAGCAACTAGCAAAAGTGCGCTTCGTTTGGAACATTCCGGAAGGATGACTTCAATCACCCCCTGCGCGACGGGGGCACAACATGAAAGTCGACCAGGTATGGAACCCGACGCGATCGAAATTCCCTCATGCAGGATCTCGTAGTCAACCATGCAGCCCTCCGGGGCCTCATCAAGGTCATTCGCCAGCCAGAGCTCGACTTGAATCTTTTTGCCCGCGAAGCCCGCCGTGCGATCCGAGCGCAGCGAAAGTGCCACGGGCGTCAGCACATCGCGGTAAGTGAACCAAGCGCGTTTCGGAATCCGATTCACGTCCATGATCGTTTTCATCCAACCCGCCGGCCAGGCATCAATGAATAAATGGATAGCGAAGGTGTTCATGCCGGGCAGGCGGCGGAAGGCCTCGGTCATCAGCCGGGTGATCCATGCCTGATGGCGTTGGCTGGCCTCGATCCATTCCTCCAGATGATGGGGCGTCGGATACCAAAGATAATGGAAATTCATCGACTGTGCCTTGGGGATGACCGCTGGGTTCCACGGTGCATCAAGCGAAGAAGGCAGCCAGGTTTCCGGATAGGACTGCCGCATCACCTCTGGGGAATCCAATCCTTCCGAGCCGAACTCGCCGCAGCCGAAGTGCCAGCCCGTCTTGACCGGCATCCAATTGCCATGATGCAGGCTGCCGAGATCGAACCCGTGGCCGATATACCATCCACAGTAACAATGGTTGTCCTGCATGCCTTCTGGCACCGGCGGATCGTAATCGCCATCCACACATTTAATGACGCGGTCTGGATTTTCACGAAGAACGACCTTCGAAGCGATATCGAAAAACAGTTCCATTTCGGCACGCTGCATGAAGCGGTGCGGCTTGGCCCGGGCTGCAGGGAAGGGCTCATTGATGAAGGAAATGAGCACACTGCTGGGATGACTGCGGACAAGGCGCTCCATCGCCGCTGCCTGCCGGACGCATTCGTGGAACTGGTTTCGCCTAATTGACCCGAAAAGCGGCATGTCCGTTTGAAGCATCAGGCCCAATCGATCACAGGCTTCATAAACCTCCCGCTGCACGGGATGCTGGGTGAGTCGCAGAAAATTCAGGTTCGTGAGTTTTGCTAACAGGATGTCGTCGTGGAGTTGGTCGAAATCGCTCCGGAAGACGCAGAGGTCGAGGTTGCCCATGGTGTTGGCTCCTCGCAGACGGATTTCTCGGCCGTTGAGGCGGAATTTACCTTTAGGGTTCGAAGTCTCGTCCTGCTCGAAGCGACGCATGCCGAATTGGCGGCATGTCGCATCCAGGAGTTCTCCCTTCGAGCCCGCCAGTTTGACCTGCGCCTGATAGAGCCACGGGGTCTCGGTATCCCAGAGCCTCGCATCCGGGATCGGGAGCGTGAGTGACAGATAGTTGAGCCCAGGGCCCATCAGTGACGGTTCGCATTCCGGCGTGCCATGGTCGAGATCTCCGTAGCCACGGACCCATTCGCCGTTGGCGCGATGGAGATGGTCATGGTGGATTTGCAGCGGGAAATTCCGGCCATGGATCGATACGAGCAAGGAGACTTCCTCGCTTGGATTCGGGCCGGAGTTTTGAACCTCCACATGGATTTCGACTGCGTCGAGAGTTGGCAGCGGTCGCACGAATAGATCGGTGATCGCCAGGCGCGACCGTGACTCGATACGCACGCCCTGCCAGATCCCCATGCCCGGCGGGCAATGGTGCCAACCTTCCTCCGGGTCGTCGTAGCCGAGTCCCGTGGCGGCGTAGATTTTGTCGCCGTCGGTATCCCCATCGGAAAACGCCTGCCCTAGCATCGTGAAGTCGTTTTCCACCCGGATGAGTAGAATGTTTGCCTGCCGCCGGGCGACTCCGGTGACATCGAATTCGAAGGCGTCAAATATCCCTTCGTGAGAGCCCAGACAAACATCATTCAGGTAGACCTGGCAGCGGTAGTCCACCGCATCGAGGCAGATCACCTGCCGTTCATGGTGGAACATGTCTTCCATCAGATCGAACTCCGCCCGGTAAAGTGTCCTGGCGATTCCCAGCGGTGGTCCGTAGTGAGGAATGCGCACTTGATTCCAATCGCCGCCACCACTCAAGACAGACGCAAAGTTCGACCGATCCTCCGGCGTTTCGATCCGCCACTTGAAGTCCTCCATCCGCCGCACCGCGCGGGTCTGGGGCAAGGGCGGGGCAAGGTTTTGCAGAAACGGCTGCATGCGTTCGCGTGACTTCGCGAGTTCTTCGCCCAGCTGTTTGGCGGTGGTGATCTTCGCGGCTCGCGGCAGAGGGGTCTGCCTTTCGCCATACCTCAGAGGCAGAAGGGTATCGTTGCGGGGAGCGGCATCGGGCAGTTGCATGCCCTCTCTTCCTTGAGCAACCAGCTTTGAGGCGATCGCGGCGAAGGTGTCGATATTAGACAATTTTTCTATCATGGAAATCAAAGGGACGAGACGATTTTTTCCGGGTCGTTGTTCACGCCGGGGGGCAGATATCCGGCATCACCGCCAAGCCTGCGCCAGTGACGGTAGAGCGCCACGCTCATGAAGAAGCCTACCAAAATGCAGGTGCCGCACCACACATGGATGAACCGGTAATCCTTCATGGTCTCAAGCAAATGCCCGCATAGCACGGGGGCGATGACCACTCCGGCAAAACCAAAAATCTGATTCGCAGTGAAAAACTGGCCGTATTTCTCTCGGGGGAGAAGCCGGGGAAGGATCGCGAGATACGCTCCCATATAAATCGCTTGCGCGATGAAATTCGTGATCAGCCAGAACGTGAAGGTCGCCTTGTCGTGCACGAATGCGAAGTTGGCAAAAAATGTTAGGCTGGAGAGTAGCATGCCCGCCATCCCTAGGCGCAAGGGGTGGAAGCGGTCCACCAACGGGCCTACCAGAAAGAACACCGGAACCTGCACCAGGGAGCACCAGCCCCGCACTTGGCCGAACGACTCAAGGCTCAGCCCGAGCGTCGGCGCATAGCCGAGATCCTGACCGGGCTTGGTTCCGAAAAATACCAGGAATGTCCAGAACGGGACGATCGAACTCCAGAAGCAGAATGCCAGCGAATAAACCTTCAGATAGAATGGATTGCTGAAGCACTCGGTGAGATAGGAGCCTGCGGTTTTGGCGAAGCTTAATTTCGGTGGTGGCGGTCCATACTCGCCTTCTTTCACCTTCCAAATGAGCAGGGAGAATGAAACGCCATAAAGGATCGCGGAGATCACATAGATCAGTTCGGTGCGGGCTTCCGCATGGCCGAACATGAAGCGGTGGAACACAAATGCGCCCAGCGCCCCCACCGCGCGGTAGCAACCGACGAATCGCCCCATCACTTCCTTGGGAATCACATCGACAAATAAAAACTGATAGATTTGCATGATGTAGGTGTTCGCCACCACGAAGATTACCATACAGCCGCCGATCCATCCTATTTCCACGGCAGCCGGCGATTGCGCTCCGGTCCATACGCCCAACAATGCGCCGACCGGCTTTGCGAAGCCAAGCCCCAGTAACGCCACCAACACCAAGGGCATGCTCCACAACAAGAATGGGCGGCGGCGGCCAAGCTTGCCGCGATGGCGGTCGCTCTGGATTCCGATCACGGGATTGAGCAGGATCCCGAGAAATGCAGGAAGACTGCCGGAGACAAAACCGATCAGGGTGTCAGAGGCCGTGGCCCAGCGCAATTGCAGAGGGACCAGCGAGGTCGGCAATTGCTCCATGATCTGCAGGCAGAGGTCCCCCAGCAGCATCCAGAACATTACCATCAGCAACGCCGCCGGGGTGTAAACCAAGCTGCCCACGCGATAAGCCTTCGGCCCGTCTGCCGCAGGATGCGCTGCGGTTTCGTTGCGTGACGTCGGGTGGTTCATCGGTGGAAAGAGCCAATCAGCATGTAACGGATCAATCAATGTAAAATATGCGGCAGACAATAGAGCAACGGTAAGAGGTATTGTATCATAGCCAAATAAACATTGAAGGCGCCAATGTCGCAATGTAGCTTGCCGCATGAAGCTAACTTTGAATGACGTCGCCCGAGAGGCAGGAGTCTCACGGGCCACTGTTTCCCGAGTGGTCAACGGCATTCCCAACGTGGATGCGGAGACGGTGGTGTCGGTGCGCCAAACCATGGACCGAATGGGCTATGTGCGCCCGGCGGTGAGACCTGGTCCCAAGCCCAAATCCACCCATCCGTCACGGTTGCGGGCCGGAGCGATCGCCCTCATCGCCATCGGTGGAAGCCGCAATCTTCTCCAAGAGCCGACCATGGCCCAAGTGGTGGAGGAGATTCAGGCGGCCTGTCGCCAGCGGCAACTGAATCTGATGCTCGATCAAATGGATTCACCCGATCAAATCCCGCTCTGCGTCCAAACACGGCAGGTCGATGGCGCGCTGATCATGGTTTCCGGGCGCCCTCCCGAACTGCGCGAATGCATCCAGAAGCTCGCAAGTTTGGTGCCATCCGTGCACTTTTTCGCTCCTGGTCATCCGGTGGCCGGAGTTGATCACGTGAGTGTGAATGATGTGGCGATCGGTGCCCTGGCGTATCACACGCTCAAGGCAGCCGGCTGCAGTTCCTTCGCCGCGGTGACTCTTCGGGAGGAATTTCACGAAGCGCTTTTGGTCCGAGGCCGTGCCTTGATGGATCGCGCGGCGGTGGATGGCGCACCGGCACACGCATTCGTCTCGCCAGTAATCGGTGGCGATCCTTCGCGCTTCTGGCCATCGCCATTGACCGTCTGCGAGGATCCGGAAGCCATGGCGAAAGCGATCCAAGAAACTCTCCCGGGTCCTGTTGGAGTCTTCGTCACCTTGGAGACGTTTGCGCGGTCCGTGCATGGGGCACTGGAGGGCAGAAACATGCTTTCTCAGGGTGGGGCGAAAATGATCATCGCGGGCTCCACACACTTCTATGTGGCAGATCTTCAGCCAGCCCCGGCCCTGATCTCGCTGGACTTCCCTGAAATCATCGGTATCGCCATCGACCGCTTGATTCACCGGGCGGTCCACCTGCCTTCAGGAGCGTTGACGTTTCTGATTCCTCCTCGGATCAGTGACTGAATAAAAATGTTACATTAATTGACTTATTCCTGAAATTTTTATTCTTTTTTCATTTGACGTTCAGCCGTCATGGGATAAGTGCGGCATGTCTCCGTTCCGAAAAACCCTCAACATCCGCAATGTGACGACCACGATGGGAGTCGCTCTAGTCCCCGCGTGCCTCATTTCAAGCGCATTGGCCGTCGACTACACCTACACGATTCCAGCCTCCGGTACAAGCCAATGGAACGCCGGGACCAACTGGGGCAGTGACACCGCGCCGGTGAGCGCGACAACCACGACGTTAATCTTCACCGGGACACAAGTCGCCGGTGCCAGTGCCACGGCGAATAATGACATGGTGAGTGGTGGAAACGGCTTCCAGTTGAACAAGCTGACCTTCTCCGGAGCTGGCCCCGCGGCCGGTACAGCCCCCATCTTCGACATCACGGGAAACGCTCTCGAATTTATCAACAACGGAGCCACAACGCCGACGATGGCCTTGGCAGGAACCGGCACGGTCAAAACCGTCGTCAACATTTCCAACAATCTCGTCCTTACGAACAATCTGACAGTTAGCCTGGCCACCAACCTGACAGGAACCCTCTCGGGCGTGATCAGTGGCTCGGGCGCGCTCAGCAAAAGCACCGGCACATCCACCTTGGTTCTCAGCAACACCTCCAACAGTTTTAGCGGTGGAGTCACCCTCTCCAATGGCAGCCTTACTGTGGCAAACATTGGCAATACAAGCAGTAACAGCGCGCTGGGCTCCAATGGCACCGTGAACATTTCAACAGCCAGCAATGCCGCCCAATTCACATGGACGGGAAGTTCCGAGACCAGCGACAAGACGATCCGGATCACCAACTCCACGGGCAATGCCAACCTAACCGCGCAGACGGCAAGCCAAACACTGACACTTTCGAACGATGTCCTCTTAACCAACGCTGGCTCCAAAACCCTCACCTTCAACGGAAGCGGTGGTTTTTCCCTCAATGGCTCCATCATCGGTTCCGGTGTCTCCAACCCCGCGACCGCATTGACGAAATCCGGCGCGGGCAGGTTAACACTCACGGGCACGGCCAGTGATTTCACTGGTGCGGTCACGGTATCCCAAGGCGAAGTTTACGCGACGACGCTCGGATCGACCACCAGCGCCAGCTCACTGGGAAAGGGTAGCACCATCAATTTGGGAGGAACTGCCAACAGCGGCACATTGAGACTTCTCGGGACCTCGAATGAAACCACCGACAAGACCCTCAACATGAGCGGAACCACGGGGGGAGCGATTCTCACCGTCACCGGCGCGACCTATACCTTCAACCAAAACCTAGGCGTCACAGGCACTGGCAATAAGACCCTCACCTTTTCGAGCAGCGGAGCCAGTTCAGGCCAAGGCATCAACTTCAACGGACTCATTGCCGACGCCGTTGGTTCCGTTATCAGCTTCAGGGCAAACGGCAGCGGAAACGCCACATTCTCAATCGGCAATACGGCCAACTCATTCAGCGGAGGAGTCACGGTTGACGGAAACACCAGCGGCCGGACCTACATTCTTCAGGCAGCGTTGATCGGCAACAGCGGCGGAAACAGCAGCCTTGGTACCAATGGAACGATCAATCTTGGCAGCAGCACCGCAGGCTCAATGAACATCCTCAGCTACACTGGCACGGGAGGGGAGACCACCAACAAGGTGATCACTGTCGCAGGTACAGGAGGCGACGTGGGGCTCGACCAGTCCGGAACTGGATTGCTCAAGTTCACAAGCAATCTCTCAGTCTCAGGCACCGGTGCGAAGACGCTCAATCTGAGAGGATCCACCGCCGGGACGGGTGAGTTTGCGGGCAATATTGTGGACGGCAGCGGCACAATCTCACTCAGCAAGTCGGGCAGTGGAACCTGGACTCTCTCAGGAGATAACTCCTATACCGGAGCCACCAACGTCAGCTCCGGAACACTCGTCGTCAACGGATCTCTTGCGAACACTAGCACAACGATAGGCGCTACAGGGACGCTCAAGGGCAGCGGGACGATTGGTGGCTTCCTCAATGTGCAAAGTGGAGCGTTCCTCTCGCCTGGAAACAGTTCCGGCGAACTCACTCTGAATGGCGGACTCGCTCTTACCGGAACCTACATTTGGGAACTTGCGGCGCTTTCAACCGCAAATCCAGGCAGTAGTTGGGACCGCGTGACTCTAACTGCCGGAAATGTCGACCTCACCGGTGCAGCAATCTCATTGGGTCTCAATCAATTCTCTCCAAGCGTCGATCCATTCTGGCAAACCAACCAAACATGGACCGGCATCATCAACAATACGGGGGCTGGAACCTTGACCGGTTCGTTTGGTGGGATCGACAACTCGTCGTGGTTATCTCTCGGAAGCTTTTCGACCGCTTCGACCGGCAACGACGTGAACCTCGTCTGGACCGCCGTGCCCGAGCCTTCCACCAGTCTGCTTTCGTGCCTTTTCATCGGCGCGACGCTGCTACGTCGCCGCAGGAATTGATTCCGACCTGAGGTCGCTTTGTCTGCTTGGTTACATCCAAAGAATTGAAAAATCCATGAAATGGACAATTCGATACGAAATCAGGGGGGTGTCTCATAAAGGGGCCATCGGGAATTCAGGAGAATTTGGCAATAGCCGATCGAGAAAACTTCTGAACGGATTCACCCTCACGGAACTGCTCATCGTGATCGCCATCGTCGGAATTTTGGCGGCGCTGACAACCCTGGGGGCGATGCGAATGCGCGCTACAGCTGGCGACACCAAATGCATCAACAACCTCAGGCAAATCGGCACAGCCTTTGGAATCTACATCACGGAAAATAACGGAAATTATCCCTATTCTAACGATCCCAACACGTTGGGATTCTCCCATTGGTCGGCCCCGCTCCCCAGACTACTAAATATCGGTGAAGGTTCCATGGCCTTTCCCACCCGCGCGGACTATGACAAGCCAACTGCATCTCATCCATTCAACTGCCCCACCTGCAAAACCAAATTTCGCTCATATGCTGCCAATCAGAACGCTCTTTGTTTCCTCGGACAAGGAGGAAACTACAAGATGCGGAATGTCGCTGTGGTTCCTAATCTTGCAAGCTTGGTTCTGATTGCCGACGACACCCAAGGGGATCCAGCCCCGAACAATAGCGGGAAAGGTGTCTTCGACAGCAATAGTTACACTAAACAAATCGGCATCCGTCACAGCGGGAAGAAAGCCAACATGCTTTTCGGCGACTTCCACGTCGAAAGCCGCACGCGGGAAAGTCTCAACAGCGCAATGAACATCCTGCCTCCCTACTGAAGCCGAGTGCCGTTGGCTGACTGCCTCTCCGAGCCCATAATGCTTGAGCTACGCATTCCAATTGCCTAATATGCGCCCCTTGCCGATGCCTTCAATCCGGTCAGCGCAGGAAAAAACGCAGTAATAACTTCACTTTCTGGATAAAATAAGCCGCCATGAAATCTTACTGCACCAACTCTCATACCGACAGCTCTCGCCGCGATTTTTTCCGTCTTTCGGGCGGCGTGTTGCTCGGAAGCTGGCTGCCCGGAATCGCATCAGCGGAAGAAAACATGACTCCGGACGTTTGCGTCTATGGCGCAACTGCCAGCGGCATCATGGCAGCTGTTGCTGCCGCACGTGAAGGGGCCAGCGTGGTCATCGTCGAGCCATCGCGCTGGCTCGGTGGCATGACGGGCGGAGGCCTGATGCACATCGACTGGGGGCGCGAGCAGGCCGTCGGCGGATCGGCGCGTGGCATTCTCAAAGAGAAGCTCAATGACATGCAGTATCGCCAGACTTTCGCGGAGTTACTCAAACAATACGCAATCCCCGTGATCTTCGAACATCGCGTTAGCTCGGTGCAGCGCGAAGGGACGACGATCAAAAGCATCACGCTGGATCATGCGCCTCCCGATCAAATGGGTTGTCCCGCAGCAGAGGCAAAAATGCGTGATGCCCGGCGCGTCAGCGCACGTGTTTTCATCGATTGCACTTACGAAGGCGACCTTATGGCACGCTCCGGCGTCAGCTATACCTATGGCCGCGAATCACGGGAGGAATATGGCGAATCACTCGCCGGGGCGCAACCAAACCTAGCAGTCTATAACGTCGATCCCTATGTGAAGCCCGGCGATCCGAAAAGTGGATTATTGCCGATGTTGCAGGATTTCAAGCCCTCACCGGATGGTAGCGCAGACAAACTCACCATGGGCTATGGATTCCGATGGAAACTGAGCGTCGCGCCAGACCGGATTCCGCTTGCTCCGCCCGAGGAATATGACCCACGCGTGTTTGAGATGTATCGGCGGGGCTTCCAGAATAACGCGAAAATCGATGTTGGACGCCGGATGAGAAAACTCGGCGTATTTGAGGAAGCTGGCGGCCGGGTTCACTCGGTCGGTGAGGGAAATCTTGCCCGAGCGCTTCTCGCGCCAACCAATTACGGCAGCAATGCCAACTATCCGGACGGCGAGTATCCGACCCGGGCTTGTATTTGGAAGGCGGAGCAACACTTCATGAGCGGCATGACCCACTTCCTCCGAACAGACCCGGCGGTGCCCGCCTCGTTAAAAGAACTCGCACTCAGCATTGGCTTCGAACCCGGCATCTTCGATGACACCAACGGCTGGCCCCATCAACTCTATGTGCGTGAAGCCCGGCGCATGAAGTCCGCCTATGTTATCACGCAGAAGGACATGGCTGCCGAAACGAACCCCAATGATTCCATCGGTCTCGCATCCTATGGCGTCGATGAATGGCCTTACGCAACTTACCCGCTAAATGGAAAGATCGCCCTTTACGGTGGTTACTACTCGATGCTCTACCTCGAAGAAGCGCATCAGGGCATCTACAAGATTCCCTATCGCGCCATCACCCCAAAGCGTGAGGACTGCACGAATTTGCTGGTTCCCGTCTGCGTCTCCGCAAGCCACATCGCGATGACATCCATCCGCATGGAGCCGGTCTGGATGATTCTCGGAGAATCCGCCGGTGTCGCTGCGGCAATGGCGGTGAAGCAAAACCAAACGGTCCAGGACGTGGAATACAGCCGCCTGCAAACCAAGCTACTAGGACTGAACCAACGGCTTGAGCGTCCGGTTTGAATGATTTACCTTCAAGGTGGTGGAGATCCTGACTTCACCATCTTGTGCAATACCTTGCCGGTGTCGTCGCGGAATTCGATCTGGAGCTCCGGCTTGGCTTCCTTGCCTGCGCCGATGGTGACATGGAGGAATCCACCGCTTGGTTTTGCGTAGATGAATGGCTGTTTGATCAATCCTTGCGGGTCGGTCGATTTCGGATCTCCAGGTTTGACTCCGGCGATGGCATTTTCATCGTTCATTGCTCCAGCCGCGAATTCTTCCACACCTGATGGATGAATGCTGTGATACTGCCAGTGACGGTCGCCGCAGAAGGTGAAGACGTTGGTGATTTTCTGATCGACCAGCCATTGAAAAAACGTGTCGGCCTCATGGCGGAAGCCATTGGGATTGGTGTGATTATCACTTTTATTGCTACGGTCAGGACCGATCATTGGGGTCGGGGTGATAAGAATTTTCCACGTGGCATCGCTTTCCTTGAGCGTGCGCCGGAGCCATTCGGCCTGCTCTTCCCCCCAGATAGATTTACCGGGACCGTCGGGCAGCGAGTGATCCGAACGGAAATCGCGTCCTTCCATGAACCATAGCTGAAGATGCTGGTGAACACGGTGGGTGCGGTAGCTTGGAGTAAGAAGATCGCCTGTCGCTTCGGTGGGCATTTGTTCCCGAAAGACCCCGATTCCGCTCAACGGGAGAGGGAGTCGCGTGCTCGTGAGATCCGCATCATCAAAGCGGAAGTCATGGTCGTCTTTTGACCAGTATGCACTGCAGTCCCCGAAGAAATCAGTCATCCTGGGAAAGCGGAATTGCTCGTGCCATTTCTTGCGCAGTTCCGGTAAGGTGCAGGCAGGTGCCTCCGCCGGGAAGTCATAGTAAACGATGTCTCCAGTGCCGATGAAGAAGTCCGGTTTGAGCGCGCGCATGGCGGAGAAAACCGGATAGCCCAGGTGCTTGTCTTCGGCGGTTGCGGTGATCGTGTTTCCACCATTTGACAGGCCATTCATGAAGACGTGATAGTTCATGCAGCTGCCCATGCAGAACGAGACCTTCGCCGCAGGGTCGTTTGGATTTAGGGTTTTGAAGCGCCGTGCCGGCCCCTTGCGGGTACTGAATCGATCCGGTCCGTAGACAAGTCGATAGTGATAAACTTTTCCTGGAAGAAGCTGATCAATTTTTGATCTAACGATAAAGTCGGAAGCACCGTTCGCTTTGAGCCAGGGAGTTCTTCGCGCTTCCGTGAAATCCGGCCGCGTGCTCCACTCGAAATAGGCTGAGCCTTCCGCGCCAGGGATATCCCCGGCAGAATCGAGCGAGGGACCGGGGATGGATGTCAGGCGTGATTGCAGGATCACGCTCGTTGCCGTCACTTCACCGGCAAGCTCTCCTTGTGCATGATAGACCGCTGCCACCGGTGCGGTGATATTGAAGAATACGGAACCGTCCGACGCGATGATGTCGGATTCATGGTTTTGGCCGACCACACATTGGCTGAAGTAGTTGCCCGTTGCGCGGGAATTTCCGCCGAGAACTCCGTCGAGGCGGTTATCCTGACAAACATTGTTGAAGAAAAGGTTGCCGTCGGCGGTTTTGTCAGAAGCCCTACCGCCGACGCTCACCCCACGCCGGTTGGCGGTGCATGCGTTAGAGGCAACCACGTTTTTTCCGGTGTTACCGACCACCTCCTCGTTCCAAACATGCACGCCAGCCTGGAGATTTCCCTGCAGTATGTTTCCGAAGGCGATATTATGGGAAACTGCCTCTTCGATAAAAATCCCGTGCCGCCGGTTTCCCGAGCAGTTATTGAATAATGCAATCCCATCCACAGAGGCGGCATCAAGGTCGATGCCGTCCATCCGGTTACCACTGCAAACGTTTGCGATCGCCCGGACGCGGGTGGCCACGTGCGCCCAGATGCCGCGGCCGTTGTTACCGAAAACATGGGACTGATAGATATAGATCGGGTCGGCGGGATTGCGACTCTTGGTGTTGATTCCCTCGCGCGCTCCGGCAGTCAGCGTGACACCTTCGATGAGAGCAGTGCTTCCTGTGTTCGCATTGAGCGGGAAAAACGCCTGTCTGCCGCCGTCGAGCGTTCCGCCGGAAATGGAGCAGAAGCCATCTTCTGGAAGTTTGATCAACTGGGTCAACGGGTCCTCACGTTTCCATGGTGGTTCGAGCGCCGTTCCAAGATCCGCGAGGATGCGGCCCTCCAGAATCACGCAGGTGTTCGCTGGTAAATCGAGGCCGCCCGGGGAGCGGGAAACGTATTCGCCTTCGAGTTTCAGGACAATGACGTCATCCGGGTGTGCGGCGCGAGCATCATTGAGTTGGGTTTGAACCGTGGCGAGATCGACTCGATCGACAGGGTCCCCTTTTTTTGCCGGGATGCCACCAGGAACTGCCAGATCGAAGCGACCCATTCCCGGGACGATCACCGGATCCAGATGCGGACTCCCAAAGGTCGGCGGGTTAAAAACCTTCAATGCGGGTGTGGACGGCGGAACGGCTAGATCCTTGTTCCCCAAAAGGAGAATCTCCTGGGATTCCGGCTGAACTGAGACGCTGCCTGCAAGCGTATTGCGGAAAATTTCCTGCCGGCGGCCTCCAAGAACCAGTAAGAGCCCCGTCAGGTTGCTGCGATTTTCCGTAACCAAGTTGCCGCGGCTTTCCCGGCTCAATTCCAACGCATGGATGTCGTTGATCAGATTCCTTGCCACCACACCGCGATCCGATCCGCTGCGAATCGCCGCCTGGTTCCCAGTGAATGTGTTGCCGGCGACGATGCTGGTTAGGGAGTTGATCACAAGCGCGGTGTCGGCTTGATGCGTGAATTCATTGTCGAGGCACATGAATCCGGCTGTCTCCTTCACCCGCAGGCCATCACCGTTTTCGATGAAATGGCAACGGGTTGCGCTGGCCGCTTCGTTCACCGCGCCGGCATCACGCCCTTGGTAGTCGATTCCGGCCTCGCGGCAACCGAGGATGTGAAGTTGATCCATGTTGATCCGACTTCCTCGGATGACACTAATGCCTCGCGGGATCTTTCCACCGCCATCGAGCAAGGCAGGACCGGGTCCCGTGGAGGAGACTGCGACCAACTCCGCTTCTTTAATTAAAATGAGGGCCGAGGCGTTGGCGTCCTTTGCTGCACTGATTCCAGCACTCGGAGAGAGCTTTAAAATAGTTCGGGCACCCAACCGGAGTGGAGCTCTTCCAACCGTCAGCACCCCCGTGGTTTCAATCAGCAACATCGCCTCGGGTGACTCTCGGCGAGCGGCATCAATTTTCAACTGGGCTGCCTCTACCGGTCCACCGGAGAGCTGCAACCTTCGGATGTCGTCACTTTGGCCCATTGCGAAAGGCGCTTGGGCGGGGGTAAAAAATCGATCTAGGCACTGTCCCGACTCCACAGTCAGGCCCAGAACAAGAGTCAAAGCTGGAAAACGAATCATTGGTGGGTGGCTTGGCCTGGATCGTACTCTTGTGGATAGAATGCGGCAAGAATAAATCAGAGTTAATGATCATTACTAGTCTTTTTTTAGGTTGCGAGCGTATCATGGAAGGTTGATTCTGACCCGGTTGGACGCATCATTGGCCAATAAACATCGCAATTAAAATATTTTATCTTGGGCCTTCTGGTAATGTCACAATAAATGATGCAACGGTGAGTAGAAGATGAACATTGAATCTTGACTGATCCAGAATGTTCGCCAAAAGCGGACCGGGCACAGCCACCTTGACCGGTATTAACGGCAGCTTCACCGGGCGACTGTTTCCCAGGGAACCCTCGCCGCCGCCACCATCACAACTCCGGATCCAATAGTTCGCTTGGAACCAACGGCACGATCAATCTCGGTAGTATCGAAAAGGACTTCAGCAATATCCTTTAATACTCCGGCACTGGTGAGACCAGCAACAAGATCATCAATCTGGCTGGCACGCTAGGAAATGGCGGTCTCGATCAATCTGCCACCAGCGGCTTGCTGAACTTCACCAGTCATCTAACTGCCAATAGACTTGGCAACAAAACCTTCATTCTCCAACGCTCATCTCTCGGAACCGGTGAGTTTGCAGGCAACGCTACCCTGGATACTACAGCGCAGGCCACCTTCACTATTCCAGCATTGAAAACTTGCACGTTCAGCTTGGACAGCACCGCATCTGGCACCTCGGGTCAGATCAAGGCTGCCAATCTGAACATCGCTAACGCAACTATCGACCTCAACCTCGGCAATTCATCCCTCGATGATGCGGCGTATGTCATTGTCACCTACACAGGAACCCTCACCGGAACATTCGGCCTCGCTGCACCGACGGGATACAGCTGGAAATACGGCACCGGCACCAACAGCCAGATCACCCTCGTCCAGAACGCGGCAGGCTATGCCTCATGGAAAACCACCAATGCCGGAGGGTTTTGTCCGCCTCACGGTAAATCCGAACTGATCGTCGCGGGTGCCGGCTTCACAATCCATGTTGATTAACTGAACAGCTTCCGGTCCAGCGAGCGGTATTGGATGGCCTCGAGGATGTCGTTGGGCCGGATATTGGGGGATTCTGATAGGTCGGCGAGGGTGCGGGCGACCTTGAGGATGCGGTCGTGGGCGCGGGCGGAGAAATTCATTTCCTCCATCGCGCGTTCCAGGTATCCGATGCTTTCCGCGTCCAACTGGCAGTGCTGGCGGACCAGGCGCGAACCCATGGCGGAGTTGGTCGAATTCGCGTTTTTCTTGAAGCGCCGGGTTTGGATTTCCCGCGCGGCGGTCACGCGGCTGCGGATGGACTCGGACTTTTCACCGGGATTGGTGTTGGAGGAGAGCTCACGAAAATCGACGAGTGGGACCTCCACATGCAAGTCGATCCGGTCGAGCAGCGGCCCGGAAATTTTCTGCCGGTAGTTTTCAATCTGGCGTGAGGTGCAGCGGCACTGGCGTTTTGTGTCGCCGTAATAACCGCAGGGACAGGGGTTCATGGCCGCTACTAGCATGAATTGGGAAGGGAATGTGAGCGAGCCGGCGGCGCGGGAAATGGTGACTTGAAAATCCTCGAGCGGGCCGCGCAGGACCTCGAGGGTGGACCGCCTGAACTCGGGAAGCTCGTCGAGGAAGAGCACGCCGTGGTGGGCCAGCGAGACCTCGCCGGGGCCGGGATTGGTGCCGCCGCCGAGCAGGCCCGCGTCGGAAATGGTGTGGTGCGGCGAGCGGAACGGGCGGGTGGTGAGGAAGGCGCGCATCGGGTCGAGCATGCCGGTGATGGAGTGGATCTTGGTGGTCTCGATGGCGTCATCTTCGGTCATATCCGGCATGATGGTGGGCAGGCGCTTGGCCAGCATGGATTTGCCAGTGCCAGGCGGGCCGATCATGATCAGATTGTGCCCGCCCGCGGCGGCGACTTCGAGGGCGCGCTTGACGTGGTGCTGGCCCCGGACCTCGTCGAAATCAATCTCGTAAGTCCGGTGGGAGTTGAAGAAGGCCCGGCGGTCGAGGTGGAAGGGCGGGATGACGATATCGTCGTTGAGAAAATCCCACGCTTGCTTGAGATTGCGGATGGGAAAAACGTCGATGCCGTCGATGACCGCGGCTTCCGGCGCATTGGCCTCGGGGACGAAGAGACGCTTTCTGCCGCGGCGCTTGGCTTCGAGCGCAATGGACAGGACACCTTTCACCGGGCGGACGGCCCCATCGAGACCGAGCTCGCCGACGACGCAGCAATCTTCCGCATTAAACGGCTTGGTCCGGCTGGCGGCGATCATGGCCAGCGCGATGGGCAAGTCGAAGGACGGTCCCTCCTTTTTTAAATCCGCCGGCGCGAGGTTCACCGTTTTAATGCCGTCGTCCAAGTGGAGTGCCGAGGCACCGATGGCGGAGATGACTCGCTGTGAGGACTCGCGTACCGCGGCGTCCGGGAGTCCGACAATGACGACGACGGGTTTCTCCGCGCCGCGGGCGTTGACCTCGACCTCGACCTCTTGGGCGTCAATCCCCCTCAGAGCAGCTGAAAATAAGCGGGTAATCATGTGAACAGTGAAGCTGTGAGGGATTTTGCCCATGCTGGCAAGCGCGAAGAGGCGCTGGAGGTCAATATACTGCTGCCCAACATGGATTGGGTGGCGCAGTCCGAAATTCGGGATCAAGGTTTCCGCCCCATTTTTTTAGGTAACATAACACATCGGCGGATGTTGCGGATTGCCCTGACACATCGCCGATTTTTTTCCGGCTTCACCATTCCCACAGCAGCTCCAACGGCACGGCGAGGATTTTCGGGCCGTCGAGCTGGATGATCGAGGAGCCGTCGTAAAAGACGATGCCGGACTGGAAGTCGCTCCCCGCCTGCGCGGCGAGGCGGCGGAGACCGTTGCCGTCCGAGTGGTGCAAAGTGGCGGAGGCTTTGATTTCCGCGCCCCAGACTTTGGTGCCGCGGGTGAGCACCACATCGACCTCCACCTGATCCTTGTCACGGTAATGCCAGAAACGCAGGTCCGGATCTGTCCACCCAGCTTGGGCGATGAGCTGTTGCAGCACAAACGATTCGAGTAGGTGACCGAATTTATCGCGACGCGTGAGCCAGTCTGCGGAAGAAATTCCCGAGAGCGACGCTGCCAGCCCACTGTCCACCAAGTGGACTTTCGGGGTCTTGATCAAGCGCTTGGCGGCGTTCCGGTGCCACGGTGCGAGCCGCCGGACGAGGAACAGTCTTTCAAGCACCACGATATAACGTTCCACCGTTTGGCGGTCGAGGTTGAGGTCGTTCGCGAGCGAGGAGGTATTAAGCAGGCAGCCCGTCTGGTGGGACAGCAGCTCGAGCAAGCGCGCCACCTCCACGCTGTCCCGCACGCGCGCCACATCGTGCACGTCGCGGTCCACTACGGCGCGCAGATATTGGCGGTGCCACTGCCGGGCGCGGGCTGGCGTGCGCCCTTGTGGCTCCGGATAGCCGCCGGCCACGATGCGCCAAGGCAGGCTGGACGGAATCATGGCCTGCTCGCGGAGCCGGTTATCCGAAAGCTTGGATTCCAGCCACCGCTCAAGGAAGTCCCCCGCGTTCCAAGATTTTTCCGCCTCGGTCAGCGGGTGCAGGTAGAGACACTCCATCCGCCCGGCGAGGGAATCCGGCAGGTGGGGCAACTGCAAGAGATTGGCCGAGCCGGTCAGCAAGAAGCGCCCCGGCCTGCGGTTCTCATCCACCACGCGCTTGATCGCGAGCAAGAGCTCCGGTGCCCGCTGGACCTCGTCGATAGTGACGGTGGGCGGCAGTTGCGTGATAAATCCCCCGGGATCCTTCACGGCCGCGGCGAGTAAATTCGGGTCGTCCAGACTCAGGTAGTGCCGTCCGGGATCAAGGCTGCGCGCGATGGTGGACTTCCCGCACTGCCGCGGCCCCAGCAGGCACACCACCGGTGTGTCGGTCATCGCCTCGTCCAAGGCGCGCTGGATTCCACGCGGCAGCATTGTTTCAAGACCGTCCATTTGTGGCAAAGGGTAGCGTCCAATTGTGGGATTAGCAAGCGTCCAATTGTGGTATAACGCACCGTCCAATTGTGGTATAACGCACCGTCCAATTGTGGTATAAGATACCGTCCAATTGTGGTATGAACCTCTGATTCATTGGCCGGAAACGCATCCGGGCTTGATCGGGGGGCGGCGGGCGTCTAGTTCCCTTCAGCTCGCCTTCATGTCTCTTTCCTCCTACACCACTCCTTCGCCCGCGCTGCAGCGCGAGGTGAAACGCCGCCGCTCGTTTGCAATTATTTCCCATCCGGACGCCGGCAAAACCACGTTGACGGAGAAATTCCTGCTCTACGGCGGCGCGCTCAACCTGGCCGGCAGCGTCACCGCACGGAAAAACCAGCGGGCCACGACCTCGGACTGGATGGACTTGGAAAAACAACGGGGGATTTCCGTCAGCTCCACGGTTTTGCAGTTCGAGTATAAAGACTGCGTGGTCAATATCCTGGACACGCCGGGGCACAAGGATTTCTCGGAAGATACTTACCGCGTGCTCACCGCGGTGGACGCGGCGGTAATGGTGGTGGACGCCGGCAAGGGCATCGAGAGCCAGACGCGGAAACTCTTCGAGGTCTGCCGGCGGCGCGGCGTGCCGATTTTCACTTTCATGAACAAGATGGACCGCCCGGCGCGGGCGTCGATGGACCTGCTCGACGAGCTGGAATCGGTGCTCGGGATCCATGCCTTTCCGGTGAACTGGCCGCTCGGCGACGGGCCGCGCTTCCGCGGGGTTTACGACCGCGAGCAGAAGGAAGTGCATCTTTTCGAGCGGACGGCGCACGGTGCCTACCGGGCGCCGGAGAGCGTGACGGGGATCGAGGACGAGAGCGTGAAGGCGGCCGTGGAGGAGGCGACCTACGCGCAGGTGTGCGAGGAGCTGGAACTGCTGGAAGGTGCCGGTGCGGCATTCGATCTGGAGCAAGTCCTGGCTGGCGAGCTCACGCCGGTATTCTTCGGCAGCGCGGCCAACAACTTCGGCGTGCAGTTGTTGCTCGACCGTTTCCTCGAGCTTTCCCCGCCGCCGACGCCGCGGGAGAGCGGCGCAATCATGATCGATCCGGCATCGGAGGAATTTTCCGCCTTCGTTTTTAAAATCCAGGCGAACATGAACCCGAAGCACCGGGACAGGATCGCTTTCGTGCGGATCGTCTCGGGGAAATTCGAGCGCGACATGGACGTCTTCAACAACCGCACCGGCCAGCGCGTGCGGCTCTCCAACTCGCAGCGGCTCTTCGCCCGCGAGCGGGAAACGGTGGATGACGCCTTCGCCGGGGATGTGGTCGGTCTGGTGGGGAACTATGATTTGCTCATCGGCGACACGCTTTCGTCCACGCCGGGGGTGATTTTCGATGAAATCCCGCGCTTTCCGCCGGAGTGTTTCGCCTTCCTCCACAACAAGAGCACGGCGAAATACAAGCGTTTCCGCGACGGGCTCCAGCAGCTTTTAAAAGAAGGCGTGGCGAGCGAGTTCCAGCTCGTTGATAGCGACGGCCCGCAGATCCCGCTACTCGGCGCAGTCGGGCCGCTGCAGTTTGAAGTGCTGCAATACCGGCTCGAAGGGGAATACGCCGCGGAAACGCGGGTCGAGGATGCCAATTGGTCGCTCGCCCGCTGGCTCAAGCCGAAGGAAGGCGACCCGATGGCTCCCGACGCGCGGCCAAATCTCTCGCTCGGAGCCGCCCTCGCCCGCGACTCGAACGGCTGGCTCGTCGCGCTGCTGCCGAGCGAGTGGGCCTTGAAAACCTTCGCCGACAAGAACGAGACCTGGGTTCTCTCCGAGCAGCCGTTCCCGCCGCCGCCGATGATGGCGTCACCTCGTCGCGAAAGTTGATCAAGAGCGCATCTTCAAGGTGCTCAAGGCTGTGACGGAATGATCCGTCCGTTTACCTCTTGGGGAGAAACAGGCGCTGTCACGCAGTTTCTCGCCGAGCCGGGGCTCAGCGCTCCCGGGGGATCAACCGCGGCGGATCTTCGAGCCGGCGAAGAATACCGTCATCCGGTAAACCCGCTTTTTGCGGTTCTCGATTCGCCCGGTCACCAGGTCGAAGCGCTCGGGGATTTCCTGCCGGTGGATGTCCACGCTCGCCCGGAACCCGCGCTCGGAGAAAATATCGATGAGGATGGCGATCGCCACCGGATTGATGAACAGGGGCTCCTCCGTATTGATCGTCGCCCGCCCGCTGACCGCGTAGCGCTTGATGATCGGCATCATTTTCCCTTGGATGAAATCCACCACCGCGCGCATCACCTGCGGGTGCTCGACCTGATAGCCGTCGAGCCGGTTGACGAGTTCCTGGCGCGCGTGCTGGACGATTTCATCCGCCAGCGGGATGTGCCGCAACGTATCGTAGGTCCGCGGGTCGAGCTCCAGTGAGCTTTGGTATTCTAGCTCGCTGATGATGTTTCGCTGGACCACGTCGATCGGCGCTTGAGCGTTGATGAAGTGGTAGTGGAAAATTTGCTTCAGCGAGACCAGCGCGTCATAGGTTTTCTCCTTGAAGGTGCGGTAGCGGTTGCGGGCGAGATCCGGGTCGAAGTCCGTGGCCCGCTCTTCCTCCAGCTCGCCGATGCCCGCCTGCCGGACTTCCGCATTGTGTGCCAGCGTCTCGCGCCCGCGCTTGAGCTGGCGGACGATGCTCTCCGCCTCATCCACGAACAACACCATGATGTGAAAGGTCGGCTGGCGGAAATGATGCGCCTGCGGGGTCGCAGAAAACTCGCGCCGCAGCAGGATCATCTGGTCGTAAAACAGCTTCAGGCACTCCACCTGCACCATCGTCCGCGGGAAACCGTCGAGCACCGCGCTGTCGCGGAATCCCGGCTTGAGCAGCTCGCCGAGCAGCAGCCGCAGCACCTCCTCGTCGCCCACCATCCCGCCGCGCGCCTTGATTTTCTGGGCTTCAGGGGAGTCCAGCAACTGGCTGATGACGATCGGCGGCGCGGTGATCCCGCGCACGTTGCAGATGAACGCGGTGTTGGTTCCTTTTCCCGAGCCGGGAGCCCCGCCTAGCAGGATGAGCTCCTTCGGGAAATGGAGGTTTTCCCGTCCCTGCTCAACCTCTAACTCCTTCCAAACCCGGTTGAAAATCAAATGGGCATCCTTGATTTCAAGATCCGGCGACGGGGCAGCGGGAGTGGCTGCAAGGGTGGGAGTGATAGGCTTCACGAGGTGCGGACTACACAACATTCAGACCCATTGGTCCAGAACCTCGCGCAAAAATCTCACAATACCCTTTATTTCCTCAGC
>JBBEEL010000138.1:0-10321 GCA_040880785.1 Akkermansiaceae bacterium | reverse complement strand
ACATTTTCCGCGAAGCCCAGAACCGCGGGACCCCGCTCGCCGTCGTCGGGGTGCCCAAGACCATCGACAACGACCTGCTCTACATGGATTGCAGTTTCGGCTACCAGACGGCGTTCACCGCGGCCTATCAGACAGTGACCTCTGCCCACACCGAGTCCCGCGGCGCCCGCAATGGAGTCGGGTTGGTCAAGCTGATGGGACGCGATTCCGGATTCATCGCCTGCTCCGCCGCGCTGGCCACCGGCGAGGCGAATTTCGTGCTCATCCCGGAAGTCCCATTCCGGCTGGAGGGGGAGACCGGGCTGCTCGCCCAGCTCGAGCGCCGCCTTGCCAGCTCCGATCACGCCGTCATCATCACCGCCGAGGGCGCCGGACAAGACCTGCTCGACGATTGCGGCCAAGCGACCACGGATGCCTCGGGAAACCACCGCTACGGCGACATCGGCGTGTTTCTCAAGGGGGCGATCAGCCGCCATTTCAAGGAGAAGCAAACCGAGCTCAACCTCAAATACATCGACCCAAGTTACATCATCCGCAGCGTCCCCGCCGCGCCGGAGGACCGTGTCTTTTGCTATAACCTCGGCCGCCACGCCGTCCACGCCGCGATGGCCGGCAAGACTGGCATGGTTGTCGCCCGCTGGCACCAACGCTTCGTCCACCTGCCGATGGATCTGGTTACCAGTGGCCGCCGCAAGGTCGATCCCCACGGCGATCTCTGGCGTTCCGTCCTCGAGTCCACTGGCCAGCCCGCGGCGATCGGGGTCTAACTACCAGCTCTTTAACGGTAGACGCACCGAAGATTAGGGTAATTGAAGGTCGCGCGTTCTTATCCTAAAAGAATTACATTCGCTAGCCCGCGGCGGGTGGGATCCTGCTCCAGCGCCGAAACGTTTTACACCCCTAAACCGGACTCGATGATACAAAAAACGAAAGCGTGGACTTAGCGCGGTCACGAAACTTATTTTGACAAAGCTTCCCCGAAAGCTAAACTATAAATGCGGTAAGAAAATATTTTCCCTGAAACCTCATCTCCGACGTTTAGTTTCAAACGTTCATCTTAAAAGTTTCAACTTCAGTTTTTCAGTTTTTCAGCTTTTCAGCTTTTCAGCTTTTCCCACCCCCCCCTTCCCTCCGCTATACCCTTATCCCCCGCGCTCTGGTCCGGGCCTAAGAGGCTGTCTTGAGAATCGAGAAAAGAGGCATTCAACCGCAGATGAACGTGCTGCACACAGATGCAGAACACGGCTGAAAGCTAGAGATGTGGGCCGTCTTCAGGGTTTCATCACTCTTCTATCTGCGTCCATCCTGTGCATCTGCGGTTAAAACACTCTTTCCTTCTTGCTGACCGGCGAGTTTCAAATTTTTCAGACAGGCTCCAAGGCTGCACCAGCAACCTTCTCTCAATAAGCAAACAGCCAAAACGAGATGAAAACGCCAAACAAACTGGAACCTGTCAGAAGCATCCTCCTCACCGCCGTCATGATTTGCGGCCCAATTCCAGCAGACCGAGCCGCGACGCAAACCGCTCCGACCTCGGTCGCCTCACTCCGTAACACGTCCCCCTACAACACCGTCGGCCGAATCACCATACGGCATGGAGACCATTTCAGACTGAGCAGCGGCACCGTGATTAAGCCTCACTCTATTCTAACAGCAGGACATAATCTTTACCGGCAGGAAACGGGCTGGGGCACCAGTGTGGTCTTCCAGCGCTCCTATCATGATGGCTATTATGCCAGCAGCGCGAGCGCCAGCAAACTCTTTATTCTGGCAGGTTACTCCACCGCCGTGAAAAAAGGTAGCGCGACCACCAACAACAGCTTCTCGCTCGACACCGGCGGAATCGTCTGTTTTAGCCGCCCCATGAACGGCGACCATGCCAGATGGCGACAGACTAAAAAACTGCTTAACGGATCCACTTACAATATGTCACTTGGGTATGGAGGGGAGGTGCACAATGGCCTACGGCTGCTGCGCTCCGCTCCAACCAAGGGCTATTACGTGGTGTGGAAAAGATATTATAGAAACGCCACCTACGGACTCGAAGGCGGCATGAGCGGCGGTCCGGTTTTCGCCCGATCCAAGGGTAAATGGTATGTCTGCGCGGTGAATGTCAGCAAACCACGGGGGGTGCTTCATAGTGGCGCGGGCGTCCGGCTCATCGGCGCGGACACCTCGAAACTGATTAAAAACAACCTCCGATAGCCACGTCTGGTTAGCCCACACCCATCCACGGCCATGAAACCCCCTCTTCTTCAAGTCGGGATAGCCCTGATCTGCCTCATCCTTCTGCTCGTTTTCGCATGGCGGAGCCCTCCGTCCGACACCCCGAAAGATCCCTACAACGAAATACGGTTCGAACGGACCGCCAACGTAAATCACAGACAGACAGCGGATGAGCCAACAGCGGCAAAGCGGACCCACCTGCCAGCCCTTCCAACCGAAAAGGCCATGACTCAGGACGAGATCAAAATATTGTTAGATCGAGTCCTGATGGTGCTTCGTAGCGGCGATGCTTTGGCAATCAAAGAAGCGCTCGAAAAACTGGACTGGGTGTTCAACGGGGAAAATCATGATAAGGCCACCGGGATCGCCGCAATCTTGTCGTTTCTCGAATCCGGACAAGATGCCGCCACCGGCGAGGGCTTCCTCGTCGGGGAAGGCGGCCTCCTCACAGAGGCCACAACGCTGCGGGTATTCCTGATGGACCATCTCGGAAGCCTCTCCCGCGCCGCTGGCAGCAGTGCCGCGCTCGAAGTCGCGCGGGAAAACTTGAGCCGTTTCCACTCCGCGGATGAGTGGGCCATCTCGATGCGCAATGTCGCTTGGCTCGATCCCCATAGCCGGGTCTTCCTCGCGGAGCGGACGAGTGCCATGCTCAACCACGAGGAGTGGCGGCGAAACCCGTCACAAGGCATGCTGGAGGCCTTCGATTTTATCGTGCACACCGGAGCGCTCTCCACCGTGCCCGCATTGCACTCACTCATTACCGGGGATGACGCTTCTTTGGCCCGCGCCGCCGCAGTGGCGCTTGATCGGATGGCCACCACACACGCTCTCACGCTCACCACCCTGCTCAATCAGCAGCCGGACTTGTTCGCCACCACTCCGCTTCTAAGGGCGAATCTTTTTGGCCACGCCGATCTCGGCAATCCCGGTCAACGCAATCAAATCGAAACCTACCTGCTACGGCCTGATGTCTCCGCAGACGAGCGGGAAAAGCTTTTCAATTCCCTTCTTCAAAGCGGGCAGTTTGTAAGCCATAACCTCGTCACTCGCTTCACTCCCCCGGAAACTCCCGCCGATGCAGATGCCAGGCTGATTCGGCTCACCCATACGGTGAATGAATGGCTGGCCGATGAACGGTTCTCTCGCCTTCAGGGCGAACTTCGTCAGTTTGGTGAAACCGTCAACCGAGTCCACGACGAGATCAACACAGATCTCGGCAGCGATCCAAAATGAGTCGCTAACGACTGACCAAGCGCCACTGCCTGGTTTTCGGTGATCACCCAGATGACGCGCGGTGCAGATTTGCAAAATCCAGTTTCGTGAGTCCCCCCGGAACTTTCCTCTTCCCACATTTTCTAGGTTCATTAGCGTTGCGGCTCGATGGAACTTGCCACTTCCCACCTCTCCTACTGCACCAACATCCACCCCGCCGAGACTTGGCAGGAAACAGCGCGGATCTTGCGCGGCCATGTCCTCGTTGTCCGCGACCGGTTGCGCGAGAGCGGCGCACTGGCTGCGGACGCGCCCTTCGCCATCGGCCTGCGTCTGTCCGCCGTGGCTGCGAGGGAATTGTTGGAGGGCACCCACCTGGCCGACTTCCGCCGCTGGCTGGCGGAGACGAACACCTACGTTTTCACCATCAACGGCTTTCCCTACGGCAGTTTCCACGGCACGCGGGTGAAAGAGCAGGTTTTCAAGCCGGACTGGACCGACCGCGCGCGGCTGGACTACACCAAGGGCCTTTTCCAAATCCTCGCCGCTATCGCCCGCCCGGGCACCGGTGCCTCGGTCTCCACCCTGCCCGGATCCCACAAGACCTTCGCCGCGGATGAGGCACCCATCCTCTCACACTTGATCGAGCTGGCGAGCTGGCTCGACGCGCTCGCCGCAGAAAGCGGTCATGATTTTCACCTCGGTCTCGAGCCCGAGCCGCTCGGCCACTTCGAAAACACCGCGGAAACCCTCGCCTTCTTCGCCCGCCTCCATGCCGCCTCGCCAGACCCGGAGATCATCCGCCGCAGGATCGGGGTGAATTACGACGCCTGCCACTTTGCCCTCGAATACGACGCCGCCCGCCAATCGCTCGACGCCCTGACCGCCGCGGGCATCCGGATTTCAAAAATCCACCTCTCCAGCGCGCTCGCACTGGATCCCCGCGACCCCGCGGCGCTCGCGGCGATCCGTGCCTTCGACGAGCCGGTTTATTTCCACCAGGTCCTGCTGCGCGGGGCTGGCGGCGTGATCACGCGCTTCATCGACCTGCCCGAGTTTTTCGCCGCCGTCGCGTCCGGCGCGGTCGATCCGGCGGACTTCGAGGAAATGCGGGTCCATTTCCACATCCCGCTCGACGCGGCACCCGCCGCACCGCTGCGCTCCACCCGCGACCAAACTCTCGAGGTCCTCCAGTGGCGCCGCGGGCATCTGGCGGACTGCCGTCATTATGAAATCGAAACCTACACTTGGGGGGTGCTCCCGCCCGGCCTGCAACGGCCGGTGGAGGATCAAATCGCCGGGGAATATCACTGGGTGTTAGCCAGCGGGGCTGTCTAGTCGATCCCGCAAACACTCACTAGGTAGTTTCCTAGGGTGCCCGCGTTCCAGCGCAAGGTTTCTGTTAAGCGTTCCCCCAATAGACCCGCCTGCATGATGCATCCATGCTCCTTCCATGCGCCCCGTTTACCCCCCGCTCAAGAATACCACCGATTCCGATTGCCGCGCCATTGAGAGCGCCATGGGCTATTATGAGTTAGGGCTGTTTGACGACGCCCACAACGAGCTCGAAAATTTATCAAGGAAACTCTATGGCTCCAAAGCCATCCTCACCCTGCGGGCCTCGATTTACGCGGAAGCGAACTGGTGGGACCGCCTGTTTGAGGTGGCAAGGGTGTTGGTCAACCGATGGCCCGGCGAGTGTGACCACTGGATTTTGCTCGGATGCGCCAGCCGGCGTTGCCAATCCATCACGGATTCCAACGACGTTTTGCTAGAGGCTCTCATTTTTCATGAGTTCGAGCCCTTGATCTATTTTTACCTTGCCTGCAATTCAGCGAGCAGTGGAGACGTGGCGAGCGCCCGCCACCAACTCACCAACGCCTTGTTACTCGACCCCGGAATCGGGACCATCGCCATGGAAGACGCTGATCTGGCACCGGTTTGGCTGGAGATGGAGCGACAGAATCTCCAAACCGCAGACTTGGAGTTCCCCTAGCGTCTGATGGGCTGTCAGCCATTGGCCGCCCTGCCCGCGAATGCTTGGGTTGCCATCTGGCAAAATCCAGTGTTTGCTACCCGCCATGTCTGACATCAAGATCACCATCCACACCAGCGTCGGCGACATCAACGCCCGGCTTTTTGCCTCACAGGTTCCAGTCACGAGCGCCAATTTTCTCAACCTCGCCAAGCGCGGCTATTACGACGGCGTCGCCTTCCACCGCGTGATTCCCAATTTCATGATCCAAGGCGGTGACCCGACTGGCACCGGCTCAGGCGGCCCGGGCTACAAGTTCGCCGACGAAATTGACCGGTCCCTCAAACACGAAAAGGCGGGGATCTTTTCGATGGCCAACGCCGGCCCAAACACCAACGGCAGCCAGTTTTTCATCACCCACCTGCCGACGCCGCACCTCGACGGCAAGCACGCAGTCTTCGGCGAGGTGATCACCGGCCAAGACGTGGTGAACAAGATCGCCAAGGGTGATAAGATCAACTCCATCACCATCCACGAGGACACCACCGCCTTGTTCGAGGCGCAGAAGGATCATCTTGAGCATTGGAACTCGATTCTCGATCGCTGATCCAGAGAGGATTTAACAGAAAAAACCCCACCCGGCGAGATGCCAAATTCTGTCAGTTTTAGGCAGAAAGAGCTGACAAACCGCAGATGAACGAGATGAACGCAGATCAGAATGAATTGAAATCCCTCTTCATCTGCGTTCTCCCGTTCATCTGTGGTTAAATATCTCTTAAACCGGCAGTATTGGGCGAGATGCCGGGGGGGATTGATAAGATGTGGAGGCCGGCCCGGGCAGCGGCTGAGATTGGCCACCACCGGTCGGGCGGTTAGTAGTCGTCTTGGTCGCGGAACTCGGTGGTGTCGCCGTCCACCGTGATTTTTTTGGCCACCAGAATTTGCTGGCCAGCGGAGACGGCTCTCTCGCCGGTGATGCGGACTTGGGCATCCCGCTCGATTTCGAGATCCTCCAAGGACGCATCCTTGCCTAGGTCGGCGATGATTCTGCGGCCGTCTTCCATTTGGAAGCGAACCAGCAGATTGCCCTCGCGCTCGGTGTCGCCAAGATTCACCTCACGGTAGTTGCTGATCTTGCCGGATACCTCTTGTGTTCTCTTGTCGCGGTCGATGCTGATCGTCTCGTTGCCGACACGAATGCGGTTCGCGATGAGGACATTCTGGCCGGCGATGTTCGCATGCCGTCCCCAAACTCGAATTGGGTCACCTTGTTCCAAGTTCAGATCCGCGAGTTCCTTTTCCGGGCCCAGATCCACAACAGCGCTGTAGCCGCTTTCCAAGTTGATCTTCACCCAAGTGTGATCTTCCGGCACCCCTTCGCCGCGGCGCAGCGTGATTTCGCGAAATCCTTGCACTTGGCCCTGCAGGCTCACCACTCCCGCGCCGCGGATCGAAGGCCGGTCCCGTCTCGCCTGCTCTTGCTGGTCGGGACGGGTGCGGGTCTGGCGCCATTCTTGTTGTTCCTGGGTCGCACGGTCCGGCTGACGCTTCATCTCGGCCCTTGGTTCTGCCGCGTAGCGAGTCACGCGGGTCCAAGTTCCCGTGATGGGATCCCTCACTACGGCGGTGTATTGTTGTTCAAACTCTTGGTCCTGCTGGCGGGCCGCCCCGGCCTCTTGCCGCTCCTGATAGGGTTGGGAAGCGCTTTGCTCCCCGCCGCGAGTTTGCGCCTCGCTTGTCGCCAGAGAGATAGCGAACCCCGCCGTGGCGGCCGTGATCATGCACGGCACGGAGTTGAGACGACCGAGTTTTCCACTCATGATTTTTCCGATTTTCATATGCGTTGCTGTGTTCGTTTTGTTTTGAGTTTCTATCAGAAGATGCCCGTTAAATCCACCACGCTGCGACCCGCTGTAATTTCATTACAGTCAGGGCCGCACCGGGGGCAGGCGGGCTGAGCGACGGGTCACCCAGCCAACATCGCCGGACGGGCACTCGCTGACGGAGACTCGTGGAGGCGAGCATTGGCTATGCCAGCGGGACGGTGGCGCAGCCCGGACCCGCGCCACCGAAGCCGTCCGGCATGAACATCAGGCGGTGACAACTCCCGCACCGCCACCTGGAAGCGATGCGACACGGCGACAGGCCACGCATTTTGCAAGTCGAGGACCGGGTGGTAAGGCGATTTGCAAGAGAGATTTAACCAATTTCGACCTTTCCCCTCAGGGGGTAAAGCCGTTTACTCCGCCGCATGTCCGCATCGATCACACTTCAACCCCACATTCAACTCGGCGTCGTTCCCACCCACATCCGCTTCGTCGGCGGTTTGGTTCCCGACGAGAACGGAAAATTCCCGCGTGAGGCAGACGGCGTCCTGCGCGTGGTTTCCGCGATGCGGACACTCGCCGCCGCCTCGCGCGTCCGCATGACCTGCGTGCAAATCCCGTTTTTCGCCTCGGCGGATCCGGCGGAGGTCGCGGAAATGATCGAGGGCCTCCGGGCGCTGGAGCTGGAGGTCCATTTCATCATCATGATCGGCGGGGCGAACCCGATGAACCCTGTCGACGAGGACGCGGTGGTCGCTCAGTTGGTCTCGAGCCTCAAGGCGGCGATCAGCCACGGGATCCGCCATGTTTCCTCCACCTCGATCGAGGAATGGATGAGCGCGGACGCACCCCGCGACGGCGAGGCATTCAACGCGGCGGTGGCCCAGAACGTGAAAGTCCACCTGCGGGTATTCGAAGAAGCGGGAATCGCGGGCTCCTGCGTGGAAAACTGGCACATCGAATTCCTCCGGCCCGGCGAATTTAAAACGTTCACCAACGTGGAACGCGGCTGGGCGTTCGTCCGTGCGGCGAATCAGGCGCTCGGCCGGAAATTCTTCAAATTGCTGGTGGATGCCGCGCATTGCGGCGATTCCGGCCTGACGATGGGGGAAAACGAAGAACTCATCGCGCGCATCGCGGCGGCCGGGGAACTCGGAATATTTCACGCCTCCGCCAAGACCACGCGCGGCTGCCTTTCCACTGACGACGGCTGGATCGGCGCGCTGCTCACCGCGGCCGCCAAGACCGGCGAGTTGCGGCATGTCTTTGTCGAGCTCTTCGACCACGAGGACCCGGCGCTGGAGCTGCTCCGCCAGATGGAGCCGGGCCATGGCATCGACACCCGCGACGGCCGCAGCTACGAAGAAGCGACCGCCGACGGCCTAGCCGACGTGGCCCGCCGCCTCAACAACCTCAGGGCCCGCGGAATCCTCACCGTCTAAGGCACCATGCATGGAGAACCTTCCTTCCACCTCTCGACTCCCGAGCTGGACCTCCACCTGACCGCGCGCGGCGGCCACCTCGCGCCGGTGATTTTCCACCTTCCGGGCCGCGAGGTCTCGCCCTATGCCCTCGCGCCATGGGAACCTGCGGAATTTCCGGAAATCCCCACCCTGCTGTCCGTCCTGCGGGGGGACTTTTTCTGCCTCCCCTTCAGCGGCCAGGAAAGCGGTCCGCCGCATGGCGAGCCTGCCAACGCCGAGTGGTCGTTAATTGGCCAGAACGAGCGCTCGCTCCATCTGGCAATGGACACCACAGATTCCGGCGCACGCGTCGAGAAAATCCTTTCCACCCGCCCCGGCCAGCACGCGGTGTATTCCGAGCACCTGATTTCCCGCCTCGACGGTGATTTCAGCTACGGGAACCACCCGATCCTCGACTTATCGCACCTTCCCGAGGCGAGCGGCCGCGTCACCACCAGCGGCACCCGCTGGGCATCGGTTTTCCCCGGCGCTTTTTCCAATCCGGCCGACGGCGAGACGCAGGCCCTCAAGCCCGCAGCCACCTTCTCCGACCTGCGGGAAGTCGAGCTGGCCGCGGGCGGCACCACCGACCTAACACGCTACCCACAGCGCGCCGGCAATGAAGACCTCGTGATGATGGTGAACTCCGCCACCACCCCAGCCCAGCCCTTCGCCTGGTCCGCCGTGGTGCTGGATGGCTACCTCTGGTTCTCGCTGAAAAACCCCCTCGACTTCCCGGCGACGCTGTTATGGATGTCCAACGGCGGACGCACCGCATCGCCTTGGAACGGCAGGCACCTTGGCCGCATCGGAGTCGAGGAAGTCTGCTCATATTTCAGCCACGGCCTTGCCGACTCGCGAAAAAATTTGCTCGCCGCGGAGGGCATTCCCACCACCCGTCGTTTCTCGGCGGACGAGACCGTCTCGCTGAGGATCGTCCAAGCCGTCGCGCCCGTGCCAGCGGCTTTCGGAGCCGTCCGCCAGATCATTCCCTGCGGGGAAAACTCCGTTGCCATCACCGGGGAATTCGGCGCGGAAATCACCGTTTCGCTGGACTGGCGCTTCCCGATCTGATTTTTTCCTGCAACTTCCTCTCCTCACCCACGTATCTCCCTGACCTCAAAACTATGAGCACACCCCGCACCACCGCCGACCTAACCACCACCTCCCAAAATCTGAGGCCCCTCATCGATGGCCATCTCGAGGATACCGGAGGATTACTCCGCCTCAGCCCCACCTGGGTCCCCCGCTCGTTCCTGCAACCCGGCCTGCGCATCAAGCTCCATCCGGACGACACCTACGCCTACGGCCTCAACCGCGGCGGGATCGACGAGCGCTGGTTCGGCTCCACCACTGAGACCGCCAACGAGGGCCGCGCCGCTGACGAAGGGCTTTCCTATGTCGTCGTCGGCAACGAGCGCTTCACCCTGCGCGATGCCATCGCGGAATCCGGCGCAGGCATCATTGGCAGCACCATGTGGGACAAGTATGGCAAATGGCCGGTTTACTCGAAGTTTTTCGACAACATGGGGCCCATCCCCCACCACATGCACCAAAGCGCCGCACAAGCCGCCCTCATCGGCCAAGAAGGAAAACCGGAGTCCTATTACTTCCCG
>JBBEEL010000137.1:0-54103 GCA_040880785.1 Akkermansiaceae bacterium | reverse complement strand
GTCCGGCCACCGGCTTTTCAACGGCCTTCTCCAAAAAGCAAATTCCTAGCAACGAAAGCAGCGCGGCCATGATGGCCCTCCCAGAAGGAAAATCGAGGATTTCCGGAAGGAATTACTCGAATCGATGTGGATTCATGGCCATCGCCGAAAAGCGTCAGCCATGACGCATTGGGAGATGGACAAAACTACCCGAAAGAGTGCCTGACCGGAGGTTTACGCCGCTTATTGTCGCGCCTATATCTAATAGCCAGTTACCTCAACCTCATTTCATCAATCCCGCTGCGTGTTACCACAAGGGGCTGAGCAAACTGAGATTGCACTTGTGCTGGAGTTGGCCCTGAGGACCAAACCCAGCGCATTCCGCACGCTCCCCATGAGGAGTCACGACGCGGAGATTTCACCTTCCACAAATTTGCTCCAATGATCACGACACCCGTAAGCCAATCCATCCAGACAAGCATTCCGCGAAAAAGTCGGTGTCCGTTTGCCACCCATTCACGACTGGCAAATTAGCCCTTACCCAAGATGAATCCTCCGCAAAATAAAACGGCTGATGCAGCCGACCTGGGCGGTAGGTATCATGTAATTCAAACCCAGGCTGCGTACAACCTCGACCCGGCAGCCACAAACCCATCACCGAAAACCCATTTTGTGACAAAAAATCCATCTACTTTCAGCATTGGCCGGAAGCCCCGGGGCTTCGCCTTGGTGGTGACCCTATCACTGATGATTTTATTGACCGTGATAGCGATCGGGCTGCTCAGCCTTTCGAGCGTCTCACTACGTTCTTCTTCAAACGAGCAGTTGAACCAAGAAGCCCGCCAAAATGCGCGCTTGGCGCTCATGCTGGCGATCGGCGAACTTCAAACCTCCACTGGCCCGGATCAGCGCGTCACCGCCCCCGCCCAAACCCGCGGCGCTAGTATAGTCCAACCCCACATCACTGGAGTGTGGCAGGGCTGGAAATGGGACGGCACCGGCAATTCCAATTATGCGGATCAGAAAAAATCACAGTTCCTTCGCTGGCTCGTGTCCACCCGCGACACTTCCGCCTCGAGCGACCTCACATTTGTCGAAAAAGCTCCTGCTGGCGACATCGGAAGTCTGGTGAAGGGAAATCGAAACCCCGCCGAGAAAGACCAAGTGGACGCGGAAATTATCCCGATCACCTCGGGCAGAAAAAACCTACGGCAGGGATTTGCGTGGGCGGTTTTCGATGAGTCCACCAAGCTTCCCACCGCCCTTCCCGAACCAGGTGCCAAGTCGGTCACGGCCAGCGTGAACCGCATGTCCGCTGCTCCTCTGCCGGGCTACGCCTCGACAACCGAGCGCAACTGGGATGCCATTGGCCTGTTAGCCGGAGGCCGTTCCAAACTCATCACCGCAGGTCAATCCTCGTTGGTTGGCGTGTCCGCGAATGACCAGGGATTTCATGATCTGACCTCCCGCACGGCCGGGGTCATCGCGGACGCTGCGAAAGGTGGCCTTTCCGTGGACCTGTCACGTCTCTTCAGCAACTCGAGCACCCTTCCAAATGATTACAAGGACCGCTTCCTCTACTCGGGGACGAACACTCCGCTTGCTCCCCTTCCCAACCGATTTTCCGGGGCGAATCCATTCCCCAGCCCGGATCCCTCGTGGAGCCTGCTCCACTCCCACTACCGGCTCTATGACAAATTAACCGGCGACTTGGACCCGACCATCTCCAGCACCACCAACGCCCGGCCCGCGCCTGGATCCACCGGCAATCAGGTCCTTAATCATCCGTTTTTCAAAACCCAACAGCTCGTGCCAGTCATCGCCAAGGCGCAGTTCGTCTTCAGCCTGAGCTTCGGTTATCACCCCGCTCTCACCAATGCGGCAAAAGCCGGTAACGCCGCGCTCTCTGACAGCGATCCGAACAAAGACCTATACATCACCTGGCTGGTGGTCGATCCTGTGATCACGCTGTGGAATCCCTACAACGTCAACCTCCGCTTCGCCGGTGGCCGCATCGATCTCTACCGCGTGCCACTTTCGTTCCGAATCTATAAAAACGGCAAGCTCATCAACTCCGAATACACCCACCTCGCGAACTGCTTCCTCAGCGGCGACTCTTTCACCAATCGTAAGGATACCTACTACCGCTTGAATCTCCTCCCGGAAAGCGGATCCAACGAAATCGTCATGGCTCCTGGCGAGCACGTCGTTCTCACCGCTTCCAACCACGTCAGAAACGTCGGTAACGAGTTTTCTAAAATCGGCCTCAATTTGCGCCCAGGCTTCAAGCCACCTGCTGGCAATGCGAGCGACCCAGCTGTCGGCGGCGTGTCCTCATTGAACGTTTGCGTCTCTTCCAACGGTGCAAACAGTGGCCTGGATTATGGTAAAAGCGTCCGCACTGTGGCAGTGAAGCCCGGCGACGTCATTCAGGTAGATGTGAAGCAAAGCCGCGCCGCCGTTGACAAACCGGCGGAGACCGGCGGTAAGGAAGTTTCCGGGTTTCTCAAGTACTATATAGGGCCAGCGGACACTCCAAAGCTAGTCGGCGGCATCGAGCTGGATTACGGCGATGAAGAAGCGAAATATCTCCCGAACTTTACCAAGGAGGATCTACCATCGTTTGTGGTCAGCAACGACATCCCCAAGAACGTCGCGGGCGATGCTTATCAAGGCAAATCGCCACCGCCCGCGGTCCGCTTCAAGGAACCCTTTACCATCGCCACCTTCCAGCTCAAGACCGAGCGGGATTCAAAGTTTCCATCATCAGGATGGCTCCACAATTCACCCGTCAATCTCTACGCCTCCGAGGGCCTCGATCAAAAGGAGCCTTGGTCCGCCCAGCAATATGAACTCCAGTGGGAAGCCATGACCGATTGGCCACCTTCCAGCCCGACCATTGAAATCAGCAACACGAAAAACCGCGGCTACGGTGGCCCGGGAATCTATGCCCAGTCCGGCTTGGAGTTCGCGACCCACAGTGCCATTCCGTTAGCCCCCGCCCTCTCACTCGCCCAATTGCGGCACGCTCCGCTCAACACCGGTGGTCAGTTGCCCCTCACCTCGCAGATTGTGGCAAACTCATTCGCACCGCCTCTATTGAATCCGGCAGCAGTCCGCAGCACGGCCGGCGACCGGACCTTCATTGATCATTCTTTCTATGCAAACTCCGCGCTCTTCGATCAATACTTCTTCTCCAGCCTGGCCGAGCCCGGAGGACCGCTCGACCAGAAGACCTCAGTTGCCGACGCCATCACCGGGCTGTTTGAAAACGGAACACCCCTTTCGAATCCGCGCTTCATCCCTCACCGTGGTCGCCGCAGCACCGCCGAGATCGTCACGGCACTCACCGGCCCGGACGGCCATCTGAAAACCGCGGCCCATCTGCTCACCGACTCACCGTTCAATATCAACAGCACGCGCGTCGATGTCTGGGAGGCACTTCTCGGCAGCACCTTCGGCACCGACATCCCCCAGATCGAAAACGGCCAGCTCATTCTGGCCACTGGCAACGATTCCGCTGTCTCCCGCTACCTGCCAAGCAATGGAGCCGCCTACGAATCGAAATCCGACCCTCTTGCCCGGGACCTCTCCAAATGGAATGGCTCTCGCCGGCTTACCGCCGCCCAGATTCGCAAGCTCGCCGAGCAAGTGGTCGAGCAGGTCCAAACCCGAGGCCCTTTTCAATCCGTGGCGGAGTTCGTCAACCGGCGGCCCGAATCAGGCGCACTCGGAAAGTCCGGAACCTTACAAACCGCACTCGAAAACGCGGACATTAATTCAAACACCCTCGACCCCACCTTTGATGTCGGCACCGGCAACACGGCGGATGGGGCACCCGGCGTCATCAATCAGGCAGACCTACTCACCCCCCTCGCGCCCATCCTTACCGCCCGTGGCGACACCTTCCGCATCCGCGCTTACGGCGAGGCGGGTCCTCAAAGCGGCACCAAGGTCCGCGCCTGGTGCGAAGCCATCGTCCAGCGGGTGCCGGAATACCTCGATCCCTCCGACGAGCCTTGGGCCACCCCGACCCAACCCGCCAATGTCCGCTTCGGAAGACGCTACGAAATGATCAGTTTCCGCTGGCTCTCCCCGTCCGAAATTTGAAAGGCTGTTTCATGAGATTCAAAATCCTTCTTTTGATCCTTCTCTACCCCGGAGCGATTCTCGCTCAAGAGCAAGTGAAGATTCCGGCGTCAATCTACGCCTTCGATTACGTTTCCGGACATGAGACTGTCACCATCCAAACCGGAACCGAAGCATTCGAGGAGGTCCGTCTATCAAGAGCTAACATTGTCGGACCCATGGCTGCGGTCACCGCGGGTGGGATGGTGCGCATCCACTCCAAGCCGGTGAACGTCGAAGGTAAAGTGACCCACCCGGTTCTTTCCACCACTGCGCTTCCCGCCGGGATCAAACGCGCACTCATTGTGCTGTTTCCTGATCCCAAAAACACCAAGGAACCCTATCGCAGCCTCGTCGTCGATCACGATCTCAAAAACTTCCCGCTCGGAGTTTACCGGTTGATCAATCTCTCACCCCATCCGGTCCGCGGCTCAATCGCCCGGGACTTCGTCGAAGCCAAACCCGGCGGTATCGCCAACCTCGAACCCAAGGGAGAACCCGGTGCCATCGTGCCGGTCCGCTTCGAATTCTTCGACAAGGACCGCTGGAATCTCCTCACCGAAACCCGCGCCGCTATCCGCAAGGACCGCCGCTGGCTAACTTGTATCTACGCGGATCCCGCAACCGGCAGGATGAACATCCGCAGCATCCCGGATCGCACCGCCATTCCGGCGGCGGCGCCTGTCGCTACGGATTGATCACGAAAGCGGCCACCAGCTTCAGCGCCCTAGATCGACCTCCAACATCCCCGGCGACAGGGTCTTCTCCCATTGGCACCAAGGTCGTGATGCCGCGGGAATCGACGCGCTCTTTGCCAAAGACCCCTAAAGCATCGACACCCTCAGTGTCATCGATCTGCAAACGATGACACCTATGAAACCGCCGGAGCAAATTCCTAGGCATGGCGCTTGAGACCTCGCTTACGTTGAAATGCGTTACCTGACCCTATTTACCCGAGCCGAGATGCAGCATTACCCCGCGCACGTCACATGTCTCCGAAGGCTAGCAGAACGCGTGACAGTACGCAGCGGGATGTTTGGTGGTGCGGAGCGACGATCTTCGGGCGATTGATGGTAGCAAGTGGATTCCGAGAGAAAGCCTGTCTCGTGGTCATCTGTTAATTAGCGTGCTCTGACCCCATTCACCTGATTTTGTGAATCTGCGAGGCCTGACCCGATTTATGACCCCGATTTATTTACTCAAATTTTTCTGTCGCTTAAAAAATACTTAGTTATCGCAATTATTATGACAATCAATCCAAAGCATAAAACATAAATATCAAATGGATTGCCATTGAAGTCCTCTGGCATAATTCTTTTTGAAATCAGCATAAATCCAATCAAAAATAATAAAAATGTGTTAAATCGCATATCCCTTAGTTGCTCACACCTCTTCCCAGGCAGCAGCAATCACAAGTCTGCGTTCTGCTGTCAGCACAACTCAATCCCTCAGCATCCGCAATCATGTCATCGATAGAATCCTTAACGCTGTTGTGCTTTGTAATTTCTCTAATCAAATTCTGGATAGCAGGACTGACAGTTCCAATAATTGAGCCAACTACATCCATCATGATGTCAGGTTGCTCTTTTATCCCACCAAGCAACGCTGCAACAATTTCCCCACACTCATTTGATAATTCACATGACGCAACACAATGATTTTGCTTATCTTGATTTTTCCCAACATCCGTTGACTGATAATTACCGTCAAGAATGTCCTTAATCTTTCCCAAGCAATCGAGGGCAGATTTCTGTCCCAAAATGTCGATTCTATTAATCCCATTATTATCCACAAAGCAATACAGATTCAAGCCACCTTTCTCCTCGATCGGATCCCTGGATGGCCAGCGGCCTGTGAGCGGGTCGTAGTATCGGTACCCGTAGTAGTAGAGCGGGGCGTCGGTAACTTCGTGATCCAGCGGCTTCGTGCTGAAGCGGTAGCGGTTCTCGGCGGCGTAGGGGCCGGTGAAAACCAAGGTGTTACCGAAGGCGTCGTAGCGATAGCTGGCGGCGGAGTTGCCGCTGAGGTCGGTGATTTCGGTGACGTTGCCGTTTCCATCGTAATGGAAGTGATAGGCGGTGGTGGTGCTGCCGGTGATTTCCTCGACCATTAAGAGTCCGCCGACTCCGCCTGCGGCTTGCAGGGTCGCGGAGCCGCCGAGGTCTTGGCCCCAGGTAAGATTGCGAATGAGGGTGGAGCTGGAGGCATTGAGGGCGTATTCCTCGATGACGTTCCAGCCGTCATAGACGAAATGCAGAGTCTCGGTGATGGCCCAACCGCCAGCGGTCCACTCGCGGATGCTGCGGGTGACGCGGCGGTGCTGGCCGTCGTAGGTGTGGACGAGGGATGAATCGCCGAGGGTGGGGATGTTAGGAGTGACGCTGAGGAGGCGGTTTTCGGAATCCCAGACGTAGGTGACGTTGTTTTGTTGGAGCAGGTTGCCATTGGCATCGTGGCTGATGGGGGTGAGGCCGGTGATGCTGGTGTATTGGTTGGCGTTGTTCGCGGTGTAGGTGGTGCTGCCTGCTCCTTGGCTGGCGATGCTGGCGCTAGTGCGGTTGCCCATGGGGTCGTAGGCGTAGTTGTCGCTCTGGCTATTTCCGTAGGTGGCGCTGGTGACTTGATAGACCATCAGATTTAAAACGTTGAACTGTTGAGATCTGCAATTCGCTGGATGGGTTTCGCGAGGTATATCGAACATCGTTCTACCACGTGATGGTGAAGAAGTTAAAGAGTTTATCTCCGTTGCGCAATCATCCTTAGGGATGATATTTCACTTCTTCCTCATCAAGAATGCTGATTATTCCTGTCTCTCGTCAATTTTACAGTTTATGGATCCTCCCGACTGAAATCTACGGTTAAAAGGGTTCAGACTCGCGGCGAAACCCCAAAGCCCTGATTCTCAACCCAAGATAATTCAGGATCAGCCATCCATCACCCAGAACCAGCATATGCCAGGAAAACCCGGCTTCCCCAATCTCACCGCCATGCGCGGACGCCGCAAAGGCGGCGCACCCGTTCCGCAACCATCCATGCCCCAAGGTCTCGCCGCGTTGGCCGATTCCTTTCTCGTTTATCTCAACGCCCGCGCCTACTCCCAAGCCTCCATCGAAACCCATCGCTGGGCGCTCCGACAGTTCACCACATGGACCACGGCCACCACGAGGACCGATCCCGCATCCCTCACTCGTGTCGATCTCGAATCCTATCAACTCTTCCTCCACCAATACCGCAGCCCGCGAGGCGGCAAGCCACTCGCCACCAACACCCAGCTTGGCCGGCTTGGATGCGTGCGCCGTTTCTTTGCCTGGCTCTGCCGCACCGGCAAAATTCCCGCCAATCCCGCCGCCGATCTCGACTTGCCGCGCAAACAGGCCCGCCCGCTCCCCAAAGGACTCAACGAGCAGGAAATCCAGTGCCTTCTCGCCATTCCAAACATTGCCGATCCCTTCGGTCTGCGTGACCGCGCAATGCTCGAACTCTTTTACGCCACTGGAATCCGCCGCACCGAAATGGCCAATCTCGACGACGGCGACTACGATGCTACCACCCGCACCCTGATGGTCCGCAAGGGCAAGGGCGGCAAGGATCGCCTGCTTCCCGTCGGCGCGCGTGCCGCCGCTTGGCTCGACCGCTACCTCGTCGAGTCCCGACCTGTTTTCCACCACCTGCCCGGCGAGACCGCGCTCTTTCTGAGCGGCTACGGCACCCGCATCACCGCAGCCTATCTCGGGAACTGGATCAAGAAGCTCATGAAACGCTGCGGCATCGACAAGCCCGGTTCATGCCATCTCTTCCGGCATTCCTGCGCCACCGACATGCACCGTGGCGGAGCCGATATCCGCTACGTGCAGGAAATGCTCGGACACGCCCGCATGGAGACCACTCAGATTTATACCCACGTCCACATCGACGCCCTGCGGGAAATCCACACCCGCTGCCATCCCCACGGGCGACTGGGACCAAACGACGACATGCACGGTGCCATTCCATCGCAAACAAACCCAGCTCCAGCACCGGAACCGGAGTCAAAATTCACAGGAACCGAATTCGCTTCCCTAGGAACCGGCGATCCGCTAGCTCCGTTACTCATGACAAAGACATGTCAACTGGCAACAAACCTTTCCGCCCAATCGCCGGGGAAGGCTAGGCCTTCAGGTCCCGAAGCGCCCCCAGAAGACGATCCCCCAGCCGGAAACACCTCCAAACCACCCTCACCCCCACCAAAACTGCCAAGTGGGGGAGTCCAACCTAAAGCATTGGTTCCCAAACCGATGGATCAATCCAATGGGTCGCCCAAAGCAAGGGAGGTGACTTACTACGGGTACCGTTACTATGATCCCATTACAGGCAGATGGCCTTCCAGAGATCCCATTGGAGAAAATGGTGGGGCCAATTTGTATGCAATTTTGCGTAATGATGTGGCTAACACGATTGATTTATTTGGTCTTTTTGGATCTACAAAAACCTGTGAAAATACTGGTGAGCACGAATTACGCCAGGTAGACAAAGATCAGTATACCTTTAGGTTTGCATGTTATTGCAAACAAAGGTGTTGTAGTTATAATCCTGTTCGTGGCGGTGTTGGTCCAGGTGGTGGATTGGAAAACTCCGATGAATGGAATCAAGCATGGAAAGAAAACAAATTTGCATATCATCGCCAAAATCATGAAAAGGCATCGAATAAGGCCCTCGGCGATGCACTGAAAAAACTTGGCAGCAAAGCTTTTCCGGGTCCGCAGCTTCCAACGTCTCCCGAAATACAATCAGAAGAAAAAGAACGCAATGAATCTGATGAATGGACTAACGAAAACAATAAAACTTGGGATGAAATGAAAGAAAAATGTAGTAATAGCTGTCCCGAATCTTAATGTCATTGTCGAGGCATAAAAATTTTACATAAATGAATTCAAGTTTCATATTTTTAATCGTCGGCGCGATCTTAATTTTATCACCACCAAAGCTTCTTGGGGTATGCCACGCAAACATTATAGCCTATCGAGGACTTGGCGTGTTATGTTTGACATCCGGGATAACCGGATACATAAAATTGGAATTATTTTTGGGTGACGGTCACGGATTTAGGCCTTCTCAAATAATCTTCTGGGCAAAGTTAGTATTTTGGACGTGTTTTTTAAGTGGATTTTTCACTTTTTTGTGGGGTATTCTTGGGAATTTCCGAAAATATAAAGGTAGCTCTGGAGTCAGTCATAAATGATAAATGGGGTCAGAGTAATCCGATTCACATGATTCGTGCCAAGTGCCTAAATTCAACATTCGCCGCTGCGGTGGATGACCGTTCACAGGCCCAGCAGGTCGCGGCGGGCGGATTTGACTTTGGCGATTTGGGCGGCGTTGAGATCGCCTAAATAGGGTCAGGTAACGCATTTCGACAATTTGTAGGTAACTAGTGTCAGGCCTCACGAAATCATTTTTCCATGTTAGGGTTCAGTTATCCATTGTTCACCGATCACCAAAACAGCGGGCCATTCGGGCCTGAATCCGGTAGCTGCCCAAACTCAGCCCCCTTGGCAGTTGGTCGATCAGGCAAGCTAGCCGGGATTTCCGAATCACGCCCAATTGGAGGGGTGTGGAAGTAAATGGGGAGTTAGGACCGGAATATCACGTCTGCGAGAGCGGGTTTTATGAAGAAACGACGGTAAGGTCGTCGCTCGTTATCAGCACGACGCAGCGCGGGACATGAACTGAACGATTGCTACACATGCGCTCTGCGGCGGGACGCCACAGCCACGATTGGTAGTTCTGCGACAGCCTGCCACTCAAACCCGGAATAGGAACCGGCGACAGCGGGGATCGCGACGGACTTGGAACATCGCGCATTAACCTAAATTCAGAAATGAGAACCACGGAATACCCGGAACACACGGAAAGGAAGAGAGTTAGGATTGAGAATTTGCCCACCCCGAGGATGAGTCGCAGATGTTTTGCAACTGATTCATTTTCCGTGTATTCTGTGTATTCCGTGGTCGCCCATCTTCCCGTTTAGGATTAAAGAGGAGGGCTGTAGCAGTTCCGAAATGTTCGGGTGGCACGCCAGGAAGGGCCAGGGTGGCTCCAAGAAGGGGCGGTCTGACTCCGGAAAGGGGCAGGGCGACACCAAGAAGGGCCGGGCTGACTCCGAAAAGGGGCGGCCCGACACAAAGAAGGGGCAGACTGACTCCGAAAAGGGGCGGGGCGACACCGAGGAGGGGCAGGCTGACTCTGAAAAGGGGCGGGGCGACACCAAGAAGGGCCGGGCTGACTCCGAAAAGGGGCGGGGCGACACCAAGAAGGGCCGGGCTGACTCCGAAAAGGGGCGGCCCGACACCAAGAAGGGCCGGGCTGACTCCGGAAAGGGGCGGCCCGACACCAAGAAGGGGCGCACTGACTCCAGAAAGGGGCGGGGCGACACCAAGAAGGGGCAGACTGACTCTGAAAAGGGGCAGAGCATCACCGCAAATCGGGTCAGGTAACGAATTTCGACAAAATGGTATTAGGGTTTAGCCTCTCGTATTTACATGTTAGTCCGGATCACCCATTGAACATCAAACATGAATTACCTACGATGCCATGGAACGGCCCACTCATCCAGACCGATGGCGCAGGCTCCACCACGACACCGACGGCAACCCCACCCGCCACATCTGGCCAGATGCAAGCTTCATTAAATCGGGTCGGGTGAATCGGGCCGGGGCGGCTCTGGAGCAGTTCAAGGAGCAGCCACCGGTTTGAGGATCACACGGTGAAATGACTTTTTGCGGACAAGGGTTTCCTCAGCGACCGAAGTTACAACTTCATAGGTCACGCGGTCGGTCTGGCCGGGAGCTCCGCTCTCACGGTGGATTTCTCGGAGGTCGGACCAGGGGATCATCTTCCAATCGGTCAAATCTTCAGACCGTTGGGCTTCGTATCCATAACCCGCCTCAGATAAGAGTTCGCGGAGCACATGGACCGGATGCTGTTCGGTGGTGGTGCTGACCACTACCGTGGAGATCTCGCTGCGGAGCACATCCAGCCTGGCACCTGATTGCGGCGGCGTTTGGGCCGCATATTCGGCGGCATTGCAGAGGCCGTCACCATCCGGGTCCGCACCATCCCCCCAGACGGTGGCCTCCTTGGCAGGATCTGCCAGATCCATGGCGGAAAAGGAAGCGCTCCGCCAGTCCGCCATGGCTGGAAATACCCGGACGGAGACTTGCGCTTGCAGCACAGGGCCTGATGGAGAAGTGGAAGTCAGCGTCCAAGTGGTATCCGACTGCGGCGTTACGTCCACATGACCGATACCGTGCAGCGTGCGTGCGGTGACGTTCCCGACCTCTTGATTGATCACAATGGAGGCGGCAGACGTGCAATCCCAACGCAGTCGGAACGGCCGCCCACGGACCGCGTAGCGGCCCGCGCCTTCGAACTGTTGGATCGAATGGGCTGGTATGGCTGACGCGACAACTCCGGAAGTGACTTGAACCGCCGCCTCATCCGTCGGAATGACCTCCACCCGATAGGTCCGCCCGGCCGCGTAAACCGGTGGACGGAAGCGATTGCCGTGGACGCGGTAGCCAAAAACCAGCTCCTGGCTGGATTCATCAATCACCCGAACCACTGGATCACTCGCTTCACCTGTATCGATCACCGGCAAGTAGCCGACAGGGTCGCGGCCTTCGTTTTCCGTCTGGCGGATGGTCACCGGCCAGCCTGGGTATTGACTGCCATTCGGACCCGCATATCTCGGCCAGCACTCGAAAGTCGTCGACCGGTTGGATTTATTAAATCGGATGATGCCATACCCCGCGCCGCGGTCGTGCAACAGGGGCGAGCCATGATAGGTCGTTTTCCCGTAGTAATGGGCAGGATTCGCTGCGGCGAGCACGTGGATGCGATTGCCGAAACCATCCTGATAGCTGCCGGAATACGGATTTTCCACTTATTGAAACGCGCCGTGTCCGCGGCCGGATCCGTCGCGCCGATGGGGCCGAAACCCTCATCCGCATAGCGTCGAAAAGCTGGTGCTCGTGGGCGTCGCGAACGACTCCAGGCGGATGTCGTCTATCGAGAGGAATTTACCAGCCATGTCGGTGTTGCGGAAGCGGACGCCTATCAACTGACCGGCCACGGCATCACACTCACCGAAGCCCGTGACGACTTGAAAACCTTCCCACGCACCGGATGTCAGATTGGTGAAAATGCAATTTTTCGAAAAGATGACATTCACGGTCCCCGGAGCAGGTTCCGTGAAAAATTCAGCAACCACCGCTGTTGGCAAACCGGAAAATGAAGCCGCTTCGAAGCGCAGGCTGAAGGATTCCCCGGCTTGCACGACATGGTGGGTCATCTGTCGGACTTCTCCGCCCGATCCCAACGAAATCCGCCACGCCCCATTTCCGCCGTCTGTATTGCCCCGGATCGATTGGGCATTCCCGCCCTTCCATCCCGGAAAGGTCGGGTCCGGCACTGGGGTCCGGTCAGTGCCGCTGTTTTGCTCGCCGGAGGGATTGATCAGAGAGACTGATGACGCTTGGCCGATGGACAGGGCCAAAAGAAGGCCCCCCCCCGCGCGGAGAAAATGATGGATCATGGCAACCCGCAACATTTTGTTAGTGTTCGGCGGAGGAGGGGTTCACCACCGCCTGCCAGGAGTTTCCTAACGACAGCTCGCCGAACTTGAAAGCAGACTGCCGGACGCGCAAGGCGACGGTGTCGAGAGGCACGCCCATTTTTGCATGCTGCCGCTGGGTGACGAAGTCCCATTCCTGCGGCTCGCTGGAAGGAACCTCTTCTGATTTATCGAATGCCACCATGGAAACCCGGTTCCCGCTGAGGGGATTGAACTCGATTTTGGCGACCATGAAAAACGGCCCTCTGCCGCTCTCCGGTCGATCCGAGCGCTCCCATCCGCCCTGCTCCGCCACCACCCAGTAATTCAAGGGGCTCAAGCCCATGCCAAGCACCGCCGTCGGATCCAGCGCACTGCGGAGAAGGAATGTCGCCTCGCTGAGTCGGCCGGATTCATTGCGCTGGTCAGGAAACATCCGGTGCATGGAAAGACCGACATAGACCACCTTGGAAACAGACGGGTCGATGGGCTCTTCAAGCACACGCCGAACTTCCACCCATCCGCCGACTAACATGGACAAGCCTTGGCTGCCATCCCGTTTCACCAGCGGGCCCATCGGTGCGAAGCGGTGGTCTCCCGTGTCTTCCTGAGTGGCTTTCCACCAAGCACCCTTCCAACCGGTTCCGAGGTTGAATCGCCGGGGCTGCGAGTCGTCACTGGGAAATGAATCCCGCGCGATCAACCTCGGCGGCGACGAGGCCACTTCGCGATCCATCGGCGTGCTATAGTCCCGAATCCACTGGTGGGTGGTGTCGTTGAGAATTCGATCCGATCCGTTTGATGCCAGGGCAAGAGTTTGGCCGACATTGAGAAACCGAACGCCCGGCTCGAATTTGCTGAGCGTATCGACCACTTCCACCGCGCCGTCGAGCACATGGACCTCGGAAGCGCCCGTGGAATCCACCGCCACTCCAAACTCGGTGCCCAGGTCCACCACCGTGGAGGTCGGCGTGAGCAAGCTGAAGCTGTAGATCCCCTGCTCGCAGCGGACAGTGGCATTTCCCTGATGAAGGCGGGCGGTCTTCGGACCCAGGACTTCAAGGGTGGCCGGACCTTGCAATGCCAGTTTGGCACCGCCGTCGAACTCGATCACCGCCACACCGGAGGAAAGCTCAATGACGCCCGCCGGGAAGCGTTTGTCGACTAGCAGGACTTCGCCGTCCGCCCATTTGCAATCGCGGACGTCCACCAAGGTGGCCACTCCGGCGTTCTCGAGTCTTGCCACTGCCTGTGGGGCCGTCTTCGGGGGAGCTGTGCGCCAAACGATGATCGCTGAGAGAAGCAACAACGCGGCGATGGCGGTGACCACACTGCTCAATTGCAACCAGGTTGAACGGCGGCGGACCACTGGAAGCGCATGCACGCTTCCAACGCTCTGATCCCGCAGCGCCAGATCCACGCGGATGGCCCGCATGAAGCGTTTCCTCAAAGTGGGTGACGCGAGAAGATCCCGCTCTAACTCGTGGAATTCCGATGGATCAAGATCCTCTAGCAACAGCCGGTGCAGGCGCAGTGCATCCGCCTCATTCGTGAGGTGGTTTTCATCAGCATCAGGTTTCTCTTTCATCGCTGGAGGGGGCTGCGTGTTGCCGATCGGGCGGCCATCGCCAGTTCACGCTCCACGCAATGTTGGAGCTTCGCCCGCAGGCGGCCGAGGAGTTTGTAGAAGCTATTCACCGTGCGGGGAGATTCACCGGCCAGTTCCTTGATTTTTCCGGGTCCGCCATAGGGAGCCAGCAGCAGTTCCTGATTGGTGGCGGAAAATTTGCAAAGGCAGCGCTGGAGGGCCGCTTTTTCCAAAACCAGTTCTTCGGGATCCGGTTCATCTGCGGACTCTGCGAGCTTGGTCATGAGCTCTTCGCTGAAAACCAACCGGTCGCGTGCGAAGTTGCGACGCGCCCTCAGGGCCTCGAACCGTACGATGACCTTGGCCCATGGGAGAAATCCTTCAGAAGTTTCGAGGTGATCAAGTTTTCGCCAAATCACCAGACTCGCCTCCTGGATCACTTCATCCACCGCATCCCAAGTCGGGACAAGCGCGCGGGCGTAGGCCCGGAGGGCGGATTCATGAGTGACAAAAAGCCGCAGAAACCGCACGTCGGCGGCTTCGTTCTCATCGGGCTGTGGGTCTTGATGCGGCATGGTCTCCCTTGCATTACTACCAGCCTGGCCGTGTTCTGCCGCATAATTTCCTCATTCCGCCGTATTTCCCCTCAGCGGGACGCTCTTGATCACCATCCGCTTGCTGACCGGGTCGAGCAGGAAACAAACCAGCGTGCGGCGGTCGGCTCGCGAGGCCCACTGGGCGCTCGACACGAGTTTCCAATCTCCTCCGGTTTGATGGTCCACCGTCACCGTCATTACCTCTCCGGCCGGCACACTCGGTTTGAAAAGCGTCTCCGCATTTGCCTCGATCTCGATCACCTTTTTGCCGGAAGTGACCCGCACCGCGTGAGGGGCCAGATTGACGAGTTGATAGCTTCCCAGAGGGAAACTCCCGAGATCGCCTTCGACCAATTTCGATTCATAAGCCAGTTCTCCATGGTTCCGGGCGGGGATCAGAACTAACAAAGGATGCCGAGTCGCTGCGGCATCGGCGGTGGCGACATCCGGATGCGGTTTCCCGCCCACAGCGGGACCATGCAGGGAAATCGACCCTGCTTCCACGAATACCTCCCCGGCGTCTATCACATTGGCCGTCGAGAGGGCGATGCTGCGGTAGCTATCCTCACCCGTCTTCACGAACACCGACTTGAGACCCTCCGCATAAACCGGACAGAAAATGGAGAGGTGCCGCTTGTTTGCATTTTCAGCCGACAGGGTCGGAGCGCACGAAAACACGGCAAGCATGGAAACGATCGGAATGAGTGGTTTCATCGTGGGGTTCTATTTCTCCCCGTTGGGGGTTTGGATTTTTTCCCCGGTGATCTGGTCCAGCAGGTGGCTGAGTTCCTTCAACTTTTCAGGATTTTTAGCGGCTAGATTGGTGTTTTCCGCGGGGTCTTCGGCGAGATTGTAAAGTTGCGGCTGCGGACTGTTTCCCGAGCGCATGACCTTGAAATTGGCTTGGCCCTTGTGCGGCGGGATGAATTTCCAATCGCCAGCCAGCAAGGCAAGTCCCGAGATTCCTTCCTGCACGATCACACTGCGATGGGCTGTGGATTTACCCAGCAGCACCTCCAAGGCATTCGCACTATCCCCGGCGGGCACGGGCTGGCCGACGAGTGTGGCGAATGACGCGAGAAAATCGACCTGAGAATTGGCCGCCGCCGAAACGCCTGGGGCGACCTCCCCGGGCCACGAAAGAATCATCGGCACTCGTGTGCCTCCTTCGAGCTTGGAGTATTTTCCTCCACTGTAGGGACCGGCGGAAGCATGGTCGCCATTCTTCTCGATTGCTCCATCCGCATAACCATCATCGAGGACCGGGCCGTTGTCGCTGGTGACGATCACGATCGTTTTTTCCAACAGCTTGAGTTGTTCGAGCTTGGCGATGACCGCCCCGACGTGGTCGTCGAGTTGCGCGATGACATCCCCTCTTGGGCCGAGGCTGGTCTTTCCAACATATCGAGGCGCGGGAACCCGGGGCACGTGAGGCTCGTGGAGGGCGAAAAATAGGAAAAACGGCTTGTCCGTGTCTTTTTCAATGAACTCTAACGCCTTCGCCGTGAAATGATCGCCGAGTTCATCATCTTTCCAGAGTGCCGCCTTGCCGCCCGTCATGAAGCCGATGCGACTCACGCCATTCGTGATGGTGTCACTATGCTGCGGATCGGCGCCGAACTTCAATAAATCGGGGTTCTCCCGACCGGTCGGCCAGTCGCCCACTTTTTGAGTATAACTGACCTTGATGGGGTCCTCCGGGTCGAGATTCACGACTCGGTCGCCGTTCACGAAGACGGTGGGCACCCGGTCGCCGGTCGCCGCCATGATGTAGCTGGAATCGAAGCCGATCTGACGCGGACCCACTTTGATCGAGCCATTCCAATCCGCAGGCTCGCTGGCGGTGCCAAGACCCAGGTGCCATTTGCCGACTACCCCGGTCCGGTAACCTGCTTTTTTCAAAACGGAAGGCAGCGTGGTCGAGCCCGGCTGGATGATCATCGGGGCATCCCCTTTGAGGATCTTGTTGCCCTTCGTCCGCCACGGATAGTTCCCGGTGAGCAGGCCGTAGCGCGAAGGCGTGCAGGTGGCGGACGTCGCGTAGGCCGCAGTGAAACGCAGGCCGCCTGCGGCGAGGCGATCAAGGTGGGGGGTTTGGATCGCCTTGGAGCCATAACAGCCCAAGTCACCGTAGCCGAGGTCATCGGCGTAGATGAGAACGATGTTCGGAGTGGCGGCGAAAAGCGCCGGGGCAATGAGAAGAAAAGTGAACAGTCGGATCATTTGATTCAGAGTCTGAGTTAGAGGAAATTGGCGATGGAGCCGAAGCGATTTTTTCCGAAGCGATTACTTGGCGAGAGCGAGTGTGGGTTCGCCTTTGATCCATCCCAGGGAGGCTAGGAACTTGTCAGCTTCAATCATCGTCTGGGTATAGTATTCCGGGCGATTGAAGAAACCATGGCCGGCATTCGGATAGATATGCACATCACACCGCGAGCCGACTTTTTTCATCTTCGCCTCATAGGATTTCACGACCTCCACGGGAATCAATTTATCATCATCTCCGAGGAAAACGATCGTCGGCGGCGCGCTCTTGGTGATGTTGTGGGCGGGGGAGAATTCGCGGAACCGTTTGCCGACGATTTCGTGGCCCCATTGGCCAGGGCCGTTGTCAAAAACAGGATTGAAGAGGACGAGGGCCTTCGGCTTGCAGGGAACATTCAAATCATCCTGCGGGTCATCCAAGCCATCGACCAATCCAGTGAAAGCCGCTAGGTGTCCTCCCGCGGACCCGCCTCCTGCGGCAATGCGCTCCGGATCCACACCGAGCTCCGCGGCATGCGAGTGGACGTAGCGCATCGCGGACTTCGCATCCGCCACACACATCACCGGCGGGCCTTTGTCACCCTTGGGAATCACCCGGTAGTTTACCCGGATCCCCACCATTCCACGCGATGCCAAATAGGCGCTGTGGCGTTGGAATTGGGCCACACTCCCCGCCACCCATCCGCCGCCGAAAAAGAAGACAATCGCCGGGCGCTTGTCACTCGCCTGCCAATCGGCCGGTTTGTCCACGAGCATTTGAAGCGGCTGATCACCGACGGTCTTATAAATCAAGGTCTCTGAGCCACTGCAGGTGAATATCGAGATGAACCAAAGAGCGGCGATGTTGAGGGTGCGTGTCATGGAGGCGGGTTTTAATAGATTCATGCGGCAAGGTTCTTACGCCCTGAGCGACCGGAATTTGCCGAAATATTAGGGTTGATCGAGAAAATAACGTGGAATGCGGTCACCGGGTTCACGGGATTTCGTGCCGACCATCAAACGTTTCGCTTCGGGCAACGAGACGTGACCAGCCTGCCACATGAAATCCAACGCGTTCTGAGCGGCGAGCACCTCGTGGGGATTACCATTCCTGAGCACACCGGCGATGGTTTTCACGGCGGCATCGGCCTCACCCAGGTAGGAAATCGCTTCCGCCGCCGCCACTCGCACGTCTGCGGAATCGTCTTCGAGCAACGCCTGAAGCCGGGCCTTCGCGGGCTTGGAGTTTTCCTTGAGAATCAGGCATCCCATCGCGGCCCAGTAGCGAATTACCGGATGGCGGTCGTCGAGTGCGGTGATGAAATCCGGTAGATGCGAGGGATCGCGCTCGGTCGCCTGATCGGCGAGCGTCATGATTTTCTCCAACGGATAAGCGGGGCTTTTCGCATAGTCGTAGAGGGTTTTCCCGGCAGCGAGTTGTTTGAACATGCCCTCCGGAATGAAGGCGGTGTCGCGGGTGGCTAGAATTTCGGCCCGCAGGGTGGCACGCATCGCAGCGAGGCGCGCGGCTTGCGCGGGCGAGGCGACGATGTTCTTGATTTCATAAGGGTCGGCAGAGGTTTGATAGAGTTCCTCGCCCGGCTTTGGCTGCCAGAAAGCGGCTTGAACGGGATCGCATCGACCTGCCGTGTATTCTTCGAACCAGGATCCCATGCTGGGCAACACCGCGAAAGGATAGCTATAGTGCTGGCCCCACGGCCGGTGTGGGCTGTAATTGCGGATGTATTGAAAATCTTTACCACGGATGGAGCGCACGGTGTCGTAACGCTCGTCCATTCGCCCGCGGAACAGGAAAACATGTTCCCGCTGCTTGGCTTTTTTCTCTCCCAGAAACGGTTGACCTTGATAGTTTTTCGGCACTGGAACATCGCACAGGCTGAAGAGGGTCGGCGCGAAATCCACGAAGCTCACCAACTCGTCCGTCCATCCGCCGGCGGCGGCGGGCGCGAGGCGCGACCATTTCTCAGGAAAGCGGATGATGAGTGGCACGCGGGTGCCGGAATCGTGGATATTGCGCTTGCCGCGGGGCAGCGCGCCACCGTGGTCACCGTAATAGAATACGATGGTATCTTCGGCGAGACCCGACCTCTCAAGCTCGGCAAGCAACTTACCGACCTCGCCGTCCATGATCGTCATCTGGTCATGATAGTTCGCCCAGTCGCGGCGGATGGCGGGAGTGTCCGGGAAATAGGGCGGTAACTGAATCTTCTCCGGAGCCACGCCGAAAGATGCTTTACCAGGCTTGGCCCCGGCCAGGCTTTCGTGACTTGCCATCAGGTTGAAGATGGCGAAAAACGACTGGCCCTTCTTGCGGTTGCGGTAGTGGGCCGTTTCGCTGCATTCGTCCCAGCCCGGGCGAACTCCTGCGATGTTGTAGTCGGTCTTCGAACGGTTGGTGCAGTAGTAGCCGGCCGCATGGAGTGGTTGATAGTATAATGGGAATGCGGCGGGAATCTCGACTTTGCTGCGGTGGTGTTGGGTCCCCAGCGAGGAGGCATACATCCCGCTGATCAACGTGGAGCGGGCGGCGGAACAAACAGGTGCGTTCGCAAACGCATTTCGATAACGCACTCCCTGTGCGGCGAGTTTGTCGAGATTCGGGGTGGTGGCCTGCTCGTCGCCGTAGCAGCCGAGATAGGGGCTGTTGTCCTCGCTGGTGATCCACAGAATGTTAGGGCGTGCCGCGGAGGATGTCGAAACGAAAGCCGCCAGCACTAGCAGCGTGGCAAAACCTCGGAAAAGCAGATTCATAACGGGTCAATGGGTGATGGCTCAGTCCACATCGGTCCGGAATGGTGATGCGGGCAATTTCTCCGCGTTGAAAAGATTTCCCTCAAAGGTGCCCCAAGCATAGCGCACCGCCACCGGGGCGGCAACCTTGTCGCTGGAAACCACGATTTCACTTCCCCGGATTTCCGCTTGGGCGGGAACGAACTGCTTGTCCGCACCGGCAATGGTAAAGTCTTTGAGCGGGCCGTCTTTCGCAACCAAGCCAGTCCCCGTGTGAGTGAATTTGAGAATGGCCTTTCCCGACCCGACCCTCATGGATTGATAGATCGGCCCGGAGAATTCGATATTCTCACCATAGGCAACCGCACGCGCAGCCAGTGCCAGACGTTGGCCGACGGGTTCCTTCCGCTTGGGGTGAATGTCGGTCAAATCCCCGACATCGGTGGTCACGGCCATGGCGGTGTTAGGAGAACGGGTGAGAGTGAGCAACTGCGCCTCGCGGATCTCCGGCGGCTGTTTGTTGAATGGAGCGAGCTGGACGAAAAGAAACGGGAAATCCCCTTGTTTCCACTTCTCGCGCCAATCCGCGATCAGGGTCGGAAACAGCGTGCGGTATTGGCGACCATTGCCGGCATTGCCCTCTCCCTGATACCAAATCGCACCTTTGATCCCGTAAGGAATGATCGGCGCGATCATCCCATTGAAGACGACCGTGGGCGTCTGGGACGAACCTTCGGCGGGGACCGGAGGTTTCGGCTTCAAGGGGACACCCAGCTTGGGCATCGGTTTGCCGTCCTTTTTCGCCGCCGCGCAGGCTTGTCTCCACTGCGTGAGTTTTTGCTCGTAGTCGGGACCGGCGATCGCTTCCCATGCTTTGAGCTTCTTCTCGTATGCCGCAGCTTGGGCGGGATACGCCGCCGCGGCTGCCGGAAAACTTTGCTCGTTCTTTGCAGCGGCCGAAACATAACCTTCAAGCACCGGATCTTTCCGCAAGCCTTCGATGCTGGTCCACGCCTGGGCTGGAGTTCCACCCCATGAGGAATGGATCAAACCGATAGGCACACCCAATTTCTGATGGAGGTCCCGACCGAAGAAGTAAGCCACGGCCGAAAAATGTCGTGCGGTCTCCGGAGTGCATTCCGCCCATGTCCCTTCCGCTTCGGTGACCGGCTTCACCGCTGTCTTCCGCGGGACGCTGAACAGGCGGATCTTCGGGTAATTCGCCTTGGGAATTTCCCTCGCCCCCGACGTCGCCCCGCCGAGGGGGAACTGCATGTTCGACTGTCCCGAGCAGACCCAGACCTCGCCAACGAGTACGTTCTCGATCGTCACCACATTGTCACCGCTGATCTTCAGCGTGAATGGCCCGCCAGCGGCCTGGGGCTTGAGTTTCACGCTCCATTTTCCACCCGCTGCGGTGGTAATCACCTTCTGATCATTCAATTCCACGGTGACTTTTTCACCATCGCGGGCGGTTCCCCAGACGGGGACTTCACGGTCTCTTTGAAGAACCGCCCCTGCCGCGAACAGTGGATTCGGCTTCACCTCGCCCGACAAGGGCGATGCAAGCGCGATGCTAGTTAGAAAGACGACATGCAGCGGGCGTTTTTTAAGGATTTCCATAAATTGGGATTTTCAAACTCTCCCACCGGGCCGAGCCCTGTGAGCCAGTAGCCGTAAAGCGACCAGACACTTACTTCCCGATCCTTCCAAACCTGCCAGTCTATTTCCATTCCGGCCGAGGAGACGGGCCTATTTTGAAAGATAATCCGAATAATTCGGCTGAATCCCGCGCGACCGGAAATAATTCAATGGCGGGTCACCCAAGACTGCCGCCCAAAAACCCTTGCTTCCAAGATCATGCTTCGTTTGAAAAATACTCTCGCCGCTTTGGCGTTTCTCCTATTGGCGACCGCTGCTCGGGCACAGACCATCGCCGATGCGTTCGCTCAATTGAAGAATCACATCAACGGCACCACCAACCTGTCGGCCACACAAATCAAAGAGCAATCGGCGATCATCACCGCCAACCGCACCCAACTCGGCAACGATGCCGCCGTGATCGCCGGTGCCATCGATCTGGTCAATACCTATGAGACCCTGAAAAACCCGCTGTTCACGGGATGGCCCACCAAGCGGGAATTCACTCGCGACGAACCCGGTTTCGAACTGCCACAGGCGATGTTCACCCTCCAACAACAAATGCTGGATTGGACATACACCGCCAATAGCCTCGCCGCTCATGAAAACCTGCTGGATGGCTGGCTCATGAAGACCTCTTCCTATTTCCCAGGATCCGTCGCACCGCCTGCGGATCCTGCCGCCTCTCACACGGTCCTCATCAACGCCTCTCAACCCGACGCCTACGGGGCACCGGTCATGTATGAGACGAATCCGGCCCGCCGCCCCACAGGGACCTATCTGGCTCCCGGCAGCATCGGCGTGGTGACCGTTCCGGCCGCGCTCATCAACAAGGGATTTGCCGTCCGGGTGGGCGCGCACTCATGGGATTTGAGCAACAAAACCGCACTCCGACGGCTGGACCGCGTCACCAGTGACTATCCGATCACCAGCGTCACCACCAAGATCGCCAGTCCTCTCGGTGGCGGAATTTACATCGAAGTCCCCTACCTCGCCAACGAGGGCATTATCTCCATCCAGATTTCAAACGCCGTGCGCTCGCCGTTTTTCTCGGCCACCGCTCATCGCCCGGCCACCACCCTCAGCGAATGGCAGAACACCGAACGCACCCAACCCGGCCCCTGGGCGGATTTTGAGACGGACAAGTTCATGATGCAAGTGCCGCGGTCCTGGATTTACGCTTATGCCAATCCAGTCGCATTGATGCAGGACTGGGACAAGGCGATGGATGCCGTTTCCGACCTCTTCGGACTCCCGCGGGTCCGCTCCAAGACCGTGATGTATACCCATGCCGACGTGATCTTCCGCGTCGGGGTGAATGCACCCGGCTACCCGATGTCCAATGACACTTACAACCCCTTCAACGCCACCAATGGCAATCAGGGAAACTGGATGCTCACCGGTCCGAAAACCGCTCCATGGACTCATCTCCACGAACTCGGACACGCCCAGCTATTCACCAAGTTCACGGGCGAGACCGAGTCCGCTGTCAATCTGCTCAAGGTGGCCGTGCTGAATCAGAAATTCGGCATGTCGCTCGATCAAGCGTTCGGCACGTCCATCGGCGACGAGATGAACCTGGGCGTCAGCCGTCGATATGCCTCCTTGCTATGGATACTCAAAAACCAGTTCCGCAACGGCACCCAGCGCATGCTTGATGCGGACATGAAGTATCAGCACCGCGGCCACGGCAAGTATGTGGAAATCGCCGGCCTGTTTGGCTGGCAGGCCCTGGGTGATTTCTGGCACTCCGTCCATGAAGATTATGAAAATGGCATCGACTACCCGGAAAACACCGATCCCACCGACAGTCGCATCCTGCGCATGTCCAAAGCCGCCGGCGCGGATCTGCGGCCGTTGCTGCACTTCTGGGGCGTCCCGCCCTTAAATGCTAACAATCTTCAGACTGCCATCAACACCGCCGGTTTGATGCCCTCCGGCCTCATCTATCAGAGATTGAAATATTATCAATCCATCGTCCCGGCAAACCTAACGCAATACAAGGCGTTCTACAATATCGTCAGGCAAACAGGAGCGGATGACGAAATTGTCGCCATGAACACCAGCTATACACCGGCGATTGGAACCAGCACCGTCAATGCCATTCAGGCCATCATCGACCTCTATTTCCCCAACGGCGACCCAACCGCGATCGATCAGATCTGGGACATCATTCCAGGAAACGGTGCCATCGACACCGGCAGCGGCACCTGGGACACCACGACCGCCAATTGGACGACCAACAATGGAGCAAACAACGTCACCTGGACCAACGGCGGCGGAGCGGTTTTTGATCCCGGAACCTACACGGTCAATGTGGCATCCGCACTGGCCGTCGGTAATCTTACCGTGAAATCCGGCGGTGGCACCGTTACCCTCAAGGCTCTCACTGACAATGACGGCATTTCAGTCAATCCCGGGTCCACTTGGTATGTGAATGACAATACGCTGCTCATCAATGCGGATTCGGTCAAGGACACCAAGCTTACCTTGACGTCAGGGGCGACGCTCAGCGTGACCGGAAATGGGACCTTCAGCGCGGGTGAAAAACCGACGGGGGCCGATTGGGGAGTGACAGGCTGCACCCTGGACATCCAGGGAGCCATCACCTTGCGAGGAACCGGTGCCAGTGTGGGTAAGTTCGCCAACGTGCGACTGGCGGAGGGTTCCAGCTTCATCCACGAGGCTGATATCAGCACGGCCTATGACAACAACTGGCAGCTCGATGGCGAGGGCCAGATCTATTTCGACAACCGCTACAACCGGTTTTATCGATTGAACGGCCTGATTTCAGGAACAGCCGGTATAACGATTGGTAATCTTGGCATTCTATCCGGCACTCCCCAATACCTCCGTCTCGACAACATCGCCAATACCTACACCGGCCGCACTGTTGTCCTAGCGGGCGGAATCCTCCGTCTCCCAAACGGACTTGAAGCCTCCATCGGGGCCAATCCGGGTAGCTTCACCCCTGACCAACTGGAACTCGACGGCGGCACCCTCGAACAAACCTTTACTCCGGCGCTCGTCATCGACGACGCGAACCGCGGCCTCACCCTCGGCACCAACAGCGGCAGCGTTTCAGCCACGGGCACCCTTACTCTCGCCACCCCCATTACCGGGCCGGGCAGCCTCAACGTCAAAGCCGGCACCGTCATCGTCAGCAACGCAGCTAACAACTATACCGGCGACACCATTGTCACCGCCGGCACGCTTCAGCTTTCCAATCCCACCCTTGCCAACACCGCCACCGTCCGGCTCAGCTCCACCGCCACCCTAACCCTCAACTTTGTCGGCAGCGACACCGTCCGGGCGCTGACCCTTAACAACCTCCCCCAGGAGACCGGCACTTGGGGAGCTCTCGACTCCTCCGCCTTCCACAAGACCGCGCGAATCACCGGTTCTGGCATTCTCAACGTCGTCGGAGATCGATTCCAACAGTGGGCCCTGCTCGCCGGCCTCGATGGCACACTTGGCAAGGAATCCGGCTTCGCTGACGATCCTAACCAAAATGGAATTCCCAATGGTCTCGAATGGATCCTCGGTGGAACTCCCCTGGGCGTTTCGCCTCCAACCACTCAACATGCCGTCGATGCCGGCCATCTAACATTCTCTTTCACTCGCAACGACATCAGTGAGGAAGACACCACGCTCCACCTCCAATGGAGCGATTCCCTCAGTGCATGGACCGATGTATTCATTGGCTCTGCAAGTTCGGAAGAAGATGAAAACGGCGTCACCGTTGCCATTGCTGAGAACGGCTCGGACCCCGACAGCGTCACCGTCACGATCCCCCGCGATCTCGGCAACGGACAGCAACTTTTCGTCCGCCTGCTCGCCCGCACTCCTTGAGCCCATCTCGTCTTTCGATTTCTACCCGAAAGAGAGTATGACATCGCAAGAGAGTCATGTCAGCTTTCTATGGTAGCTTCTAAGCATAAACCCTATGAAATCCAAATTCAGATTCCCAAGTCGTTTCAGCCTGTGTTCCTATCTCACCGCAGCGGCGCTGATTCCTTCCATCAGCTCGGCAGGTGATTATACCTGGGACGGTGACACCAGCGGCTCATGGATTGTCGGCACCAACTGGGTAGGCAACCCGAACGGTTCCGGTGTTCCTACGCATGGAGTCGGATCCATTCAAACCTTTTATAACACAGGTGCAACCAATCTATCGACATTTCTCGGCGCAGGACGAAATGTGGGGACCCTCAAATTCGACGCAAATGCGGACAGTGACGTGACAATTCGTTTAGCGACGACAGCAGCAGGTACCACCATAGCCAATTTGACGATGGATGTTACCTCCGGCAATGCAGCAATTGATATTGATTCCGGCGCTGCAGGGAACTTCCTGATCGGGGTTACTGCCGGCAGCATGGTTCTGAATGACAATCTGGTCATCACCCACAATGGCAGTGGCAATCTGACTATCAATAGACCAATTTCAAGCGGGACGGGACTTACAACCAGCCTGACAAAAGACGGTACTGGGACACTGACGCTCACCGCCGCCAATAATTTCACTGGCGGGTTTATCCTCAACGCCGGAACTCTCAATATTAACGGCCTCAACAGCCTCGGGGGAACTGCCGCCCTCCCCAGCACCGTAACAATCAACGGCGGAACCATTGACAACACCTCGGGCGCAGCTATCACCATATCCACAAAGCTCCACGCTTATGCCTTCAACGGAGATTTCTCCTTCAAAGGGACCAATGCCCTCAACCTCAGCACTGGCAACGTCAATCTTGGTACAGCGAGCGGCACGACCCGCAAGATTACCACCACTGCGGGAACGCTTACCATCGAAGGTGTGATCTCAGACGGCACTACCGCGAACTCTTTGATCAAGGATGGAGCAGGAACCCTCACGCTCGCAGGTGCCAACGCCTACACCGGCACCACGGTCATCAAGGCCGGTTCGCTCAAGATCAATACAACCACCACTATTTCGACCAGTTCTTCCATCGTCGTGGGCGATACCGGTTCGTCTGGCGCGGTGCTGAATGCCGCCTCTGCTGGATTTACTGTCGGGTCAGCACAAACCCTCTCAGGAATCGGAAAAGTGTTGGCCACCGGACAAACGGTCCTCGCAAGCGGCACGATTTCCGCAGGAGATTCAAGCGTGGGAACTCTCTCATTCGACGGGGGTGCTCTCACTCTGGACAGCACCAGCAAGTTCACCTATGCTCTCGGCACTTCCAGCGACCTCGTCTCGCTCCTGAATTCCGTCACTCTCAATCTCGGGTCTGGAACCCTTGGCATGGCTGACTTCGCATTCTCCAATTCCGGTGGCTTTGGCCCGGGGATCTACACGCTGATCAGCGGTGCCAGTTCTTTCACCGGTTCCCTCGACTCAGGAGACCTTGCCGGCTCGGTGAACGGCTTCAGTTCCACCCTCAGCATGAGTGGAAACAATCTGATTCTCACCGCCTCCGCCGTACCGGAACCGAACGCAGCGGCGATGCTCGGGGGCCTCGGCCTACTCGCGTTGCTGCGCCGCCGCCGCTGATATGGAATCAAGGGGGCGGCGATCCCGTCGTCCTTGCAGTTGTACCTTCACGATCGATGTATAAGAGACTCGGCATGACGCACGGAACGCTTGGACCTTTACTCCGGCCGGTGCGTGTCGGCGCAGCTGCGTTTTTGGTCCTCCTGGCCGGGGCCGGTTTGAGCGCCGCTCAGGCTCCGGAGGTTTTTGGCCAAAACCAGCGCCTGGGGCGCGGTGTGAATATACTGGGTTATGATCCGATCTGGCGTTCGCGGGAGAAGGCGCGGTTTCAGGTGAAGCATTTTCGTCTGCTCCACGAGGCGGGCTTTGGTTCTGTGCGCATCAACCTGCATCCGTTCCGTCACGCCAACCGGGAGCAGGGTTGGAAACTGCCTGATGAATGGTTCGCCACCGTGGACTGGGCGGTGACGAATGCTCTAGGAAGCGGATTGATGGTGATTCTCGACCTGCACGAATTCAACGCCATGGCGGAGAATCCGGAAGGGCACCGCGACCAGTTTCTCGCGACCTGGCGGCAGTTGGCCACCCATTTCCGGTCAGCTTCAGACGACGTGCTGTTCGAAATTCTGAACGAGCCATCAAGGGGCCTTACGCCAGAACTGTGGAATCGGTATTGGCGCGAAGCCCTCGGTCTGATCCGCGAATCCAATCCCACCCGCACCGTTATCGTGGGACCACCGTTCTGGAACTCGATCAATGCCCTGAAGGACTTGGAACTGCCCGCTGACGACCATCAACTGATTGTGACGGTGCATTACTACGCGCCGATGGAATTCACGCATCAGGGTGCATCCTGGTCCGAGCACAAGGACAAGTCAAATGTAGCGTGGTCCGGCACACCGGAGGAGCGAAAAGCCATCCACCAGGGTCTAGCCAAGGCCGCCGACTGGGCGCGCAAAAACAACCGCCCGATCTTTCTCGGCGAGTTTGGGGCCTACGACAAGGCTCCAATGGAATCGAGAATCCGTTACACCGACGCGGTGGCCCGGACCGCTGAATTGTTTGGGTGGAGCTGGGCCTACTGGCAATTCGACAGCGACTTCATCCTCTATGATATCAATGGCGATGCCTGGGTAAAGCCCATCCGTGACGCGTTGGTACCGGCTGTGGAAAATAAAGTTCACCCCAGCGCAGCAGGCGGAACCTCAGACCCACCACGATGATGCAATTTGGATGTCTGCGATCAGCCTATTGTTCAGGTTCTTTGCAGGAAGATCCTGCCCGCAGCAGGCAACCCGACCTCGGAGCCCCTCGTCGTTTTTGAAGGGAAAATTCGAAATTTTTTCAGCAGGTTCCACCACCCGGCGGAAGTGAGAAATTGAAACACTCGATTTTACGGTTAAATCGGCCTGAAAACCCATTCAAGAATCTACCCAAAAGAGAGACGGACTCTTAACTCCTCGCATGTTCCGCTCCGTAATAATGTTCATGCTTTTATCCAACCGGTCCAAAAACCAATTCAGCAGGCTAGCTCCATATCCAATCCCGCTCATCATGAAAACCCAAAATTCCAGCCCCAGGTTCCCAAAGATTGCCAGGATCGCCCTTTTCGGATTGATTCTCGGACTACCCGCTACTGCTCTGGCGGCACCCACCACCATCTTCGATGCCAACTTCAACGACGCCACCGCTTCGACCGCAGTGACGACGGTCGGCGAACTGGGGACACCTTCCGCAGGGACCTGGAGCTTTGTCGATGCGGTCCACGGTGGCATCAGCACCGACGTCAGCGGCGACAAGGCCGCGGCGTTTTCTTTCACCGATAGCGCATTTCCCGGTATGACAATCATGCCGGCGAACGGTGTCGCATTCGGCACGAGCTATCCGATCACCAAAGTTCTCGATGCGAGCGGATCGAAGCCATCCGCGCTGATCGCCAGTTTCGCCAATCCCGGATCGTTTACCGGGGGCGACTCGACGACGATCAATTTCAAATGGGGGCAAGTCGGCCTCGCGACCTCGCCCAGCTGCAAGCAGGCCTTTGTCCGTGGGCTGGACGCCTCCGGAAACGAAGTTTTCGAGCTGGTTTTCACCCATTTGAATCCCCAAACCGCATCGCAGGTCTTCGCCCGCGGTGCGGCAGATGACAGCTCCACCGTGACCGGAACCACTGGCACCGGCACACCGGAAGGAACCCTCTTGATCTCCGCCTTGCCTAACACTACCCACGCCAGCCCGAATTTGATAGAACCTGCAGGACTTCTGGGAGTGACTGTCACCTTGGAAAACGGGCAAGTCACTTATGCCTTCAGCAAAGGCACTGCCAGCGGCAACCCGTTGACCTACGCCGTGAATTCCGGCGCTACCACAATTTCAAAACTCGAATTCAGCGCGACATACAACAACACCATCTCCACCGGCAAGGTGGGCTATTGGCTGGACGACGTTCTTGTAACCAAGTCAGACGCGATAACCTACAGTGTGACTTATGACGCCAACACCGCCACCAGCGGCACGGCCCCGGTCGATGCCAACAGCCCCTACGGCGTCGGTTCCACCGTGACGGTCCTCGGCCAGGGGGATTTGCTGAGAACCGGATTCTCCTTTGGCGGCTGGAACACCCAGGCTGACGGCCTCGGCACAACCTATGGCGCCACATTCACCATGCCCGCCGCGAACACGACACTCTATGCGCGATGGCTCGCAGGTACGCCTTCCATCAACGCCAATCCAACCTTTCCTCTGGCGATCAGCACCACCTATGGCACGGCTTCCAGTTCGACGACTGTTTCAATTTCCGGCTCCGACCTCGCCGATGACATCCTCGCCACCGCACCGGCCGGTTTGGAGATTTCCAGTGACGGAATCACTTACGGCTCCAATGCCACATTTATCACAACCGGCGGAGACGCGAGCGGCACACTGTATGCCCGCTTCGCTAACAACACTCCCGCAGGGAGCTATGATTCTCAACTCGTCACTATTACCAGTCCGGGTGTTTCCGACGAGGTCGCCACCACCGCCAGCGGAAACTCTGTGGCCACGAAAACCTTGACGATCAGCGCTGCGACAGCACTCGACAAGTTGTTCGACGGAACCACCGCCGCGACCATCACCGGCACGTTAGTCGGAATTGAAAACAGCGATCCAGTGACTTTGATCGGCACCGGCAACTTTGCCAATGCGACGGCCGGCACCTGGGCAGTCACCGCCAACGCCACCCTCGGCGGTGGTTCGGTGACGAACAATTATACCCTAACACAGCCCGCCGGACTCACAGCCACCATCACCCAATCGGCGATCTGGACCAATCCCTCGGGTGGCACTTGGAATACTGCTGGCAATTGGCTCAACAACCTCATCGGCAGCGGAAGCGGCACCACTTCCGATTTCAGCACGCTGGACCTTCCAGCGGACACCACGGTGAATCTGGAATTTCCCGTTACTGTAGGAAACCTTGTTTTCGCAGACAGCGAAACCAGCACGACTCCGGCCAGTTGGACGCTTGCGAACAATTCTACTCCGGCTAACACTCTCACCTTGGCGGGCACTACGCCCACGGTCACCGTCGATACGCTTGCCGCTGGCAAAAGCGTGATTATCAGCACCGCGATTGCGGGATCCAACGGGATGATCAAGTCGGGTGCCGGCACCCTGACACTCTCCGCGGTCAACACATTCACCGGCGGAACGACGATCAATGCAGGAACTCTAGTTGTGGGCATCGATAACATCTTCGGCTCGGGCAACGGCTTGCCTGTGGTCGTCAACCCGTCCGGCACCTTGGACTTGAATGGAAAGTCGCTGTTTATCAGCAATTTCTCCAGCAGCGGCACCATCGACAACACATCCGCCATCGCCTCCACACTCAACATTGGTAAGAACAACACAGGAGGCACCATTTCCGGAATCATCCAAAACACCGGCGGCGGCGCGCTCAATTTATTCAAATTTGGCGATACAAACACGACCAACCTCACCGGGTTAAACACCTACACCGGAGTTACCAAGGTGCTTGGTGGCACTTTGACTTTCAATTCGATCGCCAACGTCTCCGCTGGTGCGAGCGCGCTCGGGGCCCCCACCACGATCGCCGCAGGCACGATCAGCCTCGGAAACGGAAACTCCAGCGCGGGCACGGTTGGCGCTCTGAGATATACGGGTGTGAGTGCAGCCACGACCGACCGAGTTATCAACCTCGCCGGCACGACCGCCGGAGGGACATTGAACACGGTTGATGGTTTCGGTGCCATCACATACACCAGCGACTTCACCGCCACCGGGTCGGGTGCGAAAACGCTCACCTTGAACGGCACGAGCATTCTCGCCAGCACCGTGGCCGGCAAGATCGTCGATAGTTCGGGTGGAGCCACCTCGGTGTTTAAAAACGGCGTAGGAACCTGGATTCTCTCCGCAGATAATCCATACACCGGAACTACCACGGTTTCCGTCGGCACCCTGATCGTGAACGGCACCCACAGCACCGGCGGTGCCTATACCGTCTCCACTGCGGGCATTCTGAGCGGTACCGGGACCATCTCCGCGTCCGTCGCCGTCACCGGTATCATCGCTCCCGGGCCGGAAATCGGAACCTTGTCCACCGGTCCGCTATCATTCAACAACCAGTCCACGCTCGCCATGGACATCAACACCAACACGGCCACCGCCGACAAGATCGTCGTCACTGGGGATGTCACCCGTCCGGGTGCAAACGTGAACCTCGCCCTCAACGACCTCGGATCAGACGTCGCCCTGCCTAGCGGCACCAAGCTCACGCTCGTTGACTACTCAGGCGCGTGGGATCCCGCCAGCACCGTCCTGTTCAACGCCGTCTCCGTTCCGAACAATTCCAACATCGTCTTGGGGGCAAACACCTTCACCTTGAAATACAATGACGGGACGGCCATGACACTCACTGCCGTGAATGCGGCGACTCCTTATGAGTCATGGATCAGTGGCTACGCGGTCCAGATTCCTCTTGCCGCCGACCGTCTGCCCGCTGCCGATCCGGACAGGGACGGAAAGAGCAATCTGGTGGAATTCGCCCTCAATGGAAACCCAGCCAGCGGCTCCGACAACGGCAAGCAAATGACCAGCACCGCCGACAGTGCCGACGCAGGCACATCACCCGAGCTGACACTCACCATCGCGGTGCGCGATGGCGCGGTCCTCAGCGCCGGCCCGGGCGGAAGCGCCACGCTCACGGTGGATGGCATCATCTATAACGTCCAAGGCTCCCTCACGCTCGCAACGCCGTTCGCAAGTCCGGTCAGCGAAGTTTCCCCATTCACGATGAACCCAGCTCCTGCTGCGGGCTGGACTGCGCGGACCTTCCGCCTGGATGCCTCTGATGGCCTCCCGGGCAAGGGCTTCATGCGACTCTCCGTTTCCCAGTAAAGACACCCAACAGGAGCGAAAAGCCCGGCCTGCTAGCAGGTCGGGTTAAACTTGGTCACTCGGATCCTTGTAGGTGAGAGGTTCAGATTGACACGTGCCTATTCAAAAACCATGACGCCGCCCACATCAGGTCTCGCGAAATTTCCGATCCTCGCACTCTTCCTCCTGTGCCTTCCCGCCCTCGGCTTGACCGTCAATGTGGACTTCAGCCGAGACGTCACCAGTCCCATCACCGGCAGCCTGCCAGCTGCCCTGCACGCTTCAACCGGCCCGGCACCTGATACGGGAACCTATTGGAATAACTACAGCGTATATATGCCAGCGACCGGCGGAAGCGACGGCGCGGACAGCATTGTAAATCCATACGTCGTGAACAATTTGACCGCATCCGACGGCACCACCGCAACTGCCATTGATGTTGCGCTCACCAGCAATTTCTACCGTGCATTCAACGGCACGGCAACGATCAACGACCTGCAGCAAGAATGGGTGTTCGCGCGCCTCGGCAATTCCGCGACCATGACAATCAGCGGACTGGATTCGGCTTTAACCTATGACTTCTATCTGGTAGGTGCCGGATCCTTCCAAACCAACTACACCATCGGGACGACCACCAAAACCGCCACCGGGGTCAACGGCACCGGCGGCGTCTGGACTGCGGGTACGAATTACGTCCTGTTTTCCGGCGTTTCTCCCAATACGAGCGGGATCATCACCATCGGAATCCAGGACGGACTGGCACCCATTGACGGCAACGGGACGATCGCGGCAATGCAGATCACTTCCCAAGGTCCGGCGTCAAACTTTCTCTATCCCGCCTCAGCGACATCCTCGGTCGGCCAGTTCAACTCCTCCTACGCACCCTCGAATTTGTTCAACGACGGTTTCAGCTCCCCATCCTCTCCCATCTCCACAGAGACCGACTATTTGGCCCAGGATCACAACTTCGCCAGCCCCGCCGGCACGACCCAAAACTTCAACCTGACGTTCGATCTCGCGACATCCACCGCCGTGGACGGCATGCATGTCTGGAACTACGCCTATCGAAATGGCGCCAATGGTGGCACCTCACCGGACTACGGAGTCAATTCCTACACCCTCACCTTCTACTCGGGTGCGGGCGGCTCCGGCACCGCCATCGGTACCGTCTTCGCCGGAAATCTCGCGGCCGTCCCATGGAACGCGTCCAATCCCGCACAGACGGTGAATTTTGGTACAACCTATCAGAATGCCCGCTCGGTGGTGATGCGGGTGCTCTCTAACCATGGCGGCACCTTCACCGGCATGAACGAACTCGCGTTCCGCGGAATCGCCGCGCCCAATGCCATCGCCTCCTTCACCGCCTCCTCTGCCTTCGTCCAGCGACCCGCCACTCCCACGCTGAGCTGGCAGATCGACGGGGAAATCACCTCTCTCGAAATCGCCAGCATCGGCAGTGTCCTAGCTAACACCACCAATGGCAGCGGCAGCATTCCGGTCTCACCCGTCGGCGAAAAAATCTACACCCTCATCCTCAACAATTCCGTCCAGAAGACAGTCAGCGTCATCGGCCTGCCACCCAAGGAAAAGCTTCACATCTACCTACTGATCGGCCAGTCCAACATGCAGGGTGAAGGAAACGACGGATTCAATGCCGCGCTCGACGCCCCTGATCCACGAGTGCTGAAATTCGGCAGCCGCGAGGGCATGGAATCCGTTTTCCTCACCGGCGGCCACCGGCTTACCCATCTGGCATCGAACGCCACCGAAAACGGCATGGGCCTGGAATTCGGCAAATCCCTGCTGGCGGCGGAAGCCGACCCGGAAGTGACGATCTGTTTGATCAATCACGCGCTGGGAAGCACCGCCATCCAGTGGTGGATGCCCGACGTGCCGGACAACGTCCCCAATCACGCGAGACAATACATTCTCTACAACGAGGCGATCCAGCGCGTCACCAATGCGTCTTCCTACGGAGTCATCAAAGGCGTGCTCTGGCATCAGGGCGAGTATAACAGCAACTCGGGCAATGCGACCAAAACGCCCCCTGCTGATCCTGACGGCTATGCCGCCCGCCTCCAGGTGCTGGTGGACAACTTGCGCCGTGACCTTACGGCCCAGGGGCTTCCCTTCATCTGCGGAAAATTCGTTCCCGACTTCGTAAGTACCCAACTCGCCTATCGCACCAGCATCGAGGGCGCGCTCGCTGATCTCCCCAACCAGCGCGCCAATACTTTCTGCGTCGAAAACAACGGACTCAGCAGCAATACTGCCGACCCAATCCACTTCAATGCCCCCTCCCAGCGCATTCTCGGCCAACGCTATGCGGCGGCCATGAATACTTTCTATTCCGATCCTTTCCGCCTGTATCTTGGAGGTTTCTATCCGCCCGCGGAATTGCTGATCCCGCAAAACATCGATCCGGCGGGCGACAATGATCATGATGGATATTCGAATTTTCTCGAATTCGCCTTTCTCACGGACCCTTCCAAATCGGAGATAGTTCCCCCTGTGAACTACTCACGCATCACCGTTCCAGGCGAAGGGGATTTCCCCACCATTACCTTTCGCCAGCGGTTCGACACCGAGGCACCTCAGTATATCGTCGAGGTCTCTACCGATCTTGCCACCTGGCAGAGCAACCTCCCCGGCCAACTCGTGACCGCCACCGTAGGTTCACCCATTGCTAACGGAGATGGAACCAGTTTAGTCACCGTCCGAAGCCTCCGCCCCGTTTCCAGCGGTTCCGGCTCCGACTTTATGCGGATCCGTTCCACCGCTCCTTGACAATGGCTTGGTAAACAAACCGAGTTTACCCGAAAGAGAGCATGACTGAGCCGAGCCACTGTGGTTTTGTCTGCTAGCCCTTGTGAAGGGCATTCATGAATCGCAGATCCAAAAACAATCTGCCAAATCCAGAACCCATTATAGCGAGCTATGAAATTTCCACGCAATCGTGCCAGACCTCAGTTTGATCGACGGATTCGTTTCGACGGATTCACGTTGGTCGAGTTGCTGGTCACCATCACCATCATCGTCGCCCTGGCCGCTCTCAGCGTGATGCTGATCCAGTGGGTCAGGGAAAGGGCGCGGATTGTCAATGCCATATCCTCGTTGCGGCAAGTGGCATCCTTTCACCTGGCCTACTCCAGCGAGAACCAGGGAGCTATCAATACGGCCGGTGGCACCTTGGTCGGCCCGGCTGGCGCGCAGAACTTCTGGGAGCGCTTCCAACCCTACTTCATTCCGCGCATGGAAACCACGCAGGGACCGGCAGAAAAACAGGAAATCCTGCGCTCCTTGAACACATTGCTGAACACCACCGATGCTGATACCATGGCGGGCACGGCACTCAGTGGGCCAAAGATCTTTCATGACTCCCGCGGGCTTCCGATTCCGTATTCATTTAACAAAAACATCTATCACGGCAAGGAACTCCTCAAAATGAGCCGGGTTCCAAATCCGGAACAGGTGATCTATGCGGTGTACGGTCGATTCGTTTTCACTGAAGCGGATGGAAAAGCCTACGCACCGCTGCCGTCCAATGGTACCATTCCTGCGAACAAGATCTTTTACCTTTCCGATAAAAAAGCGCTCGCCGCCTTCCTTGACGGGCACGTGGAATCCATTGCCGCTCCGTTTTCTGATCGTGCCTATGGTGAGCCGGTCACAACCTCTCCATGAAGGGGGCTGTCATGCGTAAACAGAAAAGCAAAGGCTCTTGCATCTGAAAAATAGGTGCCTCGTAGGTGACCGTCCCAATGCCACGAAGCGGGCACACCGGCAACGGGATCCAATTCCAAGCAAGAAGCGGGATGGACTTCGAACTGTTTTGCGGCAAGATTCCACGGAACCCGTCGTCTCCGTGAATTTGTATCGCCTGCTTGCCTGCTTCATTCTATTCGCGTCTGTCCTTCTTCCGGCAGTCGCTGAGACGACCCCGACCCAGCTCACCCGCGCTGCCGATGTCCGGGCTCTGAAAGCCTCCACTGCGAATTCTCACAATCCCGTCCACCTCAGCGGGGTGGTTCTGCTGCCTCCGACTCCTGGTGGCGACTCCTTCGTTGTTTCAGACGAGTCTGCAGCAATTTACTGCGAGTTCCTGCCAAAGGTCCGGATTGACATGAAACGGGGCGACAAGGTGACCATCGTGGGACGATCCAAGCTTGGAGGCTTCGCGCCTTATGTGAAAGTTGCCGAAATCCAAGTCCAGGGTACTGCGGCGATTCTCCCTGCGGTCGCCGTCACCTTCGACCAGATGGCATCCGGTTCTTTCGATTCGCAACCCGTGGAAGTGACCGGGATTGTCCGCCGTTCAGAGAAACCGCTGCTCCCCGAATACTCATCCACCACCTGGATGCTCGAACTAGCAACCGGGGGTGGAAGGCTCAAGGTCCTGTTTCGCGATCCGCGATCAGGCCGCCATCCGGTGGATACTGAAATTCGCGTCTCCGGCATTTGCTTCTATCAGTTCAGCAAATCGGGCCAAATCATCAATCCCTTGCTGGTGATACCCACCGGGGTCAAAGCCGAAGTGGTCCGCCCATCGCCTGCCGAGGTCCCAGTTAGACAAATTGATCGGTTGATGCCCTTCGCCAGCGACGGATTGTTCGGCCACCGCGTGCGGGTCCGAGGCGTCGTCACCTATCATTTGCCCGGCGAGGGTTTCTGGATGGAGGAAAACGGTCAGGGCCTGCTCGTGATCCCTCCCGAAGGCATCATTTTCTCTACCGGTGAAGCAGTTGAGGTCACCGGATTTCCCGCCGCAGGAAACTATTCACCGGTGCTTGAAGACGTGACAGTGAAGAGGTTGGCCGCCGGAGTCATAGCGCCGCCGAGTGAACTGAAATCCTCTTCAGAAGCACCCGATCATGATGCGGGGTTGATCCGACTGGATGCCACATTGGTCGAACAAGTTCGCGTCCCTCTCGGGCTTCGCATGATTTTCCGGGATGCTCACGGAGAATTTACTGCCCACTTGCGAACCGAAAATAGCGCAAAAATCCAACCCGTGTGGGAAACCGATTCCAGAATGCGTGTCACCGGCATCTGCCGGGTTTCCAAGCCGTCTGCGGGGACGGCTCCTGGAACGCTGATTGCAAGGGATTTCGAGCTGATTCTGCGCTCGCCAACGGACCTCGAAATCCTTCACGCACCGCCTTGGTGGAATGCCCGGCGGATGGCCTATCTACTCGCCATCACCACTCTGACACTCGGACTCGTGGTTGGCTTCATCCTCTGGCTGGCCCGGCGGCGGCTTCGGCAATCGGTCGCCGCCCGCAGACAGTCAGAAGCCGAGTTTTCCGCAATTTTAGCAGAGAGGAACCGCATTGCTCGGGAAATTCACGATACGCTCGCCCAAGGATTGGGAGCCATTTCCCTTCATCTTGAACTGGTAATCGGTCAAGTTCCTGCAGGTTCCGATGCGGCGCTCCACCTTGCGGAAGCCAGCGGGCTAACTCGGGAATCCATGCGTGAGGCCCGCAATTCGATCTGGAACATGCGCTCGCAGGTCCTAGAGACTCACGACTTGGCGGGAGCTCTTGCCAGTGTGCTTGACCAACTCACCGAAATCGAAGGAATCGAAAGCCGTTTTCTCGTCACAGGCACACCTTACCGCCTCTCACCGGTGACGGAAAACAACTTGCTCCGCATCGGCCAGGAGGCCATCGCCAATGCCGTGAAACATTCCGACGCCGCGCACATTGAAGTGGATGTTAGCTTTTCCCCCAACCATCTCAGGCTTCAGGTGATCGACGACGGACGTGGCTTCGAGTTGGAGAAAAGCCCACCGGAAGGACACCACTTTGGCCTCGTGGGACTTCACGAACGAGCCAAGGAATTGGGTGCCGCCCTCCGTCTTGAGAGTTCGCCCGGCCAAGGCACCAAGGTGGTTCTCGACTTCCCGAATTCCCAAGCGAAAATTTGACTTCCTCATGAAACCCATTCCCATTCGCGTTCTAATCATTGACGACCATCCCGCACTCCGGGCGGGCCTGCGAGCACTCATCGCCAGCCAACCGGACATGGAAGTCGTTGCCGAATCAGGGGATGGCTCCAGCGGCGTGGAAATGTACCTCCTGCACCATCCGGATATTGTGCTTTTAGATTTGCGCCTGCCCGGCATGAGTGGAGTCGAAGCAATCCTTGAAATCCGCTCGGTGAATCCCGAAGCACGCATCATCGTCAACACTACCTATGATGCCGACGAGGACATCTACCGAGCCATTCAATCGGGCGCAAAATCCTATCTCTTGAAGGACATGCCAAAGGAGCAGATTTTCAGTGTTATCCGCGACGTGCATGCCGGGCACGAAGTCCTGCCGGCCCAAGTCGATGAGCGCCTTAAGGAGCGCATGCGCCGACCGGAGCTCACCAAGCGGGAAATGGTCGTTTTGGAATTGCTCTTTAAAGGCCGCAGCAACAAGGAAATTGCAGACGAACTCAATATCAGCGAGGACACCGTCAAATTTCGCCTTAAAGGAATGTTTTCAAAACTCGGGGTCGCCGACCGCACCGCTGCGGTCGTCGCCGCCCTGCGCCATGGAATCGTGCACCTGGAGTGAGATAGCCTGTGCGGCATTTACCCGAAAGAGAGCCTGACCCGTCTCACCCGCTTGTTTTAATAGCCACATTAGCTTTTCAAACTCCTCGTAGAATGGGAATCGACCCTGGAAACCGTTCCCCTATGAGATTCATCGCCGCGCTGGTGGGGGGACAGCGCGCGCATTTACGACAACAACGCCCCACGCCAAGAGCCGCGATGATTTTCGAAGCCCCTCAATCATTATCCACGACGCGGTAGCCACCCAGCACGACTGAAATCATAATTTTTTGATAGATCATTGCAGTCCACTTACCAGATGAAACACCTCCTTAAAATCTTAGGCACCGCCCTATCGTTGATGACGACTCACTCCAAAGCGGATGACGACACCCGGCTGTGGTATGACAAACCCGGTGAGTTGTGGTATCAGGAATCGCTTCCCATCGGAAACGGCTACATGGGTGCCCTGATCCTCGGCCAAACCCGGATCGAACGGATCCCCCTCAACGAGGAAACCACCTGGGCCGGTGGACCGGGGGAATCTCCCACCTACAATGGAGGCAACCGCCCCGACGCCCACGAAGCCTTGGCACCGGTGCGGGATCTTCTCAGAAATGGAAAGACGGAGGAAGCGCACAAATTGATGACCCAAAGGCTATTGGGAATCGTTGGCAAAAAACCAAAACGTGATGATTCGATCTCAACCAACAAACCGGTGGTGCGCAATCCCCCCGACGGCAAAATCCAGTTTCCCGGCTTTGGCAACAATCAAACCACCGTCGATCTAGTCGTTGAAACGCCGGATACAGGCGGACTCTCCGCCTACAGGCGTTCGTTAGATCTTCGACAGGCCCTTGCCACGGTCGATTACACCAGCGGCGACGTCCATCACAGTCGCACGGCGTTTGCCAGCTATCCCGACCGCGCAATGGTGTTCCGGTTTGAGAACGATCATCCGGGAGGCTTGAATTATTCCGTCTGGATGGAGACCTTCCACAAGGTGGAACGGGTGGATTTCAACGATGGCATCTATACGTTCGACGCAATACTTGCCAACAACGGAATGAAGTTCCAGGCCATCGCACGGATCGATGCACCTGGCGCCGTCAGCATCAATTTTCACAACGGACGGATCACCATCAGCGGCGCGAATAGAGTCGACGTCTCACTCACCATCGCTTCCAACTATCTTAATGAGCATCCGAAATACACGGGTGGCGACCCAAAGGCGCTTAACGCGACTAGGCTCGCAACGATCTCTATAAAGGGCTATGATCGCCTGCTCGCTGAGCACCTCGCCGACTATCAGACTCTCTTCAACCGGGTGGAACTCTCCCTCGGTGAATCAGGCAACACCGCTCTGCCCACCGATGAGCGGCTTCTGAAATACTCTAAGGGTACCAAGGACGCGGGTCTCGAGTCGCTATATTTCCAGTTCGGTCGCTATCTCCTCATCAGCAGTTCTCGCAATGGCACCCTTCCAGCCCACCTGCAGGGGAAATGGAATGTCGAAATGGACCCGCAGTGGGCGTGCGATTACCACACTAACATCAACTTGCAAATGAACTACTGGCCGGCCGAAGTTGCGAATCTCTCAGAAACCCACGGGGCTTTAATCGACTACATCGTATCGCTCCAGAAACCAGGCCGACAATCGGCCAAGGACTTCTTCAATGCCCGCGGCTGGATCGTCAACACGATGAACAACATTTTCGGCTACACCGCCGTAAACTGGGGAGACTGGGGCTATTTCCCGGCCGGTGCGGGTTGGCTTTGCCGACACCTTTGGGAGTATTACGAGTTCACTCAAGATAAAGAATTCCTCAAACAGACCGCATATCCAGTGATGAAGGACGCGGCGTTGTTTTGGCTCGATTACCTCGTCGAGGATGAAAACGGCAAGCTGGTTTCCATGCCATCCTTCTCTCCGGAACACGGCGGCATCTCCACCGGAACATCGATGGACCAGCAAATCGTCCAAGATTTGTTCGGCAACCTACTTTCGGCCGCAAAGTTGCTGGGCGAAGAGGATAAAGCCATCAAGCAAGTGCGCATTGCCCGCGAAAAACTGCTCGGTCCAAAAGTTGGTCGCCACGGACAGCTGCAGGAATGGAAGGAAGACCGGGATGATCCAAACGACCAGCACCGTCACATTTCACATCTCTATGCGCTTTATCCCGGCAATCAGATTTCCCTGTCCCAAACCCCGGAACTCGCCGCCGCCGCCCGCCAGAGCCTCACCTTCCGCGGCGATGCCGGCACCGGATGGTCGATGGCTTGGAAAACCAATTTCTGGGCTCGCCTGCAAGATGGCGAGCACGCCTATTTGTGTCTTAAAACCTTGCTCACTCCCTGCTCCAATCACAATCACGGAGGCATGAAGCTGCCCGGCGGAACCTACCCGAATCTTTTCTGCGCCCACCCGCCTTTCCAGATCGACGGCAATCTGGGTGGCACGGCAGGCATTGCCGAGATGCTGATTCAGAGCCATGCCGACCGGATCCACTTGCTGCCAGCAATTCCTGCAGCCTGGAAAGACGGCAGCGTCAAGGGCCTCAAGGCACGCGGCGGATTTGAAATCGGCATGCAGTGGGCGGATGGTCGCGTCCAGACAGTTTCCATCAAATCCCTTGCAGGAAATCCCTGCCGCCTGCTGGTCTCCAATCCACTTTACCTAAATCAACTTTCCACGGTGAAGGTTCCTCAAGGTTGGGTCGCAGAATTCGATACGGAGGCGGGCCAGACCTATCAGTTCAAAGCTGTTCCATAAAGCTACCCGAAAGAGAGACTGACCGGACTGAAATTCCGATGCTAACCTCAAAAGTTGCTTGAAAGTATCCAGCTACAGGCCTGGATTATCCACTCAAGTTTTCAAAACCATGTTCAACCCACACTCCATTTTCCTCAAGGCTCTTTATTTTGCGGCCTTTGCAGCTTGCAGCGCCGATGCCGCGCCAAAACCTAATATTATTTACATTCTCGCGGACGATCTTGGCTACGGCGATGTGCGGTCCTTGAATCCTGCAGGAAAAATCCCAACGCCTCACATGGACCGACTCGGGGCTGGCGGAATGATCTTCACCGAAGCGCATTCGACATCATCCGTCTGCTCGCCCAGTCGTTACAGCATCCTGACCGGCCGCTATAACTGGAGATCCCCCATGAAACACGGGGTATTGAACGGCTACTCGCCCCGCCTCATTGAAAAAGGTCGGAAGACTGTCGCCGCATTTCTGAAGCAAGAAGGCTATCACACGGCCTGCGTCGGAAAATGGCACATCGGTATGGATTGGCCGCAGAACGATGGAAGCGCACCGGGCAACTCGGCGAATCCCAAAAAAATCGACTATTTGCAACCGATCCAAGGCGGCCCCACGGCCTTGGGGTTTGACTCTTTTTTCGGGATCAGCGCCTCCCTCGACATGGTTCCTTATGTCTTTATTGAAAATGATCGCGTGATTGAATTGCCAACTGTTGAAAAAGACTTTGGCCGCAAAGGGGCGGCCGGGCCTAGCTTCGAAGGAATCGACGTTCTTCCGACACTCACCCGCAAGGCAGTGGAGTATATCTCCGCGCAATCCGCCGATGCGAAAAATGGGAAACCGTTTTTCCTCTACCTACCGCTGGCGTCCCCCCACACACCGATTCTTCCCACTCCTGAATGGGAAGGGAAAAGCAGTCTGAACAAGTATGCGGATTTCGTCATGCAGACTGACGCCACGGTGGGAGCCGTGCTGGATGCTCTGGATAAGGAGGGACTCGCAGAAAATACCATGGTCATCTTTACGAGTGACAATGGCTGCTCCCGCGAGGCCAATTTCCCCGAACTGATGGCAAAAGGTCACAATCCTAACTATCTTTTCCGTGGCTCCAAGTCAGACATTTGGGAAGGAGGCCACCGCATCCCCTTCCTCGTCCGCTGGCCGGCGGCGGTGAAAGCGGGAACCACCAACGATCAGCTTGTCTCTCAAACAGATCTATTTGCCACCTGCGCAGACATTCTCGGGAAAAAACTTGGAGATGAAACCGCCGAAGACAGCGTGAGCATGCTGCCGGCACTCGCTGGGAAGGCAGAGGAACCGCTACGGACAACCATGGTTCACAGCGCCATCTTCGGCGCGTTCGCCATCCGCCAAGAGCAATGGAAACTCATCCTGGCAGCGGACTCCGGCGGCTGGACCGATCCAAAGCCTGGCAGCACCGAAGCGGCGAAACTGGCACCGATACAACTCTATGATCTATCAAAGGACATTGGCGAAACCAACAATGTCCAAGCGGCGCACCCGGATATCGTAACTCGTCTGAAGGAACTCCTGCAGAAGTATGTCTCGGACGGTCGCAGCACACCAGGCCATCCTCAGGAGAATACCGGAGAAATAGAAATTTACTCCAAGCGAACCGGTAAAGCAGTGGACAAATCCTCGCAAACAAAGCTGAAAGCCCCTCCTCTCCCCACCGCCGATAGCGAAGCGATGCAAGGCGACGAGCTTAAGTCGGAACAGAAAAGCGCTGTCGTCTTCAAAGAAGGAAACGACGTCAAGGACGCACGGCTCAAACTTGCGGATGCGGATATGAAATGGTGGAAGGACGCCAAATTCGGCATGTTCATTCACTGGGGTCTCTATTCCATCCCAGCCACTGGTGAGTGGTCGATGACTCGGAAAAACATTCCAGTGGAAGTCTATGACAGATTCGCCGATGAGTTCATCCCCAAACAATTCGACGGACGGGCATGGGCGCAAGCCGCCAAGGATGCCGGTATGAACTACATGGTTCTCACAGCACGCCATCATGACGGGTTCGCGCTTTGGGACAGCCCGGCAAGCTACGGCGGATTTAATAGTGTCAAGCGGGCCGCCAAGAGGGACTTCGTTGCCGAATATGTCAAAGCTTGCCGCGATGCGGGACTGGGTGTCGGACTCTACTACTCTCCGATGGACTGGAGGTTCCCCGGCTACTTCAAACCCCGGGAACTGGCGGACAATGCAGCCTTGTTGAAGAAGCAGTGCTATGGACAGATCGAAGAGCTGATGAAGAACTACGGTAAGATCGATGTCCTCTGGTATGATGGCGGGTGGCTCGCCCACGAAGGCACGGATGCGGACGCCGCATGGTTCTGGGAACCCATCAAACTCAACTCGATGGTCCGCAAGTATCAGCCGAAAACTGTGATCAGTCCCCGCTCCGGCTGGGAAGGAGATTTCAAAGTCCAGGAAGGCGGCAAACTCATCACAGGTTCCATCATCGAAACGCCGTGGGAAAAATGCCTCAACCTCAACAAGACCAGCTGGGGCTTCAACACAGTGCAAAAAACGATGACGCCTCAGGAAATCGTCAGGTTTCTCGTGGACGTCGTCGATCGGGGCGGAAACATGCTTTTGAACGTCGGACCGGACCGTGATGGCGTGATCCCGCCCGCGCACGTGGCGATTCTAAAATCTGTGGGCGATTGGCTGGGAAAATATGGACAGTCCGTCTATGGAACCACAGCCGGACCATTTCAACCGGTGGACAACGTGTGGAGCTCGACCCACAAAGAGAACAAAATTTACGTCCACGTCCTCGCTACGGATTCCGACTCAGCCACACTCATTCTTCCACCTTTAAACCGGAAGATCGATGCGTCTTCGCTACTTTCGGGCGGGGAAATCGCTTGTTCCCAAACGCCGGTCCACATCGAGTTAAAACTTTCGAACCTCCCTCAAGACGGCTTTCCCGCTGTCATCGAACTTGTCTTGGAAAAGGCCGGAACAGCTCTCGAAGTTCAAACCCGGAACTAGGTCGGAAAGTTACCCGAAGGAGAGGCTGACACCGGCTTCTCTTCGTGTTTACTGATACTGCGGGAAACTAGCTCCAGCTCGACAAACCCTCGCTCCACATCACCGCATGAGCCTTCGCGCTTATACTCTCGCCCTGATTGCTTTGGCCAGCGCCCCGCAATCGACCGCCGGAATCATTTACGAAACCGACTTCTCGGAGGTCGTTGTCGGCGATGTCGATGGCAAAGTCCTGCCTCCAGTGGCTGTTTTCCCGGCGCTTGCATTGAGTCCGGGCGTCTGGCATCGGAACAGCTCTGCCACCACCTCGTTCATTTCGGCTGGCAACACCTCAGTCACTGACTCGGTTCCACCTGTCGGAACCACCGGGAATGCTGCGGCACGCATCGGAGACGACTCTGCAACGGTAGTCTACTTGCACCAGGTTTTGAGCCAGGTCATCGTTGCTGGGACAGACTATGACTTCTCATTCGCGACCCGTCTCGCCCTCGCTGACGGCTCAATCGGAGAAGGCGAGGCTGCTGCGGGACAGGTTACGCTTTCAGTCGGCTGTGTGAACGATGACAACACCCTTAATGGCTTTTTCGGCACTGCCTCCATACCTGTCAACGACATCTCTGCCGACCAATGGACAACTCACGGATCGCTTCTATCGGCGAGCGACATTCCCACGAATGCCATCGGAAAGAGAATGTATCTCCGTTTGACCCACAACGTCGAAAACACACCAGACTACTTTGTCTGGGTGGATTTCCTGCGGGTAAACGCCGCAGAGCAATCGTCGTCGGAGCTGTCGACTGCCATGACGCTGTTGAAAAACCACATCAACGGTACCGCCCTCCTGACCATCAGCCAGATCAACGCGCTCACCGTGATCATAGACAGCAACCGCGGACAGGTTGATGATAATGCAGCGACCGTCACTCAAGCTCTTGATCTCATTTCAACTTATGAAACGATCAAAGGCCCGCTTTTTGTGTCCACCCCTGTGGTAGGCAGCTTCACACGCACCGATACAAGCACTGTAGTCCGCGCTCTGGGCTACTCCATGCTCAGGGTTCAGCAAGCCGTCATGGACATTGTATATACGGCGACAAATCTTGCAAAATACTCTACACTCCTTAATGGCGCCAAGTTTCTCACTTCTTCGTATTTCCCCGGTTCGGTAACACCACCCGCCAATCCAGCCTCGATTTACAGCGTCCAAATCAATGCGTCCCAACCTGAGGCTTGGGGTTTCCCGGTGATGTATCAGGACGAACCCGCCCGCAGGCCGACCGGGGCCTACCTCGCGCCCGGCAGTATCGCCACAGTCACGGTGCCTCCAGAGTTGGTGAATCAGGGATTTCAGATTCGAGTCGGGGCGCACGTTCACGATCTCTCAAACAAAACCACCGTCAAACGCATGGACCGCGTTTCCCGCGTCTATCCTATCACCAGCCTCACTACCCAAGTAGCCAACCCTCTGGGGGGCGGCATCTACGTCGAGGTGCCTTACAAGATGGTCAAAGGACTTGTGACCGTTCAAATCACCAATGCCGTGCGCTCGCCGTTCTACTCGAATACCATCGCTCGCCAGACCAGTCTAACCGAGTGGCAGACCACCGAACGCCTCCATCCTGGCCCGTGGGCAGACTTCGAGACGGATAAATCGATGTTCAATTTTCCAAGAGGCTGGATTTATAACTATGCGGACCCGGTGACCATGATGAACAACTGGGACCTCGCCATGGATGGCGTCTCGGAGCTGATCGGCATGCCGCTGGTTCGTCCGAAGACCGTGCTGTACGCGCAGATCGACGTCCTTTTCCGCACGGGTGCTAATTCCCCAGGCTACCCCCAGTCCAACGACGCATACAACCCAAACGCCGCAGTCAACGGAAATCAGGACCACCAGTATCTGAACGGGCCGAAATTCGCCGACTACGCGGTGCTCCATGAACTGGGTCACGCCTGTCTCATCACCAAGTTCGCCGGAGAAGTTGAAGCCAATGTCAATCTCCTGAACGTTCCCGTACAGAACCGCAAGTTTGGCGTGAACATCGACGAAGCGTTCGGCCGTTCGATGGGCAATGAGGGCTGCAAAACCGTCACTCGGGATCAGGCTGCCCTGATGTGGATCCTTTCCGACAAGTTTCGCGCTGGAAACGCCATGACCGTGAGTGACATGAACTATCAGCATCGTGGTTACGGAAAATATGTCGATATCGCCGCGCTGTTCGGCTGGGAGGCACTTGGCGATTTCTGGCACTCGGTGGGAGTCGATTATATGAACGGGATCGAATATCCAACGAATTCGGACCCCGCGGATAGCCGCATTCTTCGGATGTCACGCGCTGCAGGGGTGGATCTTACTCCACTGATTCATTTCTGGGGCGTCCCCGCTCAGAACCTTGCGAATTTAAAGTCCGCCATGCTCGCCGAAGGCTTGAAACCATCGGCGGAGATTTACGACCGAATCTTGCATTACCAGTCGATCTTACCGATGAATCTGACAGAGTTCGAGTCCCATTATCAGGCGATCAAAGGGGCTCCGCGAGATCAGGCTTGGTATGATGCCATGCGCACGGCCTACACCCAGGCGATGGGCAATGCTTCCGTTTCCCGCGTGCAAGCCATCATCAATTTACACTTCCCCAACGGGCGCCCGCAGACGGAGGTCTCTCAGCAAACCCTCTATCACACGGATTTTGCAAATGAAGTTAACGGTGATGCCGATGGCAAGGTGCTTCCTCCCGTAGCGGTGTTTCCCGCCATCTCCACAAGTCCGGACATCTGGCACAGAAACAGCACGGCAACCACATCGTTCTTTGCGGCAGAAAACACCACGGCCACAAGCTCCACTCCCCCAGCAGGCGCAGACGGAAATGCCGCCGCCAGGATCGGGAATGATTCCGCAACCTTGGTCTACCTGCATGCGGTCTTGACCGATGTCTTCACCGCAGCCACGGACTATGACTTCTCATTCGCCACTCGCCTGGCTCTGGCAGACGGCGGCGCTGGATCAGTCCCAGGGGCAACCGGTCAAGTGAAGCTCTCTGTTGGATATGTCAACGCGGACAATTCTTTGAATAGTTTTTTCAGCACCGCCAGCATCGATATCACTAACGTCGCCGCCGACGCATGGGGCAATCACACAACACAATTATTCAAGAGCGCAATTCCAACGGATGCCATCGGAAAACGCATCTATCTCCGCCTCACCCACAATATCGCCAATACGCCGGGATACTTCGTCTGGGTGGACAACTTTCGGATCGTGAGCACCGCAAAAGTCGGTCAATACGCCGATTGGGCGAGAGTCCGATTTGCTGAATCGAGTTCGAACTTAAACCGAACCATGGCAGGTAATCCCGATGGTGACAGCCTCAACAATGGACTGGAATGGGCTTTGGTAACCAACCCCTTGACACAGGATTCACCAGCACTCAGCACGTTCACAAATCCCACCCATTTCATCGTTCAATATCAGCGACGACTCAACAGCGGCTATGAAATCGAAGCGAGCTGGTCGGAATCACTCACCAGTCCGGGCTGGCGCAAGGACAGCATGGTCGAGGTGCCGGTGGGTCAGACGGGTGACGTGGAGACCATCGCCGTATCGGTTCCATTCGATTCTCCAGTCAAATTTGTGCGCGTAGGTGCAACAGAATGACCCTATTCCATGACCTCGCCTGCTTCAGGGCGTCGTCAACTGATGAATCGATCACTGATGCGAATCCCATCCAGAATCTACCCAAAAGAGAGCCTGACCCGGCCCGTCCATTGTGCTTCATTCGAAAGTTATCTAATCCACAAAAAAACCCATAATCATGAAATCAAAATCAAGACTGCTCCAACGACTCACAGTTCTCGCCTCACTCTGCCTCGCTCCATCCTATTCCTTTGCCGGTGACTTTATCTGGGATGGTGGGGGGGCGGATGGCTCATGGATCGTCGGCACCAACTGGGTAGACGATCCGGAAGGTAGCGGCGTTCCCACACTGGGTGTCGATTCGAACCAAACCTTTTACGCCATTGGAGCATCCAACCTCTCCACGTTTCTGGCAGCCAACCGGGTGATTGGAACCTTGAGCTTTGATTCGAACGCCGACAGCGATGTCTCCGTTCGATTTGCGAACGCATCTGACGGGACAACCGCCCGCAATTTAACATTTGACGTTGCCACCGGCGATGCAGCCATCAATGTGGATGCCGACGCGGTGGGCAATTTCATCTTGGGGGTCACCGGGGGCAGCATATTTCTCAATGACAAGTTGGTCATCAATCACAATGGTGGTGGTATTTTGACAATCAATCGCCCGATTTCCGAGACGTCGAGCCCCGATCCCGGACCGCAGAGCGTCACGAAAAATGGCTCCGGCACCCTGACACTCACCGCAGCTAACAACTTTGACGGCGGCTTATTCATGAACTCCGGAACCCTCAATATCAACGGGCTAAACTGCCTAGGCGGCACCGCCCTTGCCCCAAGCCCAGTGGTTATCAATGGGGGTGCGATCGATAATACTTCGGGTGCCGCGATTGCCATTTCTACAAAACTCCACCCCTACACGTTCAATGGTGATTTCACCTTCCTTGGCACCAACAATCTCAGCCTGAGCACCGGGCCGGTGGATCTCGGATCGGCGGAGGGCACGAGCCGCAAGATTGCCGTCAACGCGGGTGTCTTCACCATCGGCGGCGTCATTTCCAACGGCACCACCGCCAATTCTCTCGTCAAGGAGGGTAACGGTAACCTAACACTTACCGGTGCGTGCGCTTACGACGGCACCACCCTTGTCAATTCAGGAACCTTTTCGCTTGGGACGACGGGCACTCTTTCCGGCAGCAGCCTGACCATCGGCGGGGCCGCCGCCACCGGAACCCCCACCCTTGCAGGGGCAAGCAACATTGGCGTTCCCACCATCATCGCTTCCGCCGCCGGCGGCGTGCAGGGCACGCATGCGGTCAGTGGAACCAGCCCGGGCACTCAGACGTTTTCAAGCACACTCACCTATGACAGCGGTGCGATTTTTGCCTGGCAAGTGAATCCCGGGCAAGCAGAGGACCCTGGCGTGGCTACGACGAACTTCGGACTGTATGACATGGTAGTCGCAAGCGGAGAAGCGGGCTCTGTCACCGGGGGATCGGCGGTCTTCAGGATCGCGCTGGGCGGTGGGTTCGCATTTAGCGATGCCTTCTGGGATACTGACAAAACCTGGTCTAATGTGTATTCCGGGACTGGAGCACCATCCGATCTCTCCGCGATCTTCTCCACTTTCTCTGGAACCGAAATTGGCTCAAACGGGATTGTGGCCGGGCAAGGACAATTCACATTCGTTGGTTCTACCCTCCATTGGACTGCGGGTGCCGCACCTAGCAATGCTTACGACCTCTGGTCCGCCGGCCTCGCTAACCCAGCCTTTGACTTCGACTCCGACAACGATGGCATCGAAAACGGTCTCGAATGGATCCTCGGTGGCAACCCAAACCAAAACGACACTCCTTCAATCCTCCACGCAGTAACCGGCAATGCCACAACCGGACTCACCCTAACTTTCACCCGTGAGGAGGACTCCATCCCCGAGACAACCTTGTCCCTTGAATACTCCACCGACCTCGCCGGCCCGTGGACTTCCGAAATCATCGATCAAGATGGCGGCAATCTTGCGAACGGGGTGGTCGTCACGGTGAATGAAGCAGCGTCACCCGACGCCGTCACCATCAGCATTCCGGCATCCAATGCACCTGGCGGCAGGCTCTTTGCCCGTCTCAAGGCCGTGCGCAACTAACACATGCCACCATTTCTTCTAGCATTGATACTCGGCACTTCTACCGGGGTGGCGGCTGTGGCTCCCAGAGCGGTCGGCATCCCGGTTACCTCCTATCAAGTTGATGTGGCGGATGACCCTGAAAACGCCTACTCGGGTGCCCCGAGGTTCGACTGGCAGTTCTTTGGCAATCAAACCCGGATCATCACCAAATCACCGTCCAATTATCTCAATCACCGCAACAAACTGGGTATCAACTACCAGTTCTATTTCCTCGAAAGCAAGTCCTTCACCTACCCACCGTCTGCCACCATCAACTCCGTCATCCAGGCAGCACCTGAAATTCCGGTGATTCAATTCGCCAACATCGGGAAAATTAACAGAAAGAGTGAGGATCCCGAAAAAGCAGTCGCTCATGATCCAAAGAAGATCCGCGACTTTAAAAGCCACTACCCAAACCTCATCCTCGGTGGCGGGCAAACCGCGGAAGTGGACGGCGACTTCGAATGGCTATACAGCCAGTATTACGGTCGCCTTCCACAAGGTCCCGGCGGGCGGGTGTTTCCAGCGGCGTATCAAGACTTCATTGAATCAAACCTGAAGCGGTCCGGCGCTCCCTACATGCTTCAACAGCACAACCAGGCTTGGGGCACGCATTACGCCGCCAAGGAACGCGCCATGTGCCTGAGCACCCCACAGCTCTTCTATCGTCGCACGGCGAGCATCGTGGATAGTCTGGTAACTTCCCGCTCCGCCTCGCGGCAATATCCACACCCCTTCGGCGTCCAATTTTCGGGACAGCCGATTCTTGAGGTCTCCAATTCCACCCGAGTCCGGAATAACGGGGCCATTCCGATCTATAAGATGGGAGTGAGCAATTTCGGTCCAAACTATGGCAAGAGCTATGCCCTCAACCGCCAGATGCTCTATCTTTCCTGGTTGAACGGTGCCCGTTTTTTCAACTGGGAGGGCCGGGAATTCATCACCTCGCTCACCCCGGACTTCCCATCACCTTTGGGCACGTTTACCAAGAAAGCAGCCGATTTCATGGATCGCTTCGGACCTGTCGGCCCGGTCCAGTCTCCCATTGCCCTCATCAGCGAGTTTTCCAATGCTTGGCGCCCCCCCGGAATTCAGTCAAACAAAACCATCGACTTCAATATCACAGGTGACGCACCCTATGCCAAAGGGGACTATCAGCTCCATGGTCTTCGGGATTTTTTCTATCCACAATACCTCCAGTGTGAGAGCATTTACAAAGCCAGCATGCGCGAGGACTTCGCCTTGTCCCCCACCCCATACGGCCACAGCATTGATTTTCTACTGAGCGATGCGCGTCACGTCGCACTCGACCGGTATGGGCTTCTCATTTGGGGAGGCGTGCCGCCGGAAGCCCCATCGATGGTCAGGGAAAAGCTGTTTAAATACATCAATGCTGGCAAAGGGAGAGTTGTTCTCTTTGGGGCGGCCGCACGCAGCATGTTCCCAGATTGGTTTCAGGATCGTCCTCCAACTTGCGTCAACGCGGGTACCACCGTGTCCTATGCCGGGATTTCCATCACCGAAACCTCGGACTTCCTCCTCGAAAATCTGCGCGCTGAATTGAACACCTCGGAACTCTCGATGAAGGTCCTTGCTACCGTCGACGGCAAGCCGCTCGTAGTTGAATGTCTGGGCGGTTTGGTTCTCGTGCTTAGCGACTATGGAACCAATCACACCGAGTCGGTTTCTTCTACGTCCGCCCGTTGGAAGGAAGATCAACTGGTCACGGAAATTCCCCACCAGCTTCTCGACCACGTCCGTCGGCTTCTGAACGAGGAGGCCTCAAAAAACAGTCTCTTCTCCGTCGGAAACAAACAGCTTCATTTTGTCACCACCCGGCCACAAGACGGCGAATACCTCGTCGGAATTTTCAATGACAAGTTGACCAGCGAGCCGTTCTCGATCACCTCGAACATCGGAAAGATCATCTCGCTCGAAGAGGTGCCATTGAATGACTCCAAGCAACAACTTAAAGAAGCCGCAGGGGGTGCGGCGTATGCTCCTCCCGGTCTGCGCAATTCTACACGGCTCCCTCTCGACTATGGCTTGTCAAATGCTTCACACATCGAGGGCAGAGACTTCCGACTGTTCCGCGTGAAGCTATTGGAAAGCGGCGTCCGGCCCATTTCTACCTTTCAATTTCCCGGTCGTCCGGTTGGACGGGTGCTCGCCGTCAGCGGCCTTGAATCCATCCGCAGCTACCTCCAGGGTATCCCGTCGTTTTTTCAATGGTTCGATGGCATCAAAGTGGATGCCAGTGACTTGCTCGCGATCGAAGACAGCAGGCTCGCAGATCAGGCTCACTGGCTAAACCGGCGCGGCGTTCGTTTGGTAATCGACGGCGTCGGAATTGATGAGCCAACCGCATTGCGAGTTCTGACAAAACTCGCACTCGTTGACACAGGTCTGAAGGATCTGATTACTGGCCCTCCGTCCGATGCGATCCTGTCGGCGGCAGCACTCAGCGGCGTGACGTTGCAGAATCCGACATCCGTGAACCGGGTCGGCAAAATGGGCCAAAGTTTCAGTCAGAGCGCCCGCCTGAACATCCTGGATCTGCACTATAAGACTGAAGAGGATGTGTTTGCGGATTTACAGCACTTCCTGTCCGGAAAAGTCGTCACAGAGCTACACGGAAAGCCGCATGCCAAAGACCTCTGTCCGCGTCTTGCGGTGACCCGGGACGTGAGTAAAGATTTTATCTACGTCGGTCCCAACGTCCACAGCCTGACAGAGCTCCTTGAACAGAGCGAGTCGGAGCTAACTAAGTTCAGAGGAGTGAAAGTTGATTCCACTTACCTACTTTCAAAAACCAAGATTGAACTGACCAAGGATGCTGCCAAACTCACACAGATGGGTCTGGAAATTGTCGTCGACCTCCGAAAAGATCAAATGCATCACGATGGAATCACTTTCTATCCTCACATCCCAAATTACAATTCCGGAATGCTCCTTTACAACGAGATCATTGGTAAAATGCAGACACTTGGCGCACACGACTTGATGATTAGACTCCAGGACGTTGGCGGCATGAGAAACAATCCCAAATACATCGCACAACGGGATGCCACTTGGAATACCTTTGCCGAGCAGGCGCAGACGCGAAGCATCAGACTGCATCTCATCTTTGATCCGCGCCTGGAATTCAGCTCGGTTTCCGGGCTTTCCCGAAGCAACGTATTCGTAATTGAAGGTTCCAAAGGCAACCCATCCCCATTCAAGCTGTTGCATCAATCCGAAACCACCGGCAAGGGGAAAGTCACCATCCATGATGCCGAAGGTGGCCTCCACTCTTCTGAATTTGACACTTCACTCCAATCCAACTAATTTCCATTTCGCGCCCTGCGTTCAAGCCGAACGGCTGTTTCAACAGGCTCAGGCAGAAAGAATATCCCAGTAAGAACGTCACTCTTCGAATCACGTTCTTCACTCTTGCACCCATGATTAAATTGACCTGTAAACTGCTTCTTATATTTGCCATGCCGAACGCCGGCCTGGCAGCGCAAGTCACGGACCGAACACCTGAGTGGGCACGATGGTGTTCGACGGAGTCCGTAGATCAACAGGTGGCACTCCGTAAGTCAACCCCCTTTTCCCCGCCCTCCGGTCCGGCCACCGGCTTTTCAACGGCCTTCT
>JBBEEL010000136.1:0-10434 GCA_040880785.1 Akkermansiaceae bacterium | reverse complement strand
GCCAGCGGCTCGCGCTCGCTTTGCGGCAGGGCGAGGAAATCGGGAAATCCCGCGGCCCAGTTTTCGTAGTCGCGCACCGTGCCGGTCGTCACGCTGGCTTGCGCGGAATAGGCGGAGACATCGACCCCGTTGGTGGCGCGCAGCCGGTAGGTGTAGCCGGTCTCGGGCGAGAGGCCGCTGTCGATGAAGCCGGTCGCGTTGGCAGGCAATGTCGCAATTTCCCCGAATGCGCCTTCGGCGTCGGATTTTCGCTCAAGCAGGAAGCCGATTTCGGTTGATGAATGATCGGCCCATTGCAGCGCGATTTGCGTGCCGCCCGTCGCGGTGGCCGTCAAGCCGCTCGGCGCAGCGGGGACCGGCGGCGGGACTGAACCGAAGACGCGCAGCTCAGCGAGCGTCAACTCGCGGCCGTCGGTCTTCGCCACCCGCAGGTAGCGGAACGGGCTTGTCAGTGCGATCCCCGCCGAGAGGGTGGAGCGATACGCCAGCGGCGTCTCTCCCCGGCTGGCCAGCACGGTGTAGCTGGAAAAATCCGAGGTGGTCGAGGCCCGGATTTCAAAATGATTCCGCGTGGTTGGCTGGTCGAAGTCCTGGCGCGTGACGAGTTGCACATCCTGAAGCCGGTAATCGGTTCCGAGGTCCACTGTCCAGCTGGCTTGTGGGTCGTTGCTCGCCGAAACCCAGACGCTCCAACTATCGCCATCGTTCGCCTTGATCGCACTGTAAGCGCTCCCGAAAATCGACGATGCGGACGCGGGTTTTCCCTGGGCCAACTCCACCGGTATCGATGCAGCCAAGTGGGACCAGCTCGAAGCTCCGGCCGCATTGACCGCACGGACTCGGAAATACCAGCGATCCACCCCAGCGGTCAATCCGGTGGCGCTGAAAATGGTTTGGTTGGCCGCGGGACTGCCGATGCGCACCCAGAGGCCGCCTGTGGCAGACTTGGCATGCACCTCGAATCCCGTCTCGTCCGGCGACTGGTCCGCCCAGCTCACATTGATCCTTTCGCTGGAAATCACCGTCGCCACCAGCGAGTCCGGGGCACTCGGCGCACCGGCCGGCGGCGCTTGCAGGAGCGTGCCATCCGCCGTGACCGCAGCATGCCAGCTCGCGCCCATCCGCGCGCAACCGACCTGTCCGGGGTGAATCCAGTCGCCGCTATCAAAAAAATCGTTGTAGTCCAAGTCCACACTCATATCCACCAGCCGGACATTGCGCCCCTGACTCACGAACTGGGCGACACGGCTGCGGACCTCGATGTTGTAGGCATCGACCGCCGCATTCAGCTCGGTCTGTGTCCGGTTGCCGAAGCCCTGCAGGATCGGAATGATCGTCGACACATACAACTGGCGGGTCTGTTTGCCGGTGGTGATTTGGTCGATGAGAGAACTTAGATTATTTGCTGCCGTGTTGACCGAGATGCCCTGCAGCACGTCGTTGGTGCCGATGTGCAGCAGCACGATATCCGGGTCCAGCGCCAGCACGCCGGACAACTGCGAGAGGATGTTGGCGGTGGTCTGGCTATTGATCCCGTTGTGGTGCGGGTCCGTTCCCGACGCAAAATTGTCAGACCGGTTGCCGACAAAATCAAAGCTGAGCTGGGCAAGTGCAAGGCGGTGCGCCAATTCCTTCCGGTATCCGCCCGGAATATCGCCGTTGGAGTTGGATCCTCGCGTGATCGAGTCGCCCAAGGGCAGGATGCGGACGCTCCCCGCCTCGGCCGAAGCCAAGGCGACAAGCCAGCAGCAGGCGAAAAAGCCCGCCACCGCGGGCCCGATGCGCCGGAACACCGACGGCGGGAGAGGCTTGTAAGAAAAGCCTGTAATATTGCCTGTCATGGGGGGATTCCAAATGAGGAGAATCAATGGCAGCAGAGGGTCCTTTGCAATAGGTATTCAGACTGCGCGCCGCTTGCCTGTTCGGCAGTGGATGGCAGTAATATCAGGATCTCTGACGAAGATGCAGAAGCTCTTCCGAGCGCCGTGGACCCCGATAATCCGTTTGACGCTGGCTTGCCCTCCCGCCACCTTCCCGCCACGGTTTCCAAGCCGAAAATAACAGCGGCTGGCGCTCGAAATCGACAAGGAAGTGCGACAACAACAGGGACATAGCAGGGACCGGGCGGGGCGGCAAATGAAGTGGAATTATCCGCCGGAGTTGCCCGTCGTGGAGCACCGGGAGGAAATTCTCGCTGCGGTCCGGGCGCATCCGGTCGTCGTGGTCGTCAGCGAAACCGGATCGGGGAAAACCACCCAGCTGCCCAAGATGGTCGCCGAAGCGCTCGGCGTCGATGGCGGCCGGATCGGCTGCACCCAGCCGCGCCGCCTCGCTGCGGCCAGCGTGTCCAAACGCGTGGCGGAGGAACTCCAGGTGCCGCTCGGGGATTACGTCGGCTACCAAGTCCGTTTCGAGGACAGGACCAGCCGGGAAACGCGCATCAAGTTCATGACCGACGGCATCCTGCTCGCGGAAACGCAGGGCGACCGCGACCTCATGCAATACGAGGCGCTGATCCTCGATGAAGCCCACGAGCGCTCGCTCAACATCGACTTCCTTCTCGGCTACGTGAAGCGCCTGCTCGAGCGTCGGAAGGACCTCAAGCTGGTCATTTCCTCCGCCACTCTCGACGCCGGGGCCTTCGCCGAGTTTTTCTCAAACAACGGCGTCCCCGCGCCCGTCATCGAGGCCCCGGGCCGGATGTTCCCGGTCGCGGAGTTCTTCCTGCCGCCCTGCGACGACGAGGATCTGCCGCAGCACGTCGCGCGCGCGGTGGACTACTTAGGCGACATCGAGCCCACGGGCGACGTCCTGATTTTCCTCCCCGGCGAGCGCGAGATCCGCGAATGCGCCGACGCGCTCGAAGGCCGCCAATACCGCGGCACGGAAGTCTTGCCGCTCTTCGCCCGGCTCAGCCTCGGCGACCAGCAGCGGGTCTTTAGTCCGGGAAATAAGCGCCGCCTGATCCTCGCCACCAACGTCGCGGAGACCTCGCTGACCATCCCGCGGATCGCCTGCGTGGTGGATTCCGGCGTCGCTCGTGTGAGTCGGTGGAGCCCGGGAAAAGGCGTGCAGCGCCTTCAAATAGAGCCGGTAAGCCAAGCCAGCTCGCGCCAGCGGAAAGGCCGCTGCGGCCGGATCCGCGACGGCGTCTGCGTGCGGCTCTTCGAGGAGGAAGAACTCACGGAGCGGCCGGAATTCACCGATCCTGAAATCCGCCGCAGCTCGCTCGCCGGCGTGATCCTGCGGATGAAAGCGCTCGGCTTACCCGAGATCGAGGAGTTTCCGTTTCTCGACCCACCCTCGCCCAAGGCGGTGTCGGAAGGCTACCGGACGCTGCGCGAGGTCGGCGCGCTCGATAAGGAAAAACGCCTCACCGAGTCCGGCCGCCAGATCGCCCGCCTGCCGGTCGATCCCCGGCTCGGGCGGATGCTCATCGAGGCGCGCAAGGAACATTGCCTGGCGGAAGTCCTGCCCATCGTCGCCGCCCTCGAATCCAGCGACCCGCGTGAGCGACCGGCGGAAAAAGCCCGCGAGGCGGACGCCGCCCACGCCAAGTGGAAGGACGGCGACAGCGATTTCATCTCGCTGCTCCGGCTCTGGAACGACCTCGCCCGCTTCCGCGACGAGCGCGGCCGCTGGAAGCGCAACGCCCTGCAGAAATACTGCGGCCCCGCCTTCCTCAACGCCCGCCGCGTCATGGAATGGGCGAACGTCCGCGACGAACTCGCCGACCTGCTTGAACGCGAGTGGAAACTCAAACTCGGCGATATCGGAGATGATCTCTCCGACGCGGCCGCCTACGCCACCATTCACAAGGCGCTGCTCTCCGGTGTGCCACGGCAGTTCGGCGTGTGGGACCGGGACACGAAATCCTACCGCAGTGCCAACGGCGGGTTTTTCGCCGTCTTCCCCGGCTCCGGCCTGTTCGGGCTCCCCAAGCGCCACGAATGGGTGATGGGCATGGAACTGGTGGAAACCTCACGCCTGTGGGCGCGGCGCGTGGCGAGAATCGACCCGGAATGGGTCGAGCAAGTCGCGCCGCAACTCTGCAAAAGCAAATACGGCGAGGCCCACTGGGACGAAAACCAAGGGGCCGTCTATGGCAAGGAAACCGTCATCTGCGGTGGCCTGCCCGTCGTCGCCGGTCGCCGCGTCCACTACGGCCGCGTCGATCCCAAGGCGGCCCGCGGCATTTTCCTGCGCGAGGGGGTGATCGGAAACGGCCTGCGGAAACGCTGCAAATTCATCGACCACGTCGGCGAGATGCGCGCGGAAATCGAGGCCATCGAGCAGAAGCTCCGCCGCCCCGGCGGGCTCTGGAGCGATGACGCGGTGGTCCGATTCTACGAGGATCGAATTCCCGGAGAGATCAACACGGCTTCGGCATTTTTCAGCTGGTTAGAGAAAAATGAAGACGCCTTGATGCTCGGCCTTGGCGACGTGCTGGACGAGGATCTCGACGATCTCGGGCTCGATGGATTTCCCGATAGCTTGAAACAAGGCGGCGAGGAATATTCGCTCTATTACCACGCCAAAGCCGGCGAGCGCGACGACGGCGTCACCCTCGGCGTCCACGTGGACCAACTCCCGAAGCTGCCCGACTGGCTGCCCGACTGGGGCATCGATGGCAACCTCCGCGAGCGCGCCGAGATCCTGCTCCGCTCGCTGCCAAAAGACTACCGCCGGATCTGCCAGCCCATCGGCCCGGTCGCGGAAGGCTTCGCCGAGCTGTGGGCCTTCGCGCCCAAGGACCGGCCGATCTACCAAGCTCTCTCCGAGCACGCCCGCGAGCGCACCGGCGCCCACGTCCCGGTTTCCGAATACGACCCCGCCAAACTCCCGCCCGAACTGATCACCAAAATCTGGGTCTGCGGCGACGACGCCGAGGAACTCGCGCTGGGCGTGGACGTCGCCGTCCTCAAGCTCCAGCTCGCCGACCGCATGCGTGTCCGGTTCGAGGCGGCAGCGAATGCGGACATCGAGCGCAAGGGGATCAGCAGTTGGGACGGCGAGAGCCTGCCCGAGCGCGTGGAAACTCCCGGTGGCGCCGCCTTTCCTGCCTTGGTGGACGAGGGCGCAAGCGTCGGCGTCCGCGCCTTCACCCGCGCCGCCGAGGCAGTGGAATCCCATCGCGCGGGCGGCGCACGCCTGCTCTGCCTGGCCCACCCGGACCAAGTGAAACACCTCGTGAAAAAATTCCCGCTGGGCCTGATGGCCAAGGTCGAGCTACCGCGCCTCGGGGTCGGCGGGACCTCCATGGAAAAGCTCATTCTGCTCGCCGCCGAGGGCGCGGCCGGCGGCGTTTTCCCGCGCTCGCCCGATGCATTCCGCGTCCTCGCCGAGCAGGCGAGGGGACGCTGGTTTGATGCCGCCAGCGTCATCGGCAAGTCCATCGACGAGAGCCTGGAAATCCTCCCGGAGATCCAGAGCTGGATCGCCGCCCATCGCAAGGACCGGAATCTCGGTGAGATCGCCGAGGACATGGACGAGCAGCTGGCCTGGCTCTTCCGCAAGGATTTCGCCTGGCGTGCCGGCTTCGCCCAGCTGCGGGAATACCCGCGCCGCCTGCGCGCCATCCGCTCGCGGCTCGGGCGGCTTTCCTCGCTGCCCATCGTCAAGGACTTGGAGAAAATGGACCGGTTCCGCCGCCTCTGGGTCCCTTGGTTCCGCGACCTGACCGGCGACCCTGACGCCCCGGCCCGCTGGCCTGCTGGCTGGGCGCTGGAAGAATTCCGCGTCTCCCTCTTCGCCCCGGACATCCCGCTGCTGGGAAAAGTCTCCGGAAAACGAATCGAGGAAATGATTTGCGCTATTGAGTGTTAGAGAGCCGTCCCTGCCAAAGAGAAGATCCCCGCGCCAGGTTTCGTGCCGGAGGATTTCTGCTTCAGGGTTCCCACCGTGGGTGGCGGGTTGACATTTTGCGACTTCCCTCCTTGTTTGGAAGCCGATGATCGGTGGACTGGAAAAACAGGTGCTCAAGGGCGTCTCGCGCTCGTTTTATCTCACCTTGCGGCTGCTCCCGGGGCCGATGCGCGGTGCTGCCAGCCTCGCTTACTTGCTCGCGCGGACCAGCGACACTTTGGCCGACACCGCGGCCGCGCCGGTCGCCCTGCGCATGGAGTGCCTTCGCCTGTTCGCCGCCGCCGTGGCCGGGGGGCGCGCTGCGCCACGCTGGCCGGATTCCTTCCTAACCACGATTGAAGACCCCCGCGAGCGTCATCTTCTGGAGCTTTGCGGTGACCTGATTCACTGGCTCCGCGCTCTCGACAGAACGGAGGCCGCGCTGGTCCGGGAGGTCGTGGAAATCATCATCAGCGGCCAGACGCTTGATCTCGAGCGCTTTGCCACGGCCAGCCGCGAGCAGCCCGTCGCGCTGCCGGATGACAACGTGCTGGAAGATTATGCTTGGCGCGTCGCCGGTTGCGTCGGCGCGTTCTGGACCAAGCTTGGCTTCCTCACCCTGGGCGGCGGTTTCTCCACCGCAGGGGAGGACGAGTTACTGGAGCGTGGCATCGCCTACGGGAAGGGGCTCCAGTTGGTGAATATCCTGCGCGATTTGCCGGCGGATCTGGAAAACGGTCGCTGTTACTTGCCCGTCGCCGATCCCCATAACCTGCCTGCGCTGCTCGCCAGCCACGGTCGCTGGCTGGTGCGCGCACGAGCTTGGGCAGGCGAGGGGGAGACCTACGCGGCCACCCTTGGTTCGCGCCGGCTGCGGGCGGCCACGGTCTTGCCTGCGCTCCTCGCCCGCAAGACGTTGGGGTCTCTGGAAGGCGCAAGTTGGGAAGATCTCCAAGCCCGGCTCAAAATCCCGCGCCGCGCGGTTTACCAAGCCTTGTTGCAGGCGTTTTTCATGCCCCCGGCTACCCGCCCGCCCGGGCGGAGCGACTCGTCCGGGCACCGGCGTCCGAACTAGATTTCCTTTGCAAAGTTGGGATTTTGAGGTTGATAGTCTTCCCGCGTGACCGAACAGAATTCTTTCCATTCAACCTGTCGAATTTTCCTGACCATTTTCGCCAGTTTTGCGCTCGCGGGATTGGGGGTTGCCAAGCCCGGAACGGTGCCAGCGCCACCGCCGGTAAAGGAAGCCGCCAAGCCGGCGGAAAAGGCATCCGGGGACGGTGTTCCGGCGGAAAAGCCTGTGCAAGGGGCCACGGTGCAAACGCCAGACGTGCCCCCCACCGCCGACCCGGATGGCGAGTCCGCCGCCGGAGACCAGGGCGCGGAAGCGGCCGCTGTCGCCAAGCCCGTCACCGACGAGCCGATCCAAGTCTATGGCTGGCGTGAGTATGTTATCCTCGATGGTGTCAAGGAACGCCTCCAGGCCAAGCTCGACACCGGTGCCCTTACCAGCTCAATCCACGCGGAAGAAATGGAACTGTTCGAGCGCGACGGAAAAAAATGGGTGCGCTTCATCATCACCGATCCACGGGTGAAAAAGCCCTCCCGCACCCGCCTGGAAGCCCCGCTGGTGCGGATCGCCCGGGTCAAGGAGCCCGGCGGGGATTCCGTCGCCCGCGAGGTCGTCCGGCTTGGATTCAGCATTGGCGAGCGCAAGGTGCGGGGTGAGTTCACCCTCAACAACCGCTCCAACATGCTCGCCCCCGTCCTTATCGGGCGGACGATGCTCAAGGATCTCGGCTGGGTGGATTCCGGCCGCACCGACTTGTCCGATCAAAAGATTTTCCGCTGATGCCAAGCCATTGTCATAAAATCTCGTTCAAATGAGTTCGCGGTGGAAGCTCATCACCGCCGTTTTCATCCTCATCATCGCTGGCGGCGGGCTGGCCGCCTACAAGGTGCACTCGCTCGGGGTGCCGTTCTGGACGGGTGAGAAGATCAACGAGTGGGAAATCGAGGCCCGTGTCACCTTTCTCGCCACCGGCAACCGGGTGAAAGCCCGCTTGTCCCTGCCCGCGCCCGCCATCGAGAGCAAGACCGGCCAGGAAGTCGGCTCGCTCGGCTACCACTACAATATCGAGCGCGACGGCAAGCGCCACGTCGCTGTCTGGTCCGCTGAAAACCGCGACAAAAGCCAAGCGCTCTATTTCCGGGTCCGCTTCCCCAACCGCACCCTCAGCGGCGGCGAGTCGATCCCGGGCGAACTCCAGAGCTTGGAAAACGAGGGGCTCAGCTTGGTTGGCCCCGTCGGCGAGGCCGCCACCAACATCGTCAACCGCGCCAAGGCCATTTCCTCTGATCCGGACGCCCTTTTCGTCTCGCTTTTCAACGACATCCGGATCGGTGAATCGTCGCAGGAATTCGTGCTGGTGAAGCGCCATTACGACAAGGAATTCCGCAATACCGCCGCCATCGCCATGGGTATCGACATCCTCAACATGGCCGGCGTGCCTGCCCGCATCGCCTACGGCGTCCGGCTCGATGTCGAGCGCGGCACCCAGGCCCCCGTTCCGCTCGTCGAGTATTACGACGGAGCCTTTTGGAAAGTCCGCGATCCGCTGGAGCCCTCGGCCGTGCTCGCCGGCAACTCGGTTTACGTCTGGCACCGCGGCGGCGGGCCACTCCTCGACGTGACGGGCGGCGAAGGCTCGCGCATTTCTTTCACGGTCGCCAAGGACCGCATCCCGCTTGCCCGCCTCACCGATCTCAGCCGCTCGCCGCTGATGGTTTCCACCATTCTTGGCCTCCCTGTTGCCGAGCGAAATGCCTTCCGCTACATCGTCCTCATTCCCATCGGCGCCTTCGTTGTGGTTCTCATGCGCAATATGGTCGGCGTGCCCACGCTCGGCACCTTCATGCCCGTCCTGCTGGCTCTCGCACTGCTGGAAATCCCCCTGCTGCGCGGCCTCACCATGTTCACCGTGCTTACCGCTGGTGGCTTGTGGTTCCGTTTCCTGCTTTCCCGGCTCAATCTTCTCGTCGTGCCCCGCGTTGCCGCCTGCGTCGTTATCGTCACCCTTTTGATGATCATGATGAGCGTCATCAGCTACCGAATGGGCATGAGCGGTGGAATCCAAATCGCCTTGTTTCCCATGATCATTCTCGCCTGGACGATCGAGCGAATGTCCCTGATCTGGGAGGAAGAGGGCAAGCACAGCGCCATCACCCAAGTGGGCGGATCGCTCGTCGTCGCCGTCCTCGCCTACCTCCTGATGCGCGTCTCGCAGATTCAATACTGGGCCTTTTACTTTCCCGAGCTCCTGCTCATCCTGCTCGCCGGGATTCTCATCATTGGCCGCTATACCGGCTACCGCATCTCCGAGTTGATCCGCTTCAGGACCTTCACCCATGCCTGATCCGTCACCGCTCCCCGGACCCCGTTGGTGGCACCGCTGGCTGCGCACCCCGGGCGAGCTCCGCGCCCTCGGCGTGGTCGGCATCAACATGCGCAACGGCCGCTACCTGCTGCCTAACAACCCGCGAAAACTGTATGGCCTGGTGGACGACAAGCTCCAGACCAAGGCCCTCGCCGAAGCGGAAGGCCTCTCGGTTCCGGAAACCTACGCCATCGTCCGCACGCCCCGCGACGCCCGCCTGCTGAGTAAAACCCTCGCCGACCGCGATGCCTTCGTCATCAAGCCGTCCCGCGGCTCCGGCGGCAAGGGAGTGCTTGTCATCGACGGCCAGGAGGACGGCGTTTACATCAAGGCGAGCGGTGCCCGGCTCAGCCGTGATGAAGTCCGCCACCATGTGGACAACATCCTCGCCGGTCTCTTCAGTCTTGGCGGCCAGCGCGACTGCGCACTGGTCGAATACCGCGTCCGCCCAGCGAAATTTCTCACCGACATCAGCTATCAGGGAGCCCCTGACATCCGCATCGTTCTTTTCCATGGCTACCCTGTCATGGCCATGCTCCGTGCTGCCACCCGCGAGTCAGACGGCCGTGCCAATCTCCATCAGGGAGCGCTCGGCATCGGCATCGATCTCGCGACTGGCCGCAGCGTCCGCGCCATCCACCATGGCAAGCCGCTCACCCGCCACCCGGACATCGACATCGGTCTCATCGGGATTCAGATGCCCGGCTGGGATCAAATCCTCGACATTGCCGTGACCTGTCAGGAAATGACCAGCCTCGGCTACCTCGGGGTCGATCTAATGATCGACGAGACCATCGGCCCGCTGATGATCGAGGTCAACGCCCGCCCTGGCCTCGCCATCCAGCAAGCCAACGGGGTCGGCCTGCGGCGGCGGCTGGAGCCGATCATCGAGCAGCACGACAAGCACCCAGGCACCGGGCATTTTGAGAAAATCGAGTTTTCCCAAACCCACTTCGCCGTGCCCATCGCGGCGATCAACCCGCCGCAAAGTCCGCAGCCGGAGCTGGTTTAATGAAGCGGAAATACGGCTGCGCAACCGCTCCTGTTGACTTCAGGCTGGGGGCTTGATACAGCCTGCGCCTGACAGCGCCTGTAGCTCAGTTGGATAGAGCACCCGCCTTCTAAGCGGACGGTCACTGGTTCGAATCCAGTC
>JBBEEL010000135.1:0-54557 GCA_040880785.1 Akkermansiaceae bacterium | reverse complement strand
ATTTCCCCCACAGAAACATCCCCACCGTGATGGCGAGGATGATAAGAATGGAAATCTGCCCGGTCGTCATGGGGGCGGTAGCTTAGAAATCGCATCATTCCGCGTCAACCCGCATCGGGAAGCCGCGGGCGCCGAGTAAGAGGCGGCTTACGAAAGCTGCTATTCTACATCCGCTACTTTGTGTCCAAGGCCTTGAGTTCAACGCCCGGGCGGATTAACTATGTTAGAAAATATCTGGAAGAGGAAGCGTTTTTCATGGGGGCTTTGAAGTGCAGGCACTCCTCAAGATGATTTCTTCTTGTCCTCCAGACGATCTGCAGCGCGGCGGACGCGGCTGGTGTATTGCACGAGGCTTTCGCTGTTTTTCACTCCGAGGGCGAGCTGGAGGTGGACGAGCGCTTCAGGATAGCGGCGCTCGCGCACCAGCATCTGCCCGAGCGCGAGATTTGCCGCGTAGGAGACAGCTTCCATACGGGCCGCGAGCTGGTAGTTTGTTCTTGCTTCCGTGACCAAGGACGCCCGCTTGTCCTCATCCACTTCCTCGCGCGAGAGCAGGTCCTTGTGGCGTCCAAGCTCTAGCAAAACCTCGCCGTCCACAGGGTTCATTTGCACGAGTTCATCGAGCAAGGCACCCGTGCGGTCTAACTGGTTAATCCCCTGCGAAACACGGACCTCGGCGAGCAGGAGGGCGGTCTTGTCAACCGTCGGAAGCTTGTCGCCGGCCTTGGCACGGATGCGCTCGATGAATTCCCCAGCCTTCTCAGGCGAGCCGTAGTCGATGAGAATCCGCGCGGATTTCAAGGTCCGTGGAATGTCGAGGGCCGTTGATTTTTCCATCGCTCCGAGATAAGCTAGAAGGGCCAATTGCGGCTCATTGCCGTCCATGTGGAGATTGCCCAGCAGATTTAAATTTGCTTCGTCCGCAATTCCCTTGAGGCGGAGGGATTCCAGATTCACGATCGCGTCATCCTTCCGCTCCATGGCCAAGTAACCATTCGTTTGCTGGAGCCAGAGTTGCTTGTCGTTCGGATTCTCCTCGATCAGCGTGCCGATGAGATTCACAGCCTCCGGAAATTTCTCTTGGGCCATGAGCGACTGCGCGAGCCCAAGCTTCCAATCGCGGGAGGATGGATCGAGCAGATACGCCTGGCGGTAGGCATTCTCAGCGGCAACGGCATTCTTCTTCAACAGGTGACAATATCCTAACAATCCATAGATACGGGCTGAATTCTCGCCCAGCTCGATTGCCGTTTGAAGCATTGGCATGGCCTCGTCCGTTTGGTTTTTTGAAATATACAAATAGGCGAGATTGGTATGGGCGCGGCGAAAGCGTGGAAAGCGCCGGATGGCATCCAGAAACGCGCGGCGTGCCTCCTCCGGGCGGTTTGCCTGGAAGTACAGGTTACCCAGCACGAAAATCATGGCCGGACTGATTTCCGTGGGAGCCTTCTTGGGGTCAGAGGGCCTTTCGGTTTCCTGCATGAAACGCCCGAGTTCCTGCTCTGCTTCACGGAACTTCGATTGCTCGAACAAATCACGGATAGTGGCAAGAGCGGCTTGTTCATCGGGAGATACCTTGGGTTCGACCTCCGACAGAAAACCGTAAGAACCGACAAACTCCCGCACGAACTTGGGGTCGCGGAAAAGGTTGGAAGGCGGCGTGATCACTTCGGACAGCAAGACGCCGGGAATCAGCGCGAGCGAAAGATAGATACGGAGAATAGACATGTTGATAAAGGTATTGATATCAGTTTTTCTTAACCTCGAAATTGAATGGAACGATGCAGGTGGCTTTGACTTTTCTGCCGCCCTTGGTGCCGGGTTTGAATTTCCATTTGTTCACAGCGTTCACCGCAGCCTGGTCCAGTTCCGGGTGCCCTGAGCTTTGCTTGAGCGAGACGGAAGCGACTTGTCCGCTAGCATCGACGGTGCAACTGACGAGCACGCGCCCGCCAATTCCCTTGCTGAGAAGCGCCCGCGGATAGATGGGAGGGAACTTATTCGCAGGCATGGGTGGTGAATCAAGATCCCCACTGCCAAAGGCGTCCTCGTTGCCTCTCATGGCGAACTTGGGGATTTCCATCAAAAATCCGCCACCCGTCCCAGAGGTCAGATCCCCGAGGTCGATGCCGAGATCCAAATCGGTTGATGGCTCAACCATTTCCTCGGGTTCGGGCTCAGGTTCGGGCTCTTCCGGTGGCTCGTCCATTTCGAAGCTTTGGTCCTCCGGCGGCTCGATGCTCAATTCGGGCGGTAGCGCGGAGGATGGGTCAAGAATGGCAGTGAGTTTTTGCGTCAGCGGTATCGCCACGAACACGCCGATGGTTGCCAGTAACCCGCCGACAACCGCGAGGATGTTGGTGTTCTTGCTCTTTGGCGGGCGGTAAACGTGGCGGGACAAGGGAAGAGAGATTTGAGATTTGAAATCACCATTACTTGGTGGAAACCGAGACCCGGTCCTTCATGGCCCCGGCAAGCAGTGCCTGGCCATGGACCTGCTGGACGGTGCCATGGGCGGAATCCTTATCTCCCTGAATGATCACCGACATGTCCGGCGTCTCGGAAAGCAGGGGCTTAATTTTCCCGATGATCCCCTGCACGCCAATGCTTTCGCCGCCGTAGAACACCTTGTCCTCCGCGGTGACCGCGAGGAGAATCGAATTTTTTTCCAGCGCGCTGGCGCCGCTGACGTCAGGTTTGTTCACGGTGACGCCGGTCTCCTCGACGAAGACGGTGGAGACAATGAAGAAAATGAGAAGGATGAAGATGCAATCAATCATCGATGAGAGATCGATGGTCACCGGCTCCTCGGAGTCGTCTGATAGGCTGCGGCCGAACATGATTCAGGGTGGGGTTTCGCGGTGAAAGCGTGAGGTGAGAATGAGGCTTTCCAAACGGACGAGAGCGCCTTTGATGCGGTCACGCTTGGATTTGATGATGAGCGCGATAAAGAGCCCGGGAAGGGCGATTGTGAGACCGGTCTGGGTGGTGATGAGCGCTTCCTGCATCCCTGCGGCGACGCGCTGCATGCCGGCGGGACCTTTGCCTTGGGATAACCCGGCAAACATCGCAAGCATTCCCATGACAGTGCCTAACAGGCCAGCCAGTGGTGCGGCGGCGACGAGCGTGTTGAGCACAAGCAGCCGCCGGTCGATCGCGGATATTACATTGAGCTTTATCTCATCGAAGCGGCGGCTGACGGTTTTGATGCTGAGCTGGGGGCCGTGCAAAACATAGCAAAGCGCCTCGCCGAGCCGGCCCTCGGCCAGGTTCGGATCACGGATGAATTCCTCCCACAGGTCTTGTTCGCTGTCATTGAGGTTGCCTTGATTCACGTAGGCCAGCGCGGCGATGGCGGAAGCGTAGAGGATACAGGCAACACCACCTAACATATACATGATCGCTCCGCCTTCGCGGAATAGATTCCAACCGTCTTGGAGAAACTGGGGCATGCGATAATTAATTGGGAACTCAGGCAGGATTCGGAGAAAGCTCGAGATCCTCTTCGCCCTCCGACACTTCGTTTCCTTTGGCATCCGATTTACGGTCGCGCTCGGTTGTGCCGTTGATGAGAGCGATTCCAATGCCTTCGAACTCGGAGAGTCGGCCTTTCGCATAGCTTTTCAGCATGCCGTGAATGACCAGGATGGGAATGGCCACGACCAAGCCTTCCGCGGTGGTGATGAGAGCTTCGGAAATACCGGCGGAGAAACTCTTGGCATTCCCAGTGCCGTAGAGCGCCATGGCCTTGAAGGTTTTGATGATGCCGAGCACCGTTCCTAACAGTCCCATGAGTGGGGCCGCGGCGGCGGTCAGAGCGAGAAATGGAAGGAAGCGCTCGAGGCGTGGCTTCACGACCACGAGTTTCTCAAACAGGGCCTCTTCCAGCACGCGGCGCTTTTCGTGGAACATGTTCACCCCTGTCACGACCATGGCACCTGCCGGGCCATTGATGGAGGTTGCCTTCTTTAGCGCGGACTCGCGGTCTCCGCTGAGCAGGTCGTCAAGGACCAGGTTGATCGCAGATCGCGAGGGGACTTGGATACGGGAAATCTCGTAAACTTTGTAAAGAGCTATCAGAAATGAGATCGCGCCGAGTGTGAGGATGGCGTGCCCGACGATCCCACCCTTCTTGATCGTGTCGATCAGGCTTTCTTGGGCGGCGGCAACTTCGATGGCTTTTCCCATGGTGCCGTCGAATGGAAGGTCTCCGTGGCCGGCATTCACCGTCTCGCGAATCCTGCCGCTGGAATCCTGGATTGCAACGACTGTGGGAAGCGATGTTCCGGTTTCCGCGAAGGTAGCTACGCCTTCAAAGCCTCCATTTTCGGCCGTGAAGAAAACCGACGGACCGGCGATGAGAAGAGTTCCTGCAATCGATTCGCTGCCATTTCGCAGGGCCTTCCCCTCAAAGCGATGTCCGCCGGCGACGGAGCCAAGGCGCTCCAGCCCCAGCTCTAGGACTTTCGCCCGTTCCACGAGCTCCGTCTTCGGATCTTCGGCGGCGGAGGCGGCGCGCTGGTCGAGCGAATCGACGACTTCCTTGTATAGCTGGTTTTCAGCGGGATGAAGCCGGGTGATGAAGGCTTTGGAATACTGGTTGAGGATGCCGGCGGAATAGTTGAAATCGGTCTTCCTGGCCTCGATCTCGCGCTCGAGGGTTTTGAGGGCTGCGCTGCGTTGGTCTTCCTCGCGCTGGAGTGCGCGCAACTCCTTTCCAAGGGTGAGTGCCTCGTCATCCAGGCGATTGATTTCCCGGTAAAGGGCGCGCCGCAGGTCGGCGTATTCGCGCTGAGTTTCGGTTAGCTCGGTGACAGCCCCCATGAGATCCGCCCGTGCGGCTTCAGCGGGTGTCTTGGCATGAATCAGGGAGACGAGGGCGAGCGTGACGGCGGTGAGATAGATTTTCATGGCTTGAGCAGCGGAAGTTGGATGAAGGCGGCGTCCAGATCGCCCGTGGTCGCGCTGACGAGGCTTTGTATCTCTTGCGCGAGATCCAGCCGGTCATCGAATTTCCATCCGTCGGCGGATGGGCGTCCGGCGAGCGCGAAACTGCCGTCCTCGTTGACGGCATACCCACATGCGAGACCGAAGTAGATGACCTGCATGTTAAACTCACGGCCTTCGGCGTCTTTGTGGAGCTCCGGCCGCAGGTGAACGGTTTGCTGAAATTTCTCCGCTTCGGTGAGCAGGTTGATGACGTTGAGCAGACGTTTTGAAACCCCGTCGTTGCGCCTTTCCACGGGGAGCTTGAGGTCGCGCTGAAGGTCCTCGATGCCTTGGGAAACTTTTGGTTCGGATAGAAGAGGGGCGGGAAATAGCGGGAGCTTCGCGGCAAGGTTCTCTTCGAGGCGGCGGATAATTCCGGATAGCTCGTCCTTGGCCGCGGCGTAGCCATCGCGCTCGTCGGATTGATGGAGAGAATCCTGGTCGGCACCGGCTTTGCGGGTTTTTGCATCGGCAATCTGCTGCTTTAAATCGGCGATCTCCTTTTCAAGGCCCTCTTGATAGTTCTTCAGAACTTCTTGGTCGCGGGCCCAATCGTTTTCCTCGACTTGCTTCTTGCGCATGGTTTCAACCCATTCACGGACGGATGTGCGCAGGTCTTCGGTGGGGCTAACAGTGGTATCCTGCGCAATGGCCGGGAGGCTGAGCGCGAGGGCGAGAGTGGTGAGTTGAATACGCATAACGGCGACAGGCGAAATAAAAGAGGGGCTGCCGACATTTGCCGACAGCCCCCGTGTGACATTTTCGTCAGATTGGATGATCCACCCTTATTGGGCGGTATAGCTCACTGAATCCCAGCCGTCGAAGCCTTGAAGCAGGCTGACGTTAAGCTGCCCGGTGGGCTGGCCTTCGTTGTCGAGGGCTTCATCCACCCGCAGCATGCCAACCAGCAGCCCGCTGCCTGGGATGTTGACGCGAATGCCGGCGATTCCGTCCGCTGACACTCTGTTGGTGGCCCTGATGGCCTTGCCCACGGCGGGGGTGATGGTCCAGCGGATGGAGCCTGCGGCCCCGCGGACTCCGGAAATCCGGACTTGGGCACTGGCTTTGGACAGCACAATTTCACCGGTAGTGCCCGAGCTTTTGAATCCCCAGAGAGGTTCGCCAGCGAGCGTGCCATAGTTGCCAAGATAGGAAGAGTCTCCCTCCTTGAATGTGCGGGTGGTCGGAAGTGCAATTGACACGGCCTGGGCAGGGAGCTCCAGCGTCCATTGTTTATTTGGATCGCTCTCGGTAGCATCTAGCTTGACCCGGCCTTTGGCAGTAATCGGCTTGGCCGCGGATGGACTGAGGATGGACAAGGTGGCCGTCGCCTTATTGGTGACCGTGACGGTGACGGAATCACCGGCGTCCGTATGCAAGACGTGGCTTCCGCTCAATGCGACGGGAACGGACTCGATGGTGAAATTCATCACCAAAGGCACGGGTGCCGCGCCAGGCAATGTCACATTGAATGAGGCTTGGCCCGCGGCTGTGGGATAGCCTGTGATAAGCTTAGTCACAGGATTGAATTTCATGCCTCGCGGTAAGCGACCCACCAATGCGACACTGGCTGTGGAAAACGGCCCGATCTGGAAGTAATTGGCGATATTGCTAGGCGATCCGATCGAAGTAATGAAAGCGATAGAGCCGGGTATTTCTGGCAATGGAGCGCTTATAATCACGTTTCTTGTAACTGGAGTGGCGGCGTTCCCCGCGATATCTAATGTGTTGTAGGTGAGCGTGTAGCTACCCGCTTGGGTGGTATCAACCGAGCCCTCACCAAAGATCGTGCGCTCAGCATCCACATTGTCGGTGACAGTTGCACCTAGGTCTTGGAATGTCTGACCCACCGTCAGTGTCACGGGATTGGCTCCGTTGAGGGTGATCACTGGAGCAATCGTGTCGGCTCCACTATTGTTGTCACCAACTTCAGCAAAGTAACCATCTTGGTCTAGGCGGGTCCAACCTTTGGCCCAGTTCACGCTGCCAAAGGCTCCTCGATAGTTGGCGGCCTCTGGCGCTCCGGGCTGAATCTGGGAACTCAACAATGGGGAATCGGCCGTAGGGCGTGGATCGATAGCAGTCAGGAATTGGTCCGAATTGCGCATGTAAGCCCGATAGCTCGGATCGACTCCACCATCCGAGTTGCCATTCAAGGGATCGCCGAAGGCATCGAAGATTTCGGAAGCGCCCGGACCCGTTCCAGTGATGTATGACAGGTTGTCACCCGCAGTGACGTTGCCGAAGCGTCCGATAGTGTTGTTTTTGAACTTGAACTTGGTCCCGGTGCTGTTGGCGTTGTCATTAAATTTGATAAAACCAGCAGCATAATCATCAAAGACCGAGTTGTAGATTTCCCCGGCGAAGTAATCTTCGACGTGCAGGGCAAAATTACCCTTCTCCCAATTCACTGACCCGATGGTATCAGGAAGCTTTGATAGCGTGTTATTTCTTTCTGCACCGATGAATGTTGCATTATAGATGATGGGATTCGCATGGTTGGTCGCCGTGTCACCTTGGTTGAATCCTGCGGAGGTTCCGCCGACACCATCCCACTCGCCGCCCGCATCGGCAGCTCCAGGATTTTGAATGCAAAACCAGAACTGGTTGATACCCCGGTATCCCTCGTCAATATCGAAGCTATCGTCTTGGTTGAATGCCATGACAATGTTTTTGGTGTTGACCGTTCCACCGAAGAACTCGATTCCATCATCTTGGTTGGCATAAACTTCAACAAATTCGATAGTGGTTCCGGAACCGACGGCTCCGAGGGTCAATCCATTGATTTCCTTACCCGTATCGAACTCGTAGCCACCATGACGGATCGAGCAGTAGCGCATGATCCCGCTGTTGTCGGCATTGTTCAGAGGGAAACCGGCGCTGACACCGTATTGGGTCGCGTCAGGGAGGCTGTCGCCGTCGTATGAGGCTGATCCGGCTGGCGCGAAACCTTCGATCTGCACGGTGCCGGCGTTGACCCCGGTATTGTTCACGAAAGAGGTGAAGGCTTGGCCCAGCAGGACAATGCCACCCCACTGGCCACCGTCGGCGGAAGTGGGCATTGGTCCTATGTTCGAGTCCGCATCATAAGGTGAATCAACACCGTTCAGTGCTTCCCACTCGCGGACGCTGCTGAACACGATCGGTTCGGCGGCAGTGCCCTCGGCGATCAGCTTGCCGCCACGGCAGGCAGTGATAGCGCCCACCTTGTCGTCGGTTTTTATGGTCGGTGTGCCATTGTCGTCCGCGGAGAAATAGATTTTGGTTCCCGGCTGAATAGTTAGCGTTGCGCCTTTCGGGATGAAGAGTTTGTCGGTGACAAAATAGGTGTTGTCTTTAGTCCAGGTAACATTAGTGCCTTTGATGACCCGGATATTTGTTCCAAGGCCTCCATCAATCCCGTTATTGGAGGAGGCGAAGCTGTTCTCACTGTAAGTGGAGTTGCTGATCACGTCGATATCTGCTGCGTGGGCTGCGATTGGAGCACATGAGGCCATCAGCAGGGTTCTAAATAGGTTGCGTCTTGTTTTCATAGGATGGTTTGTTTTACAACTAATGCCAGAGCGTGGGCGCTGGACAGGGCGAAGGTCTCCATTCGAGGCCCGGATGTCTCGCGCCGGGTTGTGACTTTCTCGTCACCTTTGGTGACGGTGGTCCTTAGAAGGAAACCTGAAGCTCAAGCCAAAAGCTTCTACCAAGGTTTTCGGTGCTAAACGCGTTGCCATTATACATGAAGGTATCCGAGGCGTTGAGGAGGTTTTTGATCCCGGCCTTCACTAGATAGTTGGCATGTTCCGTTTCGATTCCTTTTGAGATCACCAAATCGAAGGTATGAATCGCATCCCGCGTTACTTCGAAGTCCTCAGGAGTGAGTTTGAGAATCGTCGGGTAGTCGCCGTTGTAGTTATAGACAAGATTCGTGTTCAGCAACCAAGGTTCATACGTATAACCTAGATTAAGGTTGGCGAGATAAGTCGGCTGGTATGGAAGCTTGCTTGTGACTGAGGTTGCCTCTCCGTTTTGGACATAAAAGTAGTCCAGTTGGGCGTCGATGTAGGTAAAGTTTCCACGGAGCGAGAATGGTCCCATTTTGGAAATCTCCGCCTCCAGCTCGATGCCGCTGATGGTGCCTGTGAAATCGCGCGTGTCGCCGGTAGTGGGATCCAGAAACGAATCATCGTAGAGAAGAACTCCATTTTCGTAAAACGAGACGAGGGGGCGGACTAGGTTTTTGTGAAAGAAGCTTGCCCGCAGCGTGGCTTGTTCCGTTGGCTTCCACGTGACCGCGAAATCAAAGTTGTCAATATCGGTCTGGCCGAGTTCGTTGTTGCCACGCCGTCCGAGGCCTGAGGCCTGATCAATGCTTTGGGATGGGATGAACTCCCAGAACGTCGGGCGTGCGACGGTTTGGGACCAGGCGGCTTGGAATCCAAGCCTAGCATCAAAGAGGGCGGTTCCCGCGCTGATCGAGGGGAGCGTCGCTGTTTGAGGGTCCCTGTTCTCCCAGCCATTGCCACGGATTTGCTCGTCACTGAAGGCGGAAAGCGGTGTCCCCTCGATATCGATTTCGTAAGATTCCTTTTCGTGGCGCACGCCACCGGTCAAGAAACTATCTCCAACTCGGAGCAAGCAGCTGTAGTAATGTGAGAACTGGTCGAGTTCGGTCCGGATGTTCTCGAGGCCGTTCCGAGTGAGTGAATTTGTATAGTAAGGTCCGTTATTTGCTGTGCCATCGAAGTAGTCCGAGATGATCGAGGGGTTGTTTGCGATCTGTTCACCTAATCCGCCTTGTCCATCGAGTGACCCGGGTAAGAATCCCGGGTTGGTTTGGGAATTGAGACTGAGAACAAGATCGTATTGGCGAGCGGTGGTGATGCGTTCCTTGTTCAGCGAGGACATACCAAAGCCAAATTCGATATACCGGTCTTCCTTTTCAGAAAAATAGTAGGGAATGGCCCCGGATACCTGTTGGTTCAAGGCAGTTTCTGATGTCTTCTCGCTGCGGCGGGTGATCTGTTGTTTTCCAGGGACCGAACCGCTGTTGGTGCCGTGGGCGGACGTGTTGACAGGAGCACGCTTGTCATCCGGGGTGATCACGCGCGCCGCTTCGAAATTATCGTAGATACGCTGGGTGTTTGCCCGGGCATACATGGGATCTTTGATGCTCTGCCAGTTGTAGGCTTCGGGTTCGGGCAGACGCAGTAGGCGCGCATACTCGATCGCCTGCCGATCCAGTTCGCCTTGGACACGAGCCAGCTCAGAGGCAAGCGCGGCGGTTGAGAAATCAAGGATACCGTATTCAAAATGGGTGCTGTGTGGGCGCTGTTCCGTCGCCGCGCTGTTGGTAATCGCCCAGTCGAGTCTCGCGCCGCGTTCGCGCAGCTGGTGCTTGCCCTTGATTTGGAAAATCTCGAGATCCCGCTCCAGTGGCGTCACGTCCCATGCGGCACCGTAGTAAATGGCATCGGGGCCGTAAGCGTTGGCAGGGTTAATACCGGAATTCTGTAAATGTCTCCCATAGTTCAGGTTTTCCTCATCGTCGATGATGTAAGTCGAATTACTGACGTCATCCTGGGCGATGTGTTTGTTGAAGTAGGTCCCTTGCAGACTGTGGTTCTCGTTAATCTCAAGGCCAGCGGAGAGGTAAGCCGCCCAGTCAACGCCACGGCTATAATCGCTTCTCGCATATTCCCTTGTTTGATTGGTGACGTAATCGTCATTTGATGTATCCCCAGAGGAGCGGCTGAAGGCACCCATCAGGCCGAGCCGCATGGCATTAGGTAGGGTGAATGTCTCGCCGTAGGTGAGTGACTGGGAATACCCGAAGTCAGATTCCTTTTCCTTTGGAAGGAGGTCCTGGGAATCATGCAGGGTTTTCCAGCGCTCTTTGAGTTGATCGGGCGGGAGGTCGTTACTGACGATGAACTTCACCGTTCCATCGTCGTCGCGGGTCTCTAGGGACCCCGGCATTTGTTTTCCGATGTTCCCCCAGGTGCCAAGGGAGCGGTTCGGGTGGGTTCTGATCCTGTCTCCTAAAGCGTCGTTGTAGGTGATTTTGGTGGATGCTGATAGGATCCGTTCCTCTGGGAAAACTCGTGTGATGATATCGATCGCGCCGCCACCGAAGTCTCCGGAGAGATATGGGCTGTAAGTTTTTTCCACTTTAAGGGCCTCGATGGCACTTGTCGGGAACAGGTCAAGCTGCACTGCCTTGCGCGATGGATCCGCCGAGGCGATTTGTGCACCATTGAAGGTGGTTGTGACGTAGCGGTCCGCAAGCCCGCGGACCACTGCATATTTGCCATCAACGATATTCGCACCCGAGATTTTCGCGATTGCCTCCCCGGCGTCGCTCACCCCTGTCTTGGCGAATTCCTCGCGGCCCATGGAAGAGGCCAGGACGGGGGAATCGACTGAAATGCTGAGGTTGAAATCACCTTGGGAATCTCCTTGGTATTCCCCGATAACAGTTTCCTCTTCGAGGGTGACCTCGTCAGCTGATTCGTCGGCAGGCTTGGCACGGAGGGCAATGCGGGCCTCGGAGGGTTGAGCGGGGATGGTCGTGATGACGGTCGTTTCACTAAAAAAGCCGAGTTTGGTGGCTTCAAGGCTGAAGGTGCCGGTGCTGAGGCCTGCGATGCTAAAACGTCCCAAGGCGTCGGTCTCGACGGTGCGGTCGGTCCCTGTGACTTCAATGATCGCGCCAGCGATGGGATTGAGCGAGGTGGCGTCTGAGACCTCCCCATGAATGAGGCAATTTCCGGGAGTCGGTTGGACATCGAGAACCGCGCCGCCATTTGCTGCAATGGCGGGCATGCCCGGAGGAGGCGTCAGGGGCTCGATGGGTGCATTTTCTGCGGGTTTATTGGCCTCGGGCGCGGCTTGTTCAGCAACACCCCGGGTGGAGACACTGGTTAGAACCGCTACGGCCAGACCAAATGATCCAGCGCTTCGCCATCCGAACACGATCTTTTTGAGGGAGATGAAAGTGGAGAGTCCTTTGTAGTTTCGGAGAACCATGGCAAACTGAAGCCGCCGCATGGATCAATGACGGCAGACGTTTATTTATATGGCCGGCGGTTGGGGTTTCGAAGAGGCCTTTCGTGACGGTTCTGTAACAAAGGGCATGGTACGCTCCTTCACTCGTGGAACCAATGGGCGGTGCGCTTGGAGAATCCGACGGGCATGTGCATGAGCGGCACCTCGATGAGGACGCCCACGACCAGCGAGCAGGCCGTAGAGTAGCAGCATGGCGAGCGAGTTGATGGCTATCTCGGCAGGATGCATGGCGACCGGGGTTGGGAAGTGAAAACTCCCAGCACGAAAATCGGCTGAAATTTCCGCATAAAACAGCCCGTAATTGTTCGATCCGCGGCTGTCGACAGGAGCACGGTTCAGCCAAAACACTCAAAAAACACTCAAATGAACACCACATCAACCCGCAGGGGTTTCATCAAAACAGCCGCCTGGGCGGCCGCCATGCCCACCATCATCCCGGCCTCCGTCCTCGGTAAAAACGGTAGCGTCGCGCCGAGCAACCGCATCGTCCTCGGCGGCATTGGCATTGGCCCGCGGGGTCGCGAGGTGCTCGGGGCTTTTCTCAAGCAGCCGGACGTGCAGTTTGTCGCTGTTGCCGACGTGCAGAAGATGCGGCGCGAGATCGTCCGCAAAACGGCCGACCGCCACCATGGCAATCAAGATTGCAAGGGCTACGCCGACATGGCGGAGGTCCTCGGGCGGGACGACATCGACGCGGTGCTCATCGCCACCGGAGACCGCTGGCACGCCCCGGCGTCCATCCTTGCGGCGCAGGCGGGCAAGGACGTGTATTCCGAGAAACCCTGCGCCATGACCATCCAGGAGTGTGAGGATCTCGACGAGGCGATGCTGCGTCACGAACGAGTTTACCAAGCGGGCACCCAGCGCCGCAGCGTGGATAATTTCCGCGCCGCGGTGGACCTCGCCCGCAGCGGTAAACTCGGCAAGTTGCAAACCCTGCACGCCGGGATCCTCACGCCGATGAATAATTTACCGCCACTGCCCGGCGAGCCCGACCCCGACCCGGAAGAGATCAACTGGGACGCTTGGGTCGGCCCCGCGCCGCTCCGCCCCTTCAACAAACGCTACGTCGAAGGCCGCTGGAGAAACCACGAAGGCCTGGCCGCCGGCTTCAACATCCTCGAATGGGGATCCCACACGGTCGATCTCTGCCAATGGGCGGCCGCCGCAGACGGCACCACGCCGGTGGAATACGAGGCGGAGGGCGGCACGATCCGCGCCACCTATCCGAATGGCGTCAAGCTGGTGATGCGCTTGTCCGGTTTCGCCAAGGAAGGCGACTGGCTGGGGCTCGGCACCTGCCCGATCCGCTTCGAGGGAGACGAGGGCTGGGTGGAAGCCGGCGACCACGGCAAGATCGCCACCAGCAGCCCGTCCATGGTATCCAGCCAACCGGCCGAGATGGCCGGGACCAATCCGCTCCACCACGTGCGCAACTTCCTCGACTGCGTGAAATCCCGCGCCAAACCGGTCTGTAACTCCACCGTGGCGCGCTACGGTCACGTCGCGTGCCATGCCGCTGCGATTAGTTGGAAACTCGGCCGCAAGCTGCGCTTCAATCCCGCCACCGCCGCCTTCATCGACGACGCCGAAGCCGACGCCATGCGCAGCAGCGCCCGCCGCGCTCCTTACTGAGCCTGGGTTTATTATTCATGCCCGGCATTCGTGTTGTCATTCGGGATGCTCTGGCTAACATGGTGAGCATGCAGCTGCTCAGAGTTCTCAGACGCTCGCTCTGGATCTTTTTGGTGCTGGCATTTGGAGCAAGTTGTCCGGCTTCTGAGAGACCGCGCGTCCTCATCCTGTTTTCCAATGACCGGCTGCTTCCCGCGAGTCTGGAGTTGGAGAATGGCCTGCGGAGGGCGATTATGGACGAATCCGGAAAAAATCCATCCATGGATTTGTTTGGCGAGTTTCTGGATGCCGTTCGCTTTCCAGATGCAGCACTTGGAGTGGGCATGGAGCGCTTTCTAATCGAGCGGCACCAGAGCAGGCCGCCTGCGGTGGTTGTTTCTGTCGGCCAGCAGGCCCTTGAATTTTTGATGGAGCGGCGTGAGTCACTTTTTCCTCATGTGCCACTGGTGTTCTGCGGGGTGACGCAGCCGCAAGTCGCCGGATTGCATCTTGGGGATAATGTCGCGGGGCGGACCATGGACTGGTCGATCGTGCCGCTGTTACAAAGCCTGCCAACCATGCGGCCCCGGATCCGCAAGGTACTGTTGGTCGCGGGTGCGGCGGAGTTCGATCGACAACGTCACGAGGAGGCGCTTGCACAGGTCGAGCCGTTCAAAGCGCGCTATCAATTCGAATCATCCCTTGGCGAAAGTTTGGATAAGCTTCAGGAACGTGTGGCTGCTCTGAAAGATGACACACTGGTGTTCTATCTTTGTTATTTCATGACCCCGGATGGACGGTCGATGACTCCACTGAAAGTGGCTGGCGAGTTGGCGAACGCCTCGCGTGTGCCTGTGGTCTGCGTTTATGACACCTACATCGGCAGTGGCGTGTTAGGCGGGCCGGTGATGCCGTTTGAGGACGAGGGATTTGCGATGGGTGAGATGGTCCACCGCGTGCTCGCTGCGGGAAACGCAGATGAGGTCGGTATCCTACCAGCAGGCAAACCCAAGCTGGTTTTCGACGGCCGCGTCTTGGACCGATATGGCTGGAAACGCGATGCGATCCCCTCCGGCAGCGAGATCCGCTTTGAAAAAGCGAGTCTTTGGGAGTCCCACCGCAACTCGGTTCTTCTCGGCACGGGCACGCTGTTGCTCCAGTCCGGTCTCATTATTGGTCTCATTGTCTCGCGCGGCCGGCGGCAGGCTGCCGAAAAAGAGCGGCAACATTCGGAATCCCGCTTCATCGGCGTTTTCCGCGGAAGTCCGGTCTCGATCAGCATCATCCGGCAGTCCGACAGCCGGGTCATCGATGTCAACCCGGCATGGGAACGCACCATGCAGCTGACGCGTGACGAAGCGATCGGCCGCACTCATCATGAAATCGGCTTTGTTTTCGAAGTTGTATCCGACGAGGTGTTCCTTGATTACCTGTCTGCGGGAGAGCCCCTGCATGGCTTCGAGCAGAGGATCAAAATGCCAAATGGGAAAAGCCGCTTGCTCAGCATCACGACCGAGCTTCTGAACCTCCGGGGCGAGGCTTGTTACGTTTCAATGGCCCAGGATATCACGGACCGACAGGAAGCGGAGGAAGCCCGCCAACAACTTGCCCATGCGTCGCGGCTTGGGATGTTAGGCGAGCTCACCGCATCCATCGCCCATGAGGTCAATCAACCCCTCGGGGCGATTTTGAGCAACGCGGACGCCGCGACCATGCTGATGGAATCCGAGACTCCTCCGCTCAATGAAATCCGCGAAATTCTGCTGGATATCCGGCGGGACAACCAGCGTGCCAGTGAGGTGATCCGCCAGGTCCGCTCCATGGTCGCCAGGACGGAATTCCGCAGGTTGACCCTCGACCCCGGCGAACTGGCGTCCGGCGTGGCCGGGCTTGTCCGACACGACTGCAAACGCCGCGCGATCGTGATCACCTGCCAGACGGCCGACCAGCTGCCAAAGATCTGCGGCGAGAAGGCGCAACTCGAACAGGTGCTGCTCAACCTGCTCCTCAATGCGATGGACGCAGTCAAAGACATGGATCCGGCGAAAAGAGCGATCAGCATCCGCGTAGATGTTACGGCAAGCGGGCAGGTGAGAATCTCGGTTGCCGATTCCGGCTCGGGAATCGCGCCCGAATTGCTCCCGCGGGTATTTGATAATTTTTTTACCACCAAGGAAGACGGCATGGGTCTTGGGCTTGCCCTTTCCAGATCGATCGCGGAAGCTCACCGCGGCCAGCTTATTGCGGAAAATGCTCCGGAGGGCGGGGCTGTATTTCATTTTATCCTCCCGCCCAGCGATGACCCATGATTCTGAAAACCTGCCGCTGGCGGCGTCTCTCGTCGTCCATTTGGTGGATGATGATGCGGCGCTGCGCACGGCGCTAACGCGCTTGTTGAAGGCAGCCGGCCACCAGGTGCTTGGCTATGCTTCGGTTGCCGACTTCCTCCTCGCCCGCAATGGACCCTTGCGTGGCTGCCTGCTTCTGGACGTGCGGATGCCGGGCGGGCCCACTGGCCTCGAGCTCCACCAAGCGCTTATCCGTCAAGGGGAAACGCTGCCGGTAATATTTCTAACCGGACACGGAGATATACCGATGAGCGTCCAAGCGGTGAAAAATGGTGCTTTCGATTTTCTGACCAAACCGGTCCAAAGCAAGGATTTGCTGAATGCTGTTAGCGCCGCGCTTGAGAAAGAAGCGAGCGTTTGGCGCGAAGGTGCCGGATTGCGCGCACTCGCACGTCGTGAAGCATCACTCACTCCCACCGAGCGCGCCGTATTCAGGAGAGTCGTGGCGGGTCAGCCTAACAAGATGATCGCTGCGGATCTCGGCTGCGCTGAACGCACGGTCAAAGCGCACCGCTCCCGGGTGATGCACAAAATGGCTGCCGGATCCCTGCCCGAGCTTGTCAGGATGGCGCAATCCTCCCCAGCGGGTGACTGAATTGCTTTTATGAGTACTCCCTTAGGGGCAATTGGATTGGCACCTAAAGCCAATTCCTCATCGCTTGTCCAGTGACTATGATACCGACTGCCGCGCACCTTCCTCGCATGATCATCGTCGATGACGACCCCGGTATCGGGAATTCAATTCGCAGGCACACTCAAGCCGCATGATTGAACGTCTTATAGTCCTTGCTCTCGTTGTTTCCTCTGTCTCCGCCGCGGAGCCCACGCCGGCTGGAATGGCGTGGATCCCGGACGGCACCTTCACCATGGGGAGCTCGCAGCCCGGCAGCAGGCCGGATGAGAAACCCGAGATCCCGGTCAGCATCGATGGCTTCTGGATCGACACCGCGCCGGTCACCAACGCACAATTCCGTAAGTTTGCGGCGGCCACGGGTTACCAAACCACCGCCGAGCAGCCGGTGAACTGGGAGGAATTGAAACGGCAGCTTCCTCCGGGCACGCCCCGCCCCCCCGCTGAAGCGCTCCTTCCCGGATCTTTGGTATTCACACCGCCAACCGGGAAGCAACCCGTAAACCTCGGTGCCATGGAGCAATGGTGGACTTGGACGCATGGCGCAAGCTGGCGCAATCCCGATGGCCCGGGCAGTGACCTCAAGGGCCGCGAGGACCATCCGGTTGTCCATGTTTCATGGGATGACGCCACCGCCTACGCGAAGTGGGCGGGCAAGAGGCTACCCACCGAAGCCGAGTGGGAATACGCCGCCCGCGGCGGGCTGGAGGGCAAGCGTTTCGCTTGGGGAGATGATTTCAAACCTGGCGGTAAATTCATGACCAATACATGGACGGGTAAGTTTCCCAGCCACAACTCCGCGGAGGATGGATTTCCCGCAACCTCGCCGGTTAGGAGTTTCCCCGCCAATGGCTATGGCCTCTTCGACATGGGCGGGAATGTCTGGAACTGGTGTATGGACTGGTATCGGCCCGACACGCTCGCCCGCAACAAACTCGCAAACGCCTGCCACAATCCCTCCGGTCCGCCCGAGAGTTACTCCCCGGGCCGGCCGCACCAAAAAGAACGCGTCACCAAGGGTGGTTCGTTTCTCTGTCACGTCGATTACTGCGAAAGCTACCGCCCCAGCGCCCGCCGTGGCACGGCGCAAGACACCGGCATGAGCCATATCGGCTTCCGCTGCGCCCTCAGCGGACCGGCTCCCATTTCTCCCTAGAACCTAACACAAAGTTATGAAAACAACACACTGGAAATGGCGGGCCATGCTCGTCACCACACTGGCCCTCGGGGTCAGCTCCGCCTTCTCACAGCAAGGCGCGAAGAAGCCGAACATCCTCATCATCTGGGGCGACGATATCGGTCAGTTTAACCTCAGCGCCTATAACATGGGCATGATGGGATACAAGACACCGAACATCGATAGCATCGGCAAGGAGGGTGCGGTGTTCACCGATTGGTATGGCCAACAAAGCTGCACCGCCGGCCGCGCCGCCTTCATCACCGGCCAATCGCCGATCCGCACCGGCCTCACCAAGGTCGGCCTGCCGGGTGCGCCCGAGGGCATGACTAAGGAGGATCCCACCATCGCCACGCTGCTCAAGGCGCAAGGCTACATGACCGGACAGTTCGGTAAGAACCACCTCGGCGATCGCGACGAGATGCTGCCCACCAACCACGGCTTTGATGAGTTTTTCGGCAACCTCTATCACCTCAATGCCGAGGAGGAGCCGGAGAATGAGGATTACCCGAAGGACCCGGAGTTTAAGAAAAACTTCGGTCCGCGCGGTGTCATTCACAGTTTCGCGGATGGCAGGATCACTGATACCGGCCCGCTCACCAAGAAGCGGATGGAGACCATCGACGAGGAGGTCAACGTCAAGGCGCTTGATTTCATGGAGCGTGCCGCCAAAGAGGACAAGCCGTTCTTCCTTTGGTGGAACTCCACCCGCATGCACATCTTCACCCACCTCAAGGAGGGTTCGGTTGGTAAAACCGGACTCGGCATTTATGCCGACGGGATGGTCGAGCATGACGGTCACGTCGGAGAAGTGCTCGCCAAGCTCAAGGAGCTCGGCTTGGATGACAACACCATCATCATGTATTCCTCGGATAATGGCGCGGAAACCTTCACCTGGCCGGATGGCGGCACCACCATGTTTCGTGGCGAGAAAAACACGCAGTGGGAGGGCGGATACCGCGTTCCCACCCTCATGAAATGGCCTGGCACGATCAAGCCCGGCACCGTCGTCAATGACATTGGTGCCCACGAAGATATGCTCGCGACCCTCGTTTCCGCCGCCGGTGATGCCACCGCCAAAGAGGACCTGCTCACCGGTCGCAAGATTGGCGATAAGACCTACAAGGTGCATCTCGACGGCTATGACCTCGCCCCCGCCCTCAGGGGCGAAGTGGAATGGCCGCGCAAGGAGTTCATCTATTGGACCGATGACGGCAGTGTCGCCGCCCTGCGGTATAACAACTGGAAGATCACCTTCCTCGAGCAAGAAGAACACGGCCTGAAAGTTTGGCAGAATCCCTTCACCGAGCTGCGCGCGCCGAAGATCTGCAACCTGCGCATGGATCCCTTCGAGCGTGCCGAATACGAGAACGCCATGGGCTTCCAACAATGGTATATGGAGCGCATGTTCATCATCGCCCCGGCCGGCACCTACGTCGGCAAGTGGCTGCAAAGCTTCCGCGAGTTTCCACCGCGTCAAAAGCCCGGCAGCTTCAATCTCGACCGCGTGATGGAAGCCGTCACCTCCGGTTCTAACCAGTAACATCCAACTAGCTCGCCGTAAGGCCGCATCCGTCCAACCCGGGTGCGGCCCTTCCGCCGTCGATTCGTTTCCCACCAGATGAAGCATCCCATGAAAAAACTCCATCTTCCAATCCTTACCCTGTTTTTCATTCATGCTCTTTTCGCCGCGGAGCCGCTCCCTTCGTGGAATAACACGGCACCCAAGCAGGCGATTATCAAATTTGTCGAGAAGGTGACCACTGAAGGATCGCCGGACTTTGTTCCTATGTCCGAACGGATTGCCACCTTCGACAACGACGGCTGCCTGTGGTCTGAACAACCGATGTATTTCCAAGCATTCTTCATCTTCGACCGCATCAAGGCGCTCGCCCCGCAACACCCGGAATGGAAGGAAAAAGAGCCCTTCGCGTCCGTCCTCAAGGGCGATGTGAAAACCGCGCTGGCAGGTGGCGAACACGCACTGCTCGAGATGGCCATGGCCACCCATGCCGGAATGACCACCGACGAGTTTGAAAAATTGGTCAACGACTGGATTGAAACGGCGAGGCACCCGGCTACCAACAAGCTCTATAGCGAGATGGTCTATCAGCCCATGCTCGAGGTCCTCACCTACCTCCGTCAAAACGGCTTTAAGACCTTCATCGTCTCCGGCGGCGGCATCGAGTTCATGCGGCCATGGTCGGAAAGAGTTTATGGCATTCCGCCGGAGCAAGTCATTGGCAGCAGCATCAAGACGCAGTTCGAACTTCGCGACGGCAAGCCGGTGATTGTCAGGTTGCCCGCAATCAATTTTATCGACGACAAGGCCGGTAAGCCCGCCGCCATCCAGCACCACATCGGCCGCCGCCCGATCGCCGCCTTCGGCAACTCCGACGGTGACTTCCAAATGCTCGAATGGACCACCGCCGGCCGCGGTGCCCGGTTCGCGCTGATCGTTCATCACGACGACGCCGAGCGCGAATTCGCCTACGACCGGCAATCCCACATCGGCAAGCTCGACAAAGGACTCGATGAGGGACCAAAGCGCGGCTGGTGCGTTGTCAGCATGAAAAACGACTGGAAAACGATCTATCCAAAGTAGTGGTGCCCCTCTCGCAGCATGAGGAAGTCCATTCGCCCTCCTATCAAGCCACTCCGCGCCTGCGGGCTGGCGTTGGCCTTGGGCTCAACCGGGCTAACTCCTGCCTTGGTCGCGGCTGAAACGACGATCGCAGAAACCGAGAGCGATGATATTGCCGCCAATCTCGACCGGACCGGGATGGCAGGGTCCGGGGATGACCGACCCTTTCCCAGCAGACGCAAAGAATGGAGGGAGCGGGCTGGTCTTGCCTGCGGCATCACCTATCACACCTTCACTGCTGCGGCTGTTCCGACCGATGACCACGCCATCGCCGCCGCAGGGGATCTAACGCTGCAGGGCGTCTGGACGCCGGGCCACCGCTGGCGGGGGAATCCGGTTCAGCTCAGATTTCGTACCCGCCACCGCCACGGCTTCAGCGACACCGTTCCATCCGGCCTCGGTCAAGAAATAGGCAGCTTATGGGGTGTTAGCGATGGCTTCAGCGACCGCGGACTTGAAGTGCCGGATCTTTTTCTCCGTCATCAGTTCCAGCGCAGCGGGCTGGAACTTCGCTACGGGCAGATGGCCATTGACTCCCAGTTCGATTCGCACTCGCTCGGCGGGGCCAAGCAATCGTTTCTCAACCAAGCGTTCTCCTCCAATCCCGCTGTCGCCTTCCCGCGCTTCGGGGCGGGGTTTACCCTCTTCAGGGAGTTCTCAACGGGCCTTGATCTGACTCTCGGCACCACCACCGTCCAAGGCACCCGCGCGGGCGAGCAGGTGGATTTTGATTTCGGCTCGAGCGATCTTTTTCACGCGCTTCAGATAGGTTATGATTTTGTGACGCTTGCCGACCGGGCCTCGCGGCTGCAATTTTTCCTCTGGCACAGCGATGCGGTGCGTGCGACGGGCCAGTCTGGCGGTCAGGGAGTCGCCCTCACCTTCGAGCAGACACTCACGGATGATCAACGGGCTTTTGCGCGAGTCGCTTTTTCAGACGGCGGCGGGGCCAACGTGGATGCGCTCGTTTCTGCTGGAATCGCCTGGCGTCGGAGAGATAGTGATCTGATGGGGCTTTCAGCTGGTTGTGGCCGCGGCTCTGAAGCCGGGCAGGCGGTGCAGGCCGTGATCGAGTTATTCTATCGTTGGCAGATCCGCCAAGGCCTTCACCTCACCCCGGACATCCAGCTACTCGCCGGCCAGGATTTCAGTGAAACGCCCGGCTTGCGTATCATCTTTGGAATTCGGACCGGTTTCGAATTTTAGCAGCCTGATGACGCGACCACTGCCCCCGGGGGCAACCGAAGCGCCCCGAGTGCCAATTGGCAGTTGATCTTTCCAGCCAAAAGCTCTGTCTTTCGTCTGACAAAATGAATGTGAACATCAAAATTCTTCTCGCCCTCGCCCTCGCCTGCACCTCGCAGGCCCGTGCTGAGGAGTTCTCACCGGACATCGCCGGTCTCCAGCAAGCTGCTGCAGATTTCGTCACCGCCTACAACAAGCGGGACGCAGCCGCCATCGCCGCGCTGTTTACCGAGGAGGGGGAGATGGCTGACATCACCGGCACCAAACTCACTTCCGGGCGCGGGGAAATCCAAGCCCGCTACGAGGAGATCTTCGATGGTACCCCGGCCTTGATGGCCCTCGAAGTGGGCTCCGTCCGAATTGTCGCCGCCAATCTGGCGATTGAAGATGGCATCGTCCACATTACGCCTGCTGCCGATGAAGAGCACCCGCCGCGATCCTTCAGCTACACCGCAGTGCTGATGAAAAATGCGGAAAATATCTGGCAAATTGCCAGCACCCGCGATTTGGCGGACGTGACCACAGCCGACGGAAATCTTGCCGAATTGGCAAATACGCTCAAGGGTGAGTGGACCAGCCGCACCAGCGACGGCGTCCAGCTCGATCTTGCATTCGGTTGGGATGCGACCGGAAAATCCGTGGTTGGTGAGACCCTCACCACCACCGCCGACTCGGAGCCGCAGACAGGAAGTGTCCGGCTCGGCTGGAACGCCGCGAAAAAGTCCATCGTTTCATGGATCTTTGATGCCAAGGGCGGTGTCACTGAAGGTGTTTGGACACCCACTGCCGGTGGCTGGTTAGTCCGCGTGGAGGGAACCACCGCGGAGGGTGAAACAATCACTCTCAACCAAAAGCTCACCGCTGAGGGCGAGAACACCCTGATCTGGTCTGCCACCAACCGGGTCGTTAATGGTGAGCTCCAGCCTGACACCTCGCTGCGAATTGCCCGACAAGCTCCTGAGCCCAGCGAGGACTAACATAAAACAAAAATTCGACCATGAAACAGATTTCTACCCTGCTTGTTCTCGCCCTCGGACTCGTATGGGCCACGCCCGCGCTGGAGGCACGCAGCGACCGCGACCGCGATGGCAGCCGCTCCTCCTCCCGCCCCCAAATGTCACAATCGAGTGGCTCGTCCAAGCGCAGCCCGATGACAGGATCCAAGATCGAGCGGCCGCAAGCGCGGCCACAGCCCATGCCCACCGCACGGCCAGCTCCGCGGCCACAAGCGACGCCCACCGCCCGCCCTGAGTCACGCCCCGTTGCCAGACCTGAATTCAGGCCCACACCCAAGCCGACCCCGACAATCCAGAGGCCCTCGATTCAGAAGCCTTCAGTCCAGAAGCCTTCAGTCCAGAAGCCGACCTCACGCCCTGAAACGAGGCCCGCTTTGGTCCCCGACCGCAAGCCAGAAACCAGACCGGTCGATCGCCTTCCTGACAAGCGTCCGGACCTTGGCAACCGCCCCGTCAACCGCCCCGAGACCAAGCCTGCAAACCGCCTTCCTGATTCGCGCCCGACGCTCGACCGACCGGTGGGCAACCGGCCGGCGACCCTGCCAGGCATGGTGACCTATCCAAACCGTCCCGACAAAGGCAAGCCAAGCCGCCCGAACTTCGCTGGGGGTGACCGGCCTCACCAAGGGCAAATTAACATCGATCGGAGTAAGTACAACAATGTGCATATTGATAGGGTCAACGTCGACGGCAAGAACTACGCGCTGAACCGTCCCGGCAATAAAAAGCACAACTGGGACACAAACAAGTGGGGTGGTAAAAACAGTGTCTGGGGGAATCAGATCAACAGCGGAAATAAGATTAATATTAACGTCAACAACCACTTCCACAGCAGTAATAACTATTCATACCGCCCGAGCTATTGGGGTGCTAATCCATGGTGGGGTGCCAGCCATGCTCATCGCTGGCATCACGGTCACTGGAATTACGGCTGGAACAGCAGTTACTACCGCCGCCACTGGTATTACCGAGATCAGAGTTTTGCCAGCGGCTTCATGTGGGGCATTGGCGTCTGGAGCCTTGGAAACCTGATTTATGACATGGGTTACCAGTCCTATCGCAACCCTTATCCTGCACCGCCCGTGCAGAATACCTATATCACCTATGCCCAGCCCGTATCCGTGGCCGCCGCCGCCAATCCTCCGGGTGATAGCCAGGCTAACGAACTTGCGGAAACCAAGTCCAACGAAGCGCTCGGTCGCTCCCGCTCCGCCTTCAAGCAGGGCGACTACCTCTCAGCCTCCAAGTATGTCGATGAAGCCATCGCCCACACGCCGGGTGATGTGACACTCCACGAATACCGTTCGCTGGTATTTTTCACCTTGGGCAAATACGCGGATGCCGCCGGCGTGCTCAACCCGGTTCTCGCCTCCGGTCCCGGCTGGAGTTGGGAAACGATGATCGATTTCTATAACGGTTCCGAGCCCTACGGCGACCAGCTCCGCAGACTCGAGTCCTACGTCCAAAATGCACCGGACCAAGCGGACGCCCGCTTCCTGTTGGGCTACCACTACATGGTCTGCGGCCACATGGAGAAATCCTACGGGCAGTTCGCGACAGCCGCGGAACTGCAACCCGCGGACTCGATCTCGCGCCAGCTTCGGGACCTGACGAAATCCTCCATTCCTGACGGTGGCGAGTCCGAGGCTGCGCCCTCCGTCAAGCCCGAGCCAGTGCCTCTCGACCAGCTCGCCGGCACCTGGGTGAGCGACCGCGGGCAGGACGGGAAAGTCACGTTCATCATGACGGAGGCCGGTGACTACAGCTGGAGCTTCATGAATGGCGAGAACAGCTCCGAGCTGAAAGGCACTTACGGTCTCAATGACATGGACCTACTCGTCCTCACCAGCGATGACGTGCAAATGGTTTCCATCATCGAAATGAAGGAGAGCTCCAAGTTGCACTTCACGCTTGTGGGTGCCCCGGACGGAGACCCTGGCTTGGACTTTGTCAAAAACTAGTTTCGCGCCGCCGACAGCTGGAGATTTTCATTCGATTTCGCGCTTGCTCGTTGTCTCTAAATCGTAACTCTCGCGTCGCTCTGCGACCCTGCCATGTTCACCTTAACGACTCCTTTGACCGGCATTTCCGGCCTGTTTGCCGCACTGGCACTCGCCTCCTGCTCCGCCCCAATTTCATTTCAAAAGGTGGCCACTAAGACTCCGGTGGGAAACTACCGGGAAGCACCATTGTCGGATGCCTTGCGGGAATTGGAAGCGGGTAAGGCCGCCAAGGACCCCTTGCTCGCCAGTGGCCATTTTTTCCAATCAGCCCGGCTTGCGGGAACGCTGGCATTGTCCGGGGAGTCCGGGGCTTTGGCGCTCTACAATCAGGCAACCGGCTTGCTGGTCGAACGCCTGGGGCAGAATCAACTTCTGCCATGGGGAAACTCAATCACCCTCGCCGGGCAATATACCTTGGCTGGGAGATTGGAGCCCGGTGCCCCCGCCGTGGACCGGCAGCTCCTGAATGTGGACAGTCTCAAATTCGCTGGAACTTATGCAAGGATCCGCGCCGTCCGGCCGGGTGTGGGCGCGCCTTTGGTCGCCATCTCGCCTGAAAACCCTGCGGCTCGCGGCAGTTACGAGAGCGAACAAGCGCACAAGGCACTCACCGCGGTGCTTCGCTTCGATAGCAAAACATCCGCCACCCTGGAGCTGCACGATCCACTGGAAACCGAGAAAATCTCCATCGCAGGCAGGACGCCCACGCTCGCGGCGGACTTCAGCGCGCCCATTTCAATGCACCTGTCGGTCGCCCGCCCCGACAAGCTCGGGCTGGTCCGCCTGCTCAATCCGCAGAAGTATTCCGACACCGCGCGACTGACGCGACTCCAGGAATATGACCCCAAGCGGACGCCGGTCCTCTTCGTCCATGGCCTCGACTCCACCCCCGCCACTTGGACGTTGATGTATCATACTTTGATAGACGATCCGGCCATCCGTGATAACTATCAGTTCTGGGTTTTCAGTTATCCCAGCGGTTATCCTTATCCTTACTCGGCATCGTTGTTACGCAGCGAACTTGAAGGCGTGAGGCGGGTGTTCCCCGAGAGTAAGGACATGATCATCGTCGGCCACAGCATGGGCGGGATGATCAGCCGCCTCATGGTCACCGATGCCGGGGATACCATCTGGCGCGAAATGTTTGGCAAGTCTCCTGCCGAGACAAAGATCCGTGGTGCCAGCCGCCAACTCCTCGAAAATGCGGTAGTGTTCAACCACCGCGAGGAGATCGATACCGCGATCTTTATCGCCTCACCCCATCGTGGCTCGGAAATGTCCAATCATTTCATTGGCCGCATGTTCTCTCGCCTTGTCCGTCTGCCCACTTTCCTTACCGACACGCGCAACGTTTTAGCATCCATCGTCACGGTGGACGAGGCTTCACTCCAGTTGGATCGCGCACCTAACAGTATTGACACGCTGTCGCCCAACAACCGATTCGTGCGGGAGGTGAACAAACTGCCCATCGCTCCCGGCGTGACCCATCACTCCATTATCGGTGATCGTGGCAAGGGCAATGGACCTGATTCCAGCGACGGCATCGTCCCTTATTGGAGTTCGCATCTGAAGGGGGCCGCCTCGGAGAGGATCGTCCCGTCCGGACACAGCGCTCATGAGAACCCCGAAGGGATCGAGGAGGTCTGCCGCATTCTCAAATCCCGTTTAAACTAAATTCTGAAATCCGAGATCCAAGCACCCATGCAACTCCGCCAATTGATTTTGTTAGCTTCCGGAACCTTCTGCGCTCACGCCGGGGAGGTTTCTTCACTCGCTGCGCCCATCGTGCCCGCCGCTGGACGCGCCGACTGGGAATTCACCCTTGGGCTCTACTCGCCGATGATGGGGCTGAAGGGGGATGTCGGCGTTGCCGGAAGAAGCGCGGCGATTGATATCCCGTTCAAGGACGTTCTTGAGGACCTCGATGGCGGATTCATGGCCGCCATGGAACTGAGAAGGGGGCCATGGTCGCTCACCGGAGATTTTATTTGGCTGAAGCTATCAGATTCCTACGATCTATCACCCACGGCGTCCGTTGTTTTCAAGCAGGAGGAAATTCTGGCCTCATTGGCGCTTGGTTACGAAATCTATGGCAACGAGCAAACCCGCATTGAAGTTCTTGCGGGAGGCGCACTGACCGATCAAGACGCGGAGCTGCAATTCAACACGGGAAACACAAGAGTTGCGGTATCAGGTGACCAGACATGGATGGATCCTTTCCTCGGCCTGCGTTTGCGCCACCGGGTTTCCGAGCGTTGGACCTTGTTCGCGCGTGGCGATTACGGCGGATTCGGGGTCTCCTCGGACGAGTATTGGCAAGCGCTCGCCGGCCTCAGTTTCCGCATCAACGACCGGGCCTCGCTCGCCCTGGCTTACCGCGCCATCTCGGTGGATTACGAACAGGGCGGCTTTACCTACGATGCCCTATCGAGTGGCCCGAATCTGGGCGTGTTGATTCGATTCTAATAAAAAACAAGTGATCCCTTTGCTGATGAAACCGCTCCATCTACCAGTCATCGCCGCCTTTGCGCTCCATCAGTTCGCATTTGCCCAGGCACCCGCCGTGTTTGAGGAAGCCATCTGGCTTAATGCTTCCGACTTGCTTAGCCCGGATCTCCTGCGTGGACCTTCGCACCGCGTGCGGGAGCAGGCATTCACGGACGGCTACATGGCGCATTTTGAAATCGATACGGATTTTGGTTCTTTCAAGGCCATTGGGGTGCCCCAGGTGAAGCGCCGGATCGTTGAGGCGGAGGCCATCCGCACTCTGGTGGAAACCTCAAAGGGTGACCTCTTCGCCGAGGGCTTGAAGCGCTCCATCGAACAGCCGATCGACGCGGTGAAAAACATCATCAGCCATCCTGTGGATTCGGTCAAAGGCGTGCCGAAGACGGTGGGGCATTTCTTCAGCAAGGTCGGTGCATCAGTCGAGCGTGGAGTCACCAAGGTGAGGGAAAACAGCGAGGCGGAAAAACAAGCATCCGCAGGCGAAGTGGGCCGCAGCGTTGGGAATACCGCCAAAGACATGGCGGGTTTCGACAGTGCGAAACTCAACACCGCCAGGCAACTCGGGGTGGATCCGTATTCCGACAATGTCCGCCTGCAGGAGGAAATGGACAAGGTTACCTGGGCCTTTTTCGCCGGCGGGCTTCCGCTTCGGGTCGGCGCGGCGGTCGTCTCAGCCGGAGCCGCGCTCACGGTCACCAACATGGTGGGCGTGCCAGAGGAGACTTACTCTCTCACCCAGTCAGAACTCGCCCTGCGCGATCAACGTTCATTAGCCACCATGGGTTTAAGGGAGGCGGATATCCTCACTTTCCAAATCCAGCCGAGTCTCAGCACGACGCGTCGCCACCGGATCGTCAAGGCGCTCGAGGCGCTGCCGAACGCCGCGGGCCGGGGCCGCGTCATTTTGCTGGCGAATTCCTGCGCCACTCCGGAGCAAGCGGATTTCCTCGTCGCCGCGCTGTCCACGCTGGAAGAGCGCCAGCGTTCCGGAGCGGCAGATTACAGGGACCTCCATGTTTTCGGCCGCCTTCCCGCCGGGGTGACCGCCACTGGGGTCCTCGAAGTTCCCGCGCCGGTCGATCACGTGACATGGACTGAGCAAGTCGCCGGATTTGCCAGCCGGGACGATCTCGGGACCGCTCCCAAGGCGCTCATTCATACCGGACAACTTTCTCCGGCGGCCACCGCCGGTTTCAGCGCCTCAGGCTGGAATGTCACGCCGGTCGCATACCCGAAGTATTGAGATTGAACAGAGAAACAGCGGGAGGCGGGCATCCCAAGGGCTTGGATGTTGATTTCAGTGCAGCCCAAGAATCCAGCCCTCGAAGGTGGCGGTGGCGCGGTCGCTCTCCGTTAAGTCGGGGTTGAGGTGTGCTGACAAGGCTCCGGTGGCGTCGGACTCGCGCATCCAGCGGGCGACGCTGTAGGCATCGTGTTGGTCGGGTGTGCGGTTCTCGCGGGGGAAGGAGCGGCTCCAGAGAGATGGATAGACCTCGGTGATCACCGAGCGCCCCGGCGGTGGCAGCCAGCCATCAAAGGGCCAAAAGTGGAGGTTTGGGCCGAGTTGCTGGCGGAGGTGGCGCAACCAGGGCAGGCCGGAATAGGTGGATTTGGCCACACTGCCTTGGACGTCGAAATGAAAGACGGATTTTGCGGTGCGGCTCCGCTTCTCGGTCAGCCGTTTCCAGCGAGAGTCTCCGGCGCGCTCCGCTCCGTTGCCACGAGCGCCCTCGCGGATACAATCCACATAAGTGTGGTTTTCATCGGTGGGCCAATGGTGGCAGAAGTCGTTGAGAAATGCGGGCCACTCGGGCGGCAGGCGGTGGACCTCAAAATAGTCGACGGGGAACGAGAACGCGTGATCGATGCCGACCAGCGTGGGCGGTCCGCTGCGGAGCTCATCCACGAGCCACTCAGCGAGCCCGCGGCGTGTCCAATACTTGCGTGGACTGGCTGGCGGAGGGATCTCGGTAGGTCCCTCGGCCGGAGTCGCCGCATAAAGGCGCAGACCGGGCAGGCTGCTGGTGGGCGTTTGCGCGCCGGAGTAATCGATCCCAAAGTAGCGGGAGAAGAGGGGACTGCTCATCGTTTTGGAGGGGCGTAAACATCCCCGCCGGTGTGGAGCAAGCCTGAAGTGCCTGAAGTGAGACAAATCCACGGGACGGGATGGGGTTTTTCTTATAAAAAATTTCTGCGCCACGAACTATGTTTTGCCAAATTCGCGCGACTCTTCATGCTTCCCGCATGAATCTCTCTTTGACCCTGCTCGCGTCTTGTGCAGTCGCGCTTTTTTTGACGAGCTGTGGCAACTCCGGGGGCGGGGCCAGTTCAAGTCTCGGCCTTGCCAATACAGGCCCCTTCGACCGGAACGGAAACTATATTGAGGAGTGGGCGGACAATCCTTCCAAGTGGCGGAAGAGCGGCGGACCTCCCTCGCCCCACGAGCTCAAATCCGACCGACTGCCGGAAATCGCGCTCAATGACCAGCCTCCGCGGAACTCGGTGCCTATGGTCAGCACCAGCGTTTCCCGCCCCGCGGCAGCCAAGCCTGCGCCGGTGCTGGTCAAAGCCAAACCCCAGCCCAAAGCACCACCCCAGGTGCGCTATGTGGTGAAAAAAGGCGATACGCTTTCCGCCATCGCCAGCCGCAACAGATCGTCGGTTGCCGCCATCCAAAAGGCCAATCGCATCACCGGCACGCTCATCCGTCCCGGCCAGTCGCTCATCATTCCCAAGCGCTAGCTCCGGGCCCGCCCGTCCCGCGCGCCGCCCGTCAATCGGAGTCGCCAAAGCGTAAAAACCGGCTAGCTTGACTGTGTGCAATCGACGGAAGCCATAACCATTCGCCTCACCCGCCTCACCGAGACGAGCCTGATTGTCCACTGGTTCACCGAGGGGTATGGGCTGGTCAAAACGATAGCCCGCGGGGCGCGGCGGCCCAAAAGTGTGTTTGCCGGTCAGCTCGACTTGTTTTTCGGCGGGGAAATCACCGTCAGCCAAGCCCGCCGCGGTGACTTGCATCATTTGCGCGAGGTCGCCGTGCACCACTGGCGGGAAGGCCTGCGCCGGAGCTACAGCTCCACACTGCTTGCCGCTTACTGTTGCCAATTGTTGGAGCTTGCCGTCGAGCCGGAGCACCCGGAACCCACACTTTACGATTTGCTCCGGCGGGCGCTTGACCACCTCGACTCCGCCCCTGCCAGCCTGCGGGCGCTGCGCCACTTCGAGGCCGAGCTGGCCCGGCTTCTCGGCGTGGCTCACGGCGGCACACCCGCCGAACAATCCCTGCACGATGCCTTGGGCACTTTACCCGGCTTGCGTGCAGAACTCGTGGAAAGACTTTGTCCGAGTGATCATTTCAGCTCGTCAGCCGAAAAAATTTACCAATAGTAGCATTAACCCTGCAAACCATGGATTCTCCTACCGCAACCCTCATTGGCATTCTTCAAAACCGCGTGGAGGCTCTGCGCGCAGCCGGCAATCTCAGCGAAGCCCTTCATGCCGCCTCCGCGACGGTTGAAAAATCCCAACAAACGCTCGGTCCCAACCTCGACAGCATCGACGCGTTTGCCTCCGCGTTGGAGACCCGCGGCGACATCCACCGCGAACTGTCCAACTTCGAGCTCGCTCGCGACGACTACCGCCAGGCGATCGACCAACTGCAGGGACGCCCCGACCGCTTTGACCAAATGGGCCGCCTGCATGCCGCGCTTGGGGCCGCCTACGACGGGCTCGGGCGCGAGGAACATGTGGTCAACAACTGGCAAGTGGCGATTGAATATTTCGAGCGCCACGAGCCTCCGCTGCTACTGGACATCTCGGCCTTGTCGAACAATCTCGGTTTTATTGCCAAGGCCAGCGGGGATCACGACACCTCGGAGTCCCATTTCCTGCGGGCGCTTGAGATCGTCCACGCCCAGCTCGGTCAGGAGCACGAGCAAACCGCCACCATTTCCAGCAACCTCGGCGCGCTCTACCAGTCAGCCGGCTATTTCGAGCAGTCCCGGGAAATGCACATGATCGCCCTGGAGACCCGCCGCAAGCTGTTGGGCGAGGAACATCCCGACACCGCGCAATCCCACAACAATCTCGCACTCGCCCTCCTCAACACCGGCGACCGCTCGTGGGCGCGCCGCCACTTCGAGAAAGCCCTCGCGGGCTTCGAAGCGCTCGGCCCGCAAGCCGCGCCGGACCTCGAAGCCGTCTCCTCGAATTACTGCGATTTCCTGCGCGAGGAAGGTGAGGCCAATCTCGCCGAAATCATCGCCGGGCGGGTCAGGGAAGTGCTGGGCGGTTCCGCCGTCTGAAGGTTGAATCCCAAGGGCCGAAAAAACGCCCGCCTCCTGCGTGGGAGACGGGCGTTTTAGCGACTTTTCCGGGGTGCCTGAGCTTACTTCGAGGACGAAGTGAAGCTCGCTTGGCTGGCACCCTTCTTGATTTTGCTTTGCTTGATCCAGCTCATGGTCGAGCGGAGCTTGGCACCGACTTTTTCAATCGGATGCTCGGCTTCGGCCTTGCGGATGGCGTTGAAGTTCTTGTTGCCACCCGCGTATTCCGCGGTCCATTCCTTGGCAAACTTGCCGCTCTCGATGACCTTGAGCTGGGCGACCATCCGCTTTTTCACCGAGGCGTCGATGATCTTCGGGCCGACGGTGACGTCACCATATTCCGCGGTTTCCGAGATCGAAAAACGCATGCCGGCGATGCCTTGCTCGTTCATGAGATCGACGATGAGCTTGAGCTCGTGGAGGCACTCGAAGTAGGCCATCTCGGGCTGATAGCCAGCGTCGACGAGCACTTCAAACCCGGCCTTCACCAGCGCGGTGGCACCGCCGCAGAGGACGACTTGCTCACCGAAGAGGTCAGTGACGGTTTCCTCACGGAAGTTGGTTTCGAACACGCCGGCACGCGCACAGCCGACACCACCGGCCCAAGCGAGCGCGGTTTGTTTGGCCTTGCCAGAGATGTCCTGATGGACGGCGATGAGGCCGGGAACGCCTTTGCCAGCCACAAACTGCGAGCGCACGGTGTGGCCGGGGCCCTTGGGAGCGACGAGAATCACGTCCACATCCGTTGGCGGGACGATGGTCTTGAAATGCACGGCGAAGCCGTGGGAGAACAGCAGCGTCTTGCCCTTGGTGAGGTGCGGCGCGATGTCCTTGGTATAAACTTCCGGAATGACGGTGTCCGGAGTGGCGACGAAAATCACGTCCGCAGCCTTGACGGCCTCGGCGGTGTCCATGACCTCGAAGCCGAGCTTCTTGGCAACTTCGCGGGATTTCGACTTCTTGTAGAGGCCGATGATGACCTTGAGGCCACTGTCCTTGAGGTTGAGCGCGTGAGCGTGGCCTTGTGAGCCAAAGCCGATCACGGCGAGGGTTTTCTTTTTCAAAGGAGCGATCGGGGCGTCCTTGGTGGTATAGATCTTCGCAGCCATGGCAGATCGGTGTGTTAGTTTCAGTTAGGGCACGCGGCGGCCATTGGGGCGCGCGGCGGGGCGGCACGGTGGAGCGACGCGCAAGCGGGGTCAAGCAACAACAAGAGGGATTTGCAGACACAGAAATCCGGACCGCGGCCGGAAAATTTCTCCCTTTGTTGAGAAATCGGACCCCATCACGGAGGATCACCGCATCCGGAAAATCCGCAAAACCCGCGCAATTTCTCCCGGCTGGAAACCGGCTTTGACGCGGCGGCCATTTCATGGGCAGACTCTAACCACCTCATGACCTCGCAAGAAGCCCTCGTCGCCCTCAATCTACTGCCGAAAATCGGACCGATCCGCGTCCGCCGCCTGCTCGAAGCCTTCGGCAGCCCCGCCGCCATCCTCGGCGCGGCCAAAGACCGGCTGATGCGGGTGGACGGGATCGGCGAGGAAACGGCGAAGATCCTTCACTCGTGGCAGGACCATGCCGATCCGGTCGCAGAGCTCCGCGAGGTCGCAGAACGTGGGATCTCTCTCGTCACGCAAGAGGACGAGGATTACCCCGCGCCACTGCGGGATGCCTACGACCCACCGCTGCTGCTCTACGTCTGGGGAAAACTTGAGGCGCGCGACCGGCATGCCATCGGTGTCGTCGGCTCGCGACGGGCGACTCACTACGGCACCCAGGCGACGAAGAAGCTTACCTACCAACTCGCGCAGTCCGGGTTCACCATCATTTCCGGCCTTGCCCGCGGCATCGACACCGCTGCGCACGAGGCCGCGGTCGCAGCCAACGGCCGCACCATCGCGGTGATCGGCTCCGGCCTCGGCCAGCTCTATCCGCCGGAAAACCTCAGCCTCGCGGAGAGGATCGCGGCAGGAAATGGTGCGGTCGTCTCCGAATTTCCGCTCCACACCGCGCCGGATAAGCAGACTTTTCCCATGCGCAACCGGATCGTCGCCGCTTGGTCGCGGGCGCTGCTCGTCGTGGAGTGCCCGGCATGGTCCGGCTCGCTGATCACTGCGAATCTCGCCTCGGAATACGGCAAGCCGATCTTCGCCGTCCCCGGCCCGATTGACAAACCCACGTCCGCGGGCTGCAACCAGCTCATCCGCGAGGGGGCCACTTTGGTGATGGAAGCCGGCCACATTCTCGACGACCTCGGCGAGCTGCCCTTCGCCCGCGCCCCCAGCCCGGCTGAGTCCGCGGCGGACATCCCCGAACTGCCGGAGGAGGAAGCCGCCGTTTTCGCCGCAGTCACCCGCGACGAGTCGCCGGTGGATCTTATTATCGAGCGCAGCGGCCTGCCGGCCCACGTCGTCACCGCGAATTTGATGAAACTCGAAATGCGCCGCCTCGTCCGCGCGTTTCCCGGTTTCCGTTACGCCAAAAGATAGGACCGCGCTCTACATCCCTGTTTTTCATGCGTTACGGATGGCGGTGATGGCGGCAGCCATGTCAGCCGCGCGGAAGGTGGAGGAGCCAGCGACCATCACATTTGCACCCGCGGAAAAACAGCGGCTGGCGGTGACGGCATCGATGCCTCCATCCACTTCAACGTGGAAAACGAAACCATTTGTCTCCCGGATTTGAACCGCGGCGGCGATTTTTTCCAGAATTTCCGGCATGAACGGCTGTCCGCCGAAGCCGGGGACCACGGTCATGCACAGGAGCAGGTCGATCTGGTCGAGAAATGGTTCCACTGCACTCAAGGGGGTGGCGGGATTGAGCGCAAGCCCCGCTTGGCAGCCGGCCGCGCGGATCCGGCCCAAGGTTTCCGCGACATCGTGCTCCGCCTCAACATGGACCGTGATGAGGTCGGCCCCGGCGGCGATGAAGCGCTCCAAATAGTGATCCGGGCGCGAAATCATCAGGTGGACATCGAGGAAAATATCGTTGGTTTCGTGCACCGTCTGGACGATGGCGGGGCCGAAGGAAATGTTATCCACGAAGTGCCCGTCCATCACATCGAGGTGCATCCAGTCCGCGCCCGCGCGGATCGCGCGACTCACTTCGTCACGAATTCGGGAAAAGTCGGCCGCCAGCAGCGACGGGGCGATGACGCGGTCATGATGATTTCTCGGGATCACGGGGAAATACGAACCATGGATCGCTGCGGCAGGCACGGAAATTTTTAATCAGGGGGATGAATCAGTTCAATCACTGCAACCGGTGGTTGAATCCTCCTTTTCAGCACCAGAGAGATTGGTGTCGTTGGATTTCTTGAGAGACCTGGTAGCGAAAATGAGGAAAACGCTCCGCCGCGCACCTTGCCTCTGGTCGTGGTCCCGGGCGCGCTGACGCCCTCGCGTGTTCCCTGTCGCGCCCTCGCGGCAGGGAGGGCTCGCATCACGGAAAGACATTCATTTTCTGGCAGCCGCCAGTTTTTAGTGAGGACGCTGAAAACCACACGCGAGGGCGCGCGTGCTCCCCGATCCGTTTAGCCCGTTCATCTGCGGTTAACGAGTTCTTAAACCGCCATAACTGGGCCGGAAGCGCGGGCGCGGCAATCTCCTTCCGCCGCTCTTGCCACTTGCGCCGGATCCGTGCCGCAGGAGTCGAGACGCCGATTTATCTGCTCGGAGCCACTTGGTCGGAAGAGCGGGAGGAAACCCCCGCCCGCGACTGGACGCCCTGCATTTCCTCGCTCGACGAGGCCGACCATCTGCCGGTAATTTTGGCCCAGCTCGAGCGGCTGGAGCATCTAGAGGTCGAAGGGATCGGCTCGCACTTGCCCTCGGCCGACGAGGACGAGGAGTTCACTCACGCCCAGTTCGCCCGCTTCCGCGCGATCATCGCCGAACTTGGCGGGCCAGCGCGTTCCAAATGGATCCACCTCGCCAACAGCGCGGGCCTGCTCGGCTATGAACCCGACATCTGCAATCACGCTGGTCCGCACCCTGCCGGCCGGCCACGGCGTTTCCTACGGCCGGCAGTTCGTCACCACCCGCCCGACGTGGGTCGCGACTGTCGGCATCGGCTATGGCGACGGCTACCCGCGCCACGTCTCAAGTCAAGGCGCGGCCGTCTGGATCCGCGGTCAACGCCTGCCGGTCCTCGGGCGGATCACGATGGATCAAATGATGGTCGACGTCACCGCCGCGGATCCTCCAAGGTGCACACAAATAAAATATAAGTGTCACCTTGCATTGGGCGGCGGGGTGCTGCTTTTTTCGTCTTCGATATGGCCAAATAGTGCGCCAAGGCGGGATAAAGCGGGCAAAGTGATTACCACTTTAACACCACAATGGAAAATCAACGAATTTCACCCACTTTGCCGGACATTCTGCCCGGAGCTTTAATGGCGCTAAAAACCCGGTCGCTATCTGTATGGCTGACCCTACTGCCCATTTGCACCGTGCTGGTATCCGCCTTGTCCGCCGCGGAGGAAACAGAATTCCGCTTCGTCCACCCACTCATGGGCACGCGCTTCAGCGTCGTTTGTTATGCCGAGGACCGCGCTTTCGCCGAGAAAGCGGCCGAAACCGCGTTCTCAATCGCCGAAGAAGTCAACCAAGTGGCCTCCGACTATTTGCCTGAGAGTGAACTCTCGAGGCTGGCGTCCCATGCCGCCGGCACACCCATCAGCCTCTCGCCGTTGCTCTACGAGATCTTAGACCACTCACGCCGGCTGGCCGAAACCACCGGCGGCACATTTGATCCCACCCTCGGCCCGCTCACGAAACTTTGGCGCGAGGCCCGCGACTGCGGCCGCCTGCCCGAACCCACGGCACTCCGCGCCGCCCGCGCCGCCACCGGTTGGCGGCATTTCACCCTCGATCCCGAGTCCCGCCGCATCACGCTGCGTCGGGAAAACATGGCCTTCGACCTCGGCGGCGTGGCCAAGGGATACGCCGCCGACTTGATGCTCGAGTCGCTCGCCGCCGCGGGCATTTCCCGCGCCATGATCGCCGCCGGGGGCGACATCCGCCTCGGCGATCCGCCACCGGGCCGCGATGGTTGGCGGGTGGCCCTGCAGACTTTCGATCCCTTACGCCCTAACGAAATCCTCATCCTCGCCAACGCCGCCGTTTCCACCTCCGGCGATCTCTATCAGTCGGTGGAAATCGGTGGCGTAACCTACTCCCACATCCTCGATCCCACCACCGGCCTTGGCCTGACCCGCCGCATCGCCGCCAGCGTGGTCGCCGCCGAAGCGAAATTCAGCGATCTGCTCGCCACCGCCGCCTGCGTCCTCGGACCGGATGCCCCCGAGGCGCTGCGGGAACTGCCCGCAGTCCACGAGGTGAAAATCCACACTTTGAAAAATCCGCTGCCTTCCCAACGTTCAGACACACGAGCACATGACGAATGACAGCATCAAAAGAAACCGCCGGAATTTCCTCCAACACTCTCTGTTAGGTACTGCCGGTCTCGGTCTCGGCATCACCTCCACCACGGAGGTGCATGCCGCTCAGGCAGCCAACGCCACCGATCCTGAGATCACCCAGAACGTCGATGTCCTCGTCGTCGGCGGCGGCACCGCTGGAACCATCGCCGCCATCCAGGCCGGCCGCGCGGGGGCGAGCGTCCTGCTGCTCGAGCGCGGCGCGCAACTTGGCGGCACCATGACCACCGGCGGCGTGGCCTACCCCGGGCTCTTCGACGCCTGGGGCAAGCAGGTCATCGCCGGCATCGGCTGGGAGCTGGTCAAGGAAAGTGTGGAACTCGACAAGGGCCCGATCCCGGATTTTACCAAAGTCCCCCAACACCACTGGCAGAACCAGGTTTTTACCAACCAATTTCTTTACGCGATCCTCTCCGAGGAAAAATGCACGCAGGCCGGCGTTGAGATCGCCTATCACGAATTCCCGCAGGTGGTGACGAAAATTGACGACGGCTGGCAGGTCGATTGCGTCGGCTTCGGCACCAAACGCCGGGTCCGCTGCAAGCAGATCATCGACTGCACCGGCGGAGCCGAGGTGGTTGGTTTGTTAGGTCTGCCGCGGCTGTGCGAGGAGGAACGCCAGCCAGGGTCCTATCTCTTCATGCTTGACGATGCCCACCAACCCGGCCGGAACCAAATTCACCGGCTCTACGTCCACGGTGCGGATTCCACCAACTCGCGCACCGTCACTGAAGCGAACCTCGCTGGGCGGAAGTCCATCCTCGCCAAGCTGCGCAAGGACGGAAAGCGGCTAATGCACCTGCAGCCGGAGACCGGCTTCCGCGAAAGCTACCGGATTCAGGGCGAGACTCTGATCACCGTGAACGACTACCGCTCCGGCCGCTTCTTTGAAGACGCCATCTGTTATGCCTTTTACCCGGTCGATCTGCACACCAAGAGTGGCGTTAAACCCGAGCCACTCAAGCGCGGCACGGTGCCGACCATCCCGCTGCGCGCCCTCATCCCGAAGGGCAGCCGCAACATCATGGTTGCCGGCCGTTGCGTTAGCAGCGACCGCTTGGCGAATTCCGGGCTGCGCGTGCAGGCACCTTGCATGGGCATGGGCCAGGCCGCCGGAGCTGCCGCCACCCTCGCCGCGAAGGCGGGAAGCACCCCACTTGAAATCCCGCTTAAGGAAATCTACGACCTGCTCCGCAGCCACGGAGCCATCATCCCGGGCGATGCCTGAAAAGCCCAAACCCCAGCTCGGCACCCTTCGCCGCCGCGGCGTCTCGCTGCTCACCGCGCTGACCTTTCTCGTCCTCGCGGTCACTGGCGTCATCGCTTTCATCCAGCCGTTTTCCCTCGGCATCATCGGCCTGCACTCGCTGATGGGCTTCGTCTTCATCGCCCTCATCGGTTTGCATGTGTTCAACAACAGCCGCCCGCTCACCAGCTACCTGCGCAGTAAAATCCTCTGGGCCAGCCTCGCGCTCACCGCAGCGCTCACTCTCCTTTTCTGGTGGCAGCCAGCACCCGTTAGGACAGTGCTCAGCTGGAGCGGCAATCTTGGCCCGGCCATGGAGCGCTTCGAGATGCGCGAGGACGAAATGGTTTTCGACTACAGCCCCTCGCCGGACTACAAGATGCGGCTTACCGTCAAAACCGGCTTGTCCTACCACGCCAACTCGCCGCCACACATCGCGATCTGGCTGGAAAACCAGGGCGGCTATCACATCAAAACCCTGCTCACTCCCGCAGACCACAAAGAACTGCCCTACTGGGCTTTCAAGTATGCCGGGTGGGAAAAGGCCAAGCGCGAGGCCGAGGCGCTTTGCGAGATTGATGCCGTATCTTCTCCCACCCCAAACGGCTCCTTCGACCCCGCCGACTACATCCTTCCCGGCGATTCGAAGGACTCCACCCCTTACAGCCTGCTGATAGAAATTAAGCGGCCGGGCGACCAGCAGCCCTCATTGGTCCACGCCGTTGAGATCGACAACTCACTGCCCAGCAGTTTCCAACTGTTGGAACTGCGCGGTTATCCGAAACGTGAGGACGACATCGAGGGCAGTGAAACGTGGGGGCTCTACTACGTCGATGGCTCCATCGGCTCCGCCATCGACCTCATCGACAGCGCGTTGCTGACCATCGAGAGGGCGAGGTGACTGCCCGTCTGCGCGCGCGGTGACCGGCCCGCTATTGGAACGCGATGAAGCGCTCCAAATAGTGATCCGGGCGCGAAATCATCAGGTGGACATCGAGGAAAATGTCGTTGGTTTCGATGATTTCTCGGGATCACGGGAAATACGAACCATGGATCGCTGCGGCAGGCACGGAAATTTTTAATCAGGGGGATGAATCAGTTCAATCACTGCAATCGGTGGTTAATATCTCCCTTTTCAGCAACAGAGAGATTGAGGTCGTTGGATTTCTTGAGAGACTGGTAGCGAATTCGGCTGGCCGATGGTTGGCCGTCGGATCAAGATGATCTGCCGACAGAAATATGAAAGGGGTGAAAAAACAGCATCTGCCGGAGAAAGTGTGTCTCACTTGCGGGCGGCCTTTTGCGTGGCGAAAGAAGTGGGAGCGAGTTTGGGAGGACGTGAAATTTTGCAGTGAGCGCTGCCGCTTGCACAAAACAGCTCAACCCCCGCAACCGAATCAACCCGACAGTCGTTTCTCTCGATGAACCCCATCCCACTCAACCGTCGCGATGCTTTGCATACCTGGGCCGCCTTCCTGCCCGGCCTCGGCCACTATGCCAAGCGGCGCAATCATGTGGAGCCGCTCCACCGCAACGTCTCACGTCTCAGCGCCGCCCTGCGCCATCGGCTGCTGCTGGAAGACGAAGTGATCAGCGACACGCTGCAGAGGTATGAATTCCGCAAGGTTGAAAAATGGCTGCAAGAGGTCTGCTGGCGGAGGTATTGGAAAGGCTGGCTGGAGCAGCGACCGGACGTGTGGACCACATGGCGGCGGCGCGTGCGAGAACTCAATGAGACTCTGCCCGAGGCGGTGATGCAGCGCGCACGGGCTGTGGCCGCAGGCGAAAGTGGCGTGGCCTGCATGGATGCCCTCGCGCGGGAATTAATCACCACCGGCTACCTTCACAATCACGCCCGGATGTGGTGGGCCAGCTATTGGATTCACGGCGAGCGCTTGCCTTGGGAACTGGGCGCGGACTTCTTTTATCGATATCTGCTAGACGCTGATCCAGCCAGCAATACGCTGTCGTGGCGGTGGGTCGCGGGCCTGCAGACTCCCGGGAAAACCTATCTGGTCAGGGAATCGAACATCGAAAAATACGCGCCCGAATTGTTACTCTCCGATCGCGCTGGCTGCGAGAGGATCGCAGACGGCGCGATCTCGCCGCCGGTTGCCACCGAGTTTGCCAACACGACCCGGCAGACCTTGCTGGAGCACCCAGCGGCGGTTCCGGGCAGCGACCGCCGGATCGGGATCTGGCTTCATGAGGACGATTTGGTTCCTGAAGTTGGGCCGCTCGCGACGCTCACACCGGTCACGGTTGCCGCCTTCTTCAGCGCACACCACCACTTCGCGCTCAGCGAGCAGCGCAGCGCGGCCTTGCATGAAGTGCTGACCGATGGTCTGGCGCGAGCTGCGGCACATTTCCAGTGCCCGACCCTGCTCAACAAAAATGACGATTTTGCCACTGGCATTTGCTCCTGGGCGGTGACTTGCGGCCTTGATGAAGTCGTGGCGTTTGTGCCGACTGTTGGCCCCGTGGCGGACCTTGTGCCGCATTTGCGCCAGCGCCTCAGCTCCGCAGGCATCACGCTGACGTTGCTGCGTCGCACCTCGGATGCTCATGCATTCAAGCTGGCAGGCTCTGGGTTCTTTCCCTTTTGGGAAAAGATGGGGCGCCACATCAACCATCAAAACAGCTTGTTCGCCGGACCGGAGAATCCGAATGAAGACTGAATCGAAATGCCCTCGTGAATTTCGCGCGAGGATCGGATGCTTTTGCTAGATAAAACAAGCCGAGACATTGCGCCAGCGGCGATCGGCGCGACGCAATCGGGAGTCCCTGCAAATTTGAAGAGACAAGATTGCGCCCGGGGAGCATTTAGGTGACAAGTAGCCGTTCACATGACCCAGCTTTTGATTGATCCTGCTCGCCGCACCGGCTGCGACGACATTCCCGCCTTGACCGAAGTGCTGCGTGCGGCCGCCCAGCGCCAACGCTCGCCCATTGACGACGTGCTCGATGCCGACGTGGTCGATGAGGAACGCTACATGAAGGAGCTGGCCCTGGATCTGGGGATTGAATGGCTCGACAGCATCCCGCTGGCGGAAGTCCCGCTGCCGCTGCGCGAGGCCTGCGGGCCGCGGTTGGCGCTGCGCCACCGCTTGCTGCCGGTCGCCATCACCGGCGAGGGTGACCATAAACGCCTGCAACTGTGCACGTTTGACCCCCTCAACCTCGTCGCCCGCCAGGCCGCCGCGCAGGAACTCGCACTGCCCATCGACTGGTGCATGGCGTCCCGCAAGCGCCTCCACGAGGCGCTCCGGCGTTTGTATGGTGTGGGCGCCGACACCTTTGAACAAATCCTCGAAGGCCGCGATTTCGATTACGACCACCTCGAAGGCGGCGAAGACGAGGCCAACGTGATTGACCAGGATGACGACGAGGAGGCCTCCGTGGTCAAGTTCGTCAACCAGATCATCCGCGAGGCGCTCGACCAGCGCGCGACCGATATCCACGTCGAGCCGCTCAGCACGAATCTCCGGATCCGCTACCGGATCGACGGCCGCTTGATCGAGATCGCCGTGCCGGAAAACATCAAGGCGCTGCAAAGCTCGGTGATCGCCCGTTTGAAAATCATGGCCCGCCTCGACATCGCCGAGCGCCGCGTGCCGCAGGACGGTCGGATCAACCTCCAGTTTGAAGGCGCGACCATCGACGTCCGCGTTGCCACGGTCCCCACCGTCGAGGGCGAAAGCGTGTCCCTGCGACTTCTCAACCAGGAGAAATTCAACATCGCGAAGCTCAATATGGAGCCCTTCGTGCAGAAGAAAATCGAAGCGCTGCTCCACCTTCCCAACGGCATCATCCTGATCACCGGGCCGACCGGATCGGGTAAATCCACCAGCCTTTACTCCTTCCTCACCGAGGTGAACCACCCGGAGCGGCGGATCGTCACCGTCGAGGACCCGGTGGAAAACAAGCTCACCGGCGTGATGCAGATCGCGGTGAAAAACGAGATTGGTCTGACCTTCGCCACCGCGCTGCGCTCGATCCTGCGGGCGGACCCGAACATCGTGATGATCGGGGAAATCCGGGACTTGGAGACTGCGGAAATTGCGATCCGCGCCTCGCTCACCGGTCACTTGGTTTTCTCCACCCTGCACACCAACGACGCCATGGGCGGCATCAGCCGGCTCGTGGACATGGGCGTGGAACCCTTCCTCGTTTCCGCCGCCGTCCGCGCGTTTCTCGCCCAGCGCCTCGTCCGGAAACTTTGTCCGAACTGCAAGGTGCCGCGCGAGGTGTCCGAGCAAGATCGCGGTGAGCTGGGCATCCCGCTGCACATCCCCGGCCAGATCTATTCGGCTAAAGGCTGCGACCGTTGCCGGATGACCGGCTTCTCCGGCCGCTTTGCCATTTACGAGGTCATCCTGCTCACCCAGGCGATGCAGGAACTCGTCGTCCACCGCGCGAACGCCAATGACATGCGCGCCCAAGCTGTCCGCGACGGCTACATCCCGATGCGCGAATACGGTTGGCACAAGGTCATGAAAGGCGAAACCACCATCGAGGAAGTCATCTCCGTCACCTCCTCCGACATCGGCGGCGGGGAATAATCCAGTTTCAGCATTTCAGTTTTATCCTCTACACTTCCGTCTATGAAAGCCGAACTCACCGCCATCATCGAGCCCGATCCGTCAGGGGGCTACTGGGCGATTTGTCCCGAAGTTCCCGGCGCGAATGGTCAGGGCGAGACCATCGAGGAAACCAAGCTCAGCCTGAAACAGGCGATCGAGCTACTTCTGGAGGATCGCACTGCCGACATTCTCCGCGGCCTCCCGGACGACGCAATCCGCGAAACGCTTCTCATCGGATGAAACGACGTGACCTTGAGCGCAAACTCCGAATCGCCGGCTGCCTTTTGAAGCGAGAGGGTGCCGCACACTCGATTTGGATAATCCGAAAACCGGGGTCACTGAAACCATTCCAAGGCACAACGAAATCAAAGAAAACCTCGCCCGCAAAATCCTGAAAAGCATGAACGCCGACTAGCGCGTTCCGACTGCCCCCGACCCTATGCCTTTATTCGCCTACAAAGCCCTCTCCGCCAATGGTTCCGTCACCTCCGGCGAGATCGACGCGTCCGATCGCCCGGAAGCCTTGCGCGTGCTCGACCGCAAGGGCCTCCAGCCGGTCAACCTCAAGGAAACCGCCGCCGCGGTCACCTCCAAGAAGACCAGCGGCAACCAAAAGGCCAGGGCCGACGACGACCGCGCCAAGGGGAAAATCGAGGCCAAGGAAGCCCCAATCCCGGACGGCCCGATCAAGCTCAAGCGCCAGGAAGTCGTCCTCTTCACCGAGGAGCTTTCCGACATGCTCAGCGCCGGTCTCCAGCTCGAGCCCGCGCTCAAGTCGATGGAGAACCGCCAGGAACTCGGCAACCTCAAGGCGGTATCCTTCAAAATCCGCCAGATCGTCCGCGACGGGGTGAATTTCTCGGTCGCCTTGAAAAAAGTCAGCCCCAGCTTCGGCTCGCTCTATTGCTCGCTGGCCGCCGCCGGTGAGGCGTCCGGCGCGCTCGACACCATCCTCAAGCGCCAGGCCCACTACCTCAAAACCCTCGCCGAGCTCCAGAGCCGCCTGATCCTCGCAATGATCTATCCGGCTTTCCTCGTGCTCGCCGGCATCGGCGTTTCCATCGTCTTCGTCACCACGCTCATCCCGCAGCTCACCCAGCTCATCGAGAGCACGCCGGGCGGGAAAATCCCGCTGGGCGCGGCCATTCTCATCGGCCTATCCGATTTCCTCAGCAAGTGGTGGCTCGTCATCATCCTGGTGCTCGTCACCTCCTTCATTTTCTTCAAAGCCTGGAAGGATAACGACGCCAATAAACCCGCCTGGGACCGGATGAAACTCAAGCTGCCGCTCGTCGGCCCGGTCATCACCAGCCGCTTCTACGTTCAGTTCCTGGAAACCATGGCCAACCTCGTCGGCAACGGCCTGCCGCTGCTCCGCGCGCTCGAGCTTTCCCGCGACGCCACCCAGAACCGCGGCCTGCGCACCGAGCTCGACAAGGTCATCGCCCAGGTCGGCGACGGCCGGTCATTCTCCAAGGCCCTCATCCGCAACGGCGCCTTCCCGCCGCTGCTCATCGACATGATTTCCGTCGGCGAGCAAACCGGGAAAATCGACCAATCGCTGCGCCGCGCCGCCGAGCGCTATGACAAGGAGCTCGACAAGGACCTCCAGCGGATCATGGCGCTCATCATGCCCAGCGTTCTCATCATCATGGCCGGCCTGATTGGCACCATGGCCTACTTGATGATCACCGCGATCTTCCAGACGATCTCGAATCTCGGCTGACGGGCTGCCAGTAGCCTTCTCGTTCGTAATGGTGGTGGAGGCCGGCCTCATACTCGCGGTCCAGGCTTCCTGCCGCATAGGCCGGCGCCGCCTTGATTTGCTCGCGCGTGAGATCCACGGAAACCTTCATTTCCGCCCAATAGATGTCCTTGATCCAGCGCGGCGAGATCAGCACTTGGTTTCCATACCACCAGTTCCTCGTATCCACCACGATGTAGCGGATCGCCCAGGTCTCGTCGTCGATGATGAAATCCTCCACATGCCCGATCTCGCCGTCCGAGGCCCCGATGTGGTAACCGCTGACGGCAGCGGTGCTGCGCAAATGCGGGTCTCCGGTTTCCTCCGCAGATACGCCGCTCGCCCCGGCTGGTGCGTCAACCGGAGCGCCCGGACTGCCGAGGGCGGCATCCGCCGGACCCGGAGAGTGGGCCAGCGGGTAGCTGCTCGCGCCCCAGGCCATCGGGCCATACCAATAATTCGGCCAACCATAATAGCCGTAAAAATAGCGCTCGTGCTGGCGGGACACCGGCTCGTCGCTGGAGACCGGCGGGCTGTCTTCGATCTGCGCCTGGCTCAACCGCACCGGCAGCAGGCCCGCCTGCGCATCGACCGGCTCCAGCGCGGAAGGCGAGATCAAAACCTGGCGGCCGGTCAACCAAGTGCCGGTGTCCGCCACCAGATAGCGGACGGTCCAGTGGGCGTCATCGAACAGAAACTCGTGGATCCGGCCGATTTCGCCGTCCAGCGCGCGCAACTTCAGGCCCTTTAATTGTTTCGCGGTTCTCAACATGGCATGCGGATTCAGGGGTTTGCCTCGACCGGGTTGTTTCAGCACGCGGCGTTCCAGCGCCAGCCGACCACCGCCAGCGGAGCTTGGAAAGGCCGCCGGACAACAGACCATTGCAGACTGCACCAGAGGCGTGCACCCACGGAGAGAGGCATAGCGCCGCACTGCCACTGCCTTGGAGGTTCGCCGCCCAAAATAAATCACTCACCCTACCAAAAAAAATTCTGCTATTTGCAACTTTTCCGCTTGCCCAACGTGTTCTGAGAGCCATCCTCGGCATTACCTTGAATTTCAATCGTTATAACCCAGAAAGGCCTAGTTCTATGAAATCGATCACCTCGCGCTTGTTATCCCTCGCGGCAGCCTGCTGCGCCGTCTTGGCAGCCGTCCTGACTTCCACTTTGCATGCCGCTCCTCCCGAGAAGAAGGAAGTGCAAATCCTCGTCAAGCCGAAGCCGTCCATGTCCGAAGCCGCCCTCCACGCGCTGCTCAGCGCTAAAGGAGCCCGCCAGCACAGCACCATCCCCGCTCTGGACGTGCGGGTGGTCCGGGTCCCCGCTAAAGCAGCCGAACAACTCATCAATGCGCTCAAACGCAACAAGGATGTCGAATATGTGGAGCCGGACCACGTGGCCACGGCCATCGGCGTGGCCAATGATCCTTACTTCACCGGAGGCAACCAGTGGTATTTGTCGAAAATCGAGGCCCCTGCCGCATGGGAAACAAGCGTCGGGTCCTCCAGCGTGATTGTCGCCGTCGTCGATAGCGGAGTGAGCGGCTCGCATCCTGACATCGCCGGGAAGGTGCTCCAAGGCTATGACTTTGTGAACAATGACACCGATGCCAGTGACGACAATGGGCACGGCACCGCCGTCGCCGGCATCACTGCCGCCTCGAGCAATAACAGCCTGGGCATGGCCTCCGTCTCTTGGAACAGCGCGATCCTTCCCGTCAAGGTGTTGGGCGCGAATGGCAGCGGCAGCTACTCGGGAATGGCAAATGGCATCACTTGGGCCGCCGACAACGGTGCCCGCATCATCAATCTGAGCCTCGGTGGCACATCGTCCTCAAGAACGCTGCAAAACGCCGTCAATTACGCGTGGAACAGGAATATCATCCTTGTTGCCGCCGCCGGCAATAATGGCAACAGCACCGCTTTCTACCCAGCGGCCTGTAATAACGTCGTCGCCGTTTCCGCCACCGACTCCTCGGACAGGCGCCCCAGCTGGTCGAACTACGGTTCCTACGTGGACATCGCCGCACCGGGCGTCAGCGTTCTAACACTGCAAAACTCCAGCTCCTATGCCTACTGGAACGGCACATCATTTTCCAGTCCCGTCGCCGCGGGCGTGGTCGCACTCATGGCCGCAGCCAATTCCGGCCTCTCCAACGCCGCTGTCGTGGATGCACTGCTCAAGAATAGTGACGATATCGGCGCGGCTGGCTACGATGTCTATTACGGCCACGGACGGGTCAACGCCCGGCGTGCAGTGGCGGCAGTCACAACCTCGGTCCCCGGGGACACTACCGCGCCCTCCGTCGCTATCACCTCACCGGCTGACGGAGCCACCCTTGCCGGAACATTGAATGTCAGCCTCTCTGCCAGCGACAACGTGGGAGTCACCAAAGTGGAGCTTTATATCGGTGGAGTCCTTCATGGCCAAAGCACCTCGGCGACTGCGTCGTTCTCATGGAATACCACCAACAGCCTGGACGGGGCCTACACTCTGGAGGCCCGCGCCTATGACGCCGCTAACAACATCGCGAGCAAATCGATCAATGTGACAGTGAAAAACTCGACGCTCGCGGACACCACGGCTCCGCTGGCAGCCATCACCTCGCCTGCAGATGGCTCAACACTCAAAGGCAAGACGGTGAGGGTCAATGTCAGTGCCAGTGACGACCTGAGCCTGACCAAGGTGGAGCTCTACATCGACGGCAAGCTTTTCGGAACCAGCAGCAGCGAATCGTCGAGTTTCAGCTGGAATATCAGCAAGGTCTCTGCCGGTACCCACACCCTGCAGGCCTTCGCTTTCGATGCCGCTGGAAACATTGGCGTATCTCACCTGGTGACGGTTTATAAATAGCCGGCTCCCGCCCGGCGCGTCGGCATCGCGGCGCGCCGCCACCGCTTTGGAGGCTCCATCGTGCCAGCGGGCGGCCTTTTCCGGCCTGCATCATCCCAAATCGAATACAAAACTTGGCATGAACCCCCAAGCGATGCTACTCACCCCGCATGACTCACTCCCGCTGGCTCGTCACGTTCGGAATCTTCCTCTTTCTCTGCGGCTTGGCAGGCTATCTCTCCAATCCCGCCGCGGCCAAGACCGCCCTCATCTCCGGCTCCCTCTTTGGCGCCCTCTCGGTGGTCTGGGGCCTGCTCCTCGCCAAGGGCTTTAAGTTCGCCAGATGGGTCGCCCTGGTGATGACCCTCCTGCTCTGCGGCGTCTTCGGCTGGCGCTCCATCGTCAGCTGGCAGGCCGTCGCCGGCGGCGAGCCCAAACTCTTCGCGGCCAGCCTCATCAGCCTGATGCTCCTCGGCTCCATCGCCACGGTCATCAAGCTCTTGCGCTAGAACCGCTAGAAAGATCTCCCGATCTCCATCGAATCTTATCCCTCTGAATCTGCGTTCATCCGCGTTCATCTGCGGTTCATTATCTCTTAAACCGACAGGACGGGCACCCGCGTCCAAAAAATCCGTGCCATCCCCCGCCTGCCATGCATTCTTGCGGCCGTGTCTTATCTCGAAATCAAGGATCTCCACACCCATTTCACCCAGCGCGGCGGATCGCTTTTCGCCCCGACCAAGACGGTCATCCGCGCGGTGGACGGGGTTACGCTGAACATCGAAAAGGGCGAAATCCTCGGGCTCGTGGGCGAGTCCGGCTGCGGCAAATCGACTTTTTCGCGGACGATCATGCAACTCATCCCGACGACCTCCGGCAGCGTGATGTTGGAGGGCGAAAATCTCAGCACCCTTCCCGCGGCCCAAATCCGCCGCCGCCGACTCGATTTCCAGATGGTTTTTCAAGACCCCTACGCCTCCCTCAACCCGCGGATGACGATCTTCTCCACCCTCGCCGAGGCCATCCGCCAGCGCCATCCAAAGCTCAAGGGCGACGCCCTGTTTGAACGCGTAGAAGCCCTCATGGCCACCGTCGGCCTCGACGCAAGGGTCATGCGGAAATACCCCCACGAGTTCTCCGGCGGCCAGCGCCAACGCATCGCCATCGCCCGCGCGCTTGCGCCGGAACCGAAGCTCATCATCGCCGACGAACCGGTCTCCGCGCTCGATGTTTCCATCCAGTCGCAGATTCTCAACCTGATCAAGTCCCTCCAGCGGGACCTCGGGCTGACCCTGATTTTCATCTCCCACGATCTCGGCGTCGTCCACTACATCGCAGACCGCATCGCCGTCATGCACGAAGGGAAAATCGTCGAATCCGGGCCTGCCGACGAGGTTTTCAACCATCCGCAGGCCGCCTACACCCAAAGCTTGCTCGCCTCGATCCCCAAGCTGGCGGTCTGAAATCCTTGTGAGGTGCGTGATCCGCGGCTGCGAAGTAAGCCGCCCCGCTCTTTTTGCCACGCCGGGCTGGCGGGACGCTGCGCCACCGGCTAGTCTTGCCGCCATGCATGGCAGCTTCACCCTGGTTTTTGAGACATCCACGCCGCAGGCATCGCTCGCCACCGTGGATGACCGCGGCCAGCTGGACCAGCGCGAGTTCACCAGCGACCGCAGCCACAACGCGGTGTTGTTTTCCCCGCTCCAGAAATTGCTCGCCGCGCAGGCGGCGGCCGGTCCCGAACTGGTGCTGGTGGGCAGCGGACCGGGCTCCTACAGCGGGACACGCGTCGGAATCGCCGCCGCGCAGGGAGTCGCCATCGCCTGCGGCTGCCCGGCAGTGGCGCTGCCCTCCATCCTCGCCGTGCCCTCCGCCCGCTGCGGCGGCGCGTGCCTGGCCATCGGCGACGCACGGCGCGGGACTTATTGGATCGCCAGAATCGAAGATCACCAGCTCCTAACCGAGCCAGCGCTCACCGACGCACAAGGACTGCTGGCCGCGGTCTCGCATGCCGTCGCCGGGAAGTCCGCGGTGGTTTCGTTCGACGATCCATTCCGCTTTCCGCTGCCCTCGGAATTGCAAAGCGAGGTGAGGCTGGAATTTCCCGACGCGCGCGGCCTTTGGCTCGCCTGGAACGACAGCCCGCCGGCAACCCGCGACCGCTGGCTCCGCGAAATCCCGCAGCCACTCTATCTGAAACCACCCCACATCACCCCGGCGAAGCGACCGTGGCTGGTCCGGCAGCCGGTTTAATGAGACCCATTCCCAGCGACGTTTTTCAGTTGCGGCGAGGGCCAAGTGGGGTTATCTGTTAGCCAATTAACCTACGACCACCACCATCATGCAAACGAAGACCACCACCCGCGCCTGCGGCAACTGCGCCTACTGGAACCAAACGGATGAGGAAGGGGACCCTTTGGGCGAATGCCGCCGCCACGCACCTCAAACCATCGCCTTCGAGATCGATGAAGAGGTGAAATTCGAATCGATGTTCCCAGTCACCGCCGACACCGATTGGTGTGGCGATTTCTCACCTCCGATCCTCGCTGAAGATCGCCTCTAATCCGGCAAAATTTCTATTGCGAATGGATCTCAATTGGGGTCCATTCGCGGCGTGCAGCACCCGTTTGAAGAAATTGACAGCATTCTCCGTCCACTCGCCACCGTGCTCGCGCGGGAGGCAGATGCCATTTTGGATTTGCGGCAACTGATTGCCAGCCAAGGGCATCCGGGTAAATGTGTCAGGTGTTTTTTCAAACTCTTCGCAGCCGCAGGATCGGAAAACCGGCCCAATCTGGCCCGACTCCAATCCTGGTTGGAAACGCACGTTGAAATCTTCGTCCGAAGCGGTGGCGAGGTCGTCGAGACCCTGCCATTCCGCCTGCGGAACGACGAGGATCTCGAGAATTTTTGCCTGCGATCGATCGACCAGCTCCGGATGGACCGGGATTACGGTGAGCAAGCGCTTCTGCTGGCGTTCCGCTACAAGGCGCTTGCCGCTTGAGACGCCAAGCCCTCCCCGGCAGCCTCAGGTGCCAAACGACGCGCCTAATACTTTGGTTTTAAGAAACATGCAACCACAGATGAACGGGATGAACGCAGATGAAGAGGGATTTTAATGGATGCTGATCTGCCTGCATCTCGTTCATCTGCGGTTTGTCTCCTCTTCGTGCCAAGACCCGGAGGATTGGGACGGTGCCGACACCAGCTCCGCGGTCAACAAGGCTCAGCCGAGCGGCATCATGTAAGCGAGCAGGCTGCCGAGGCGCTCGCGCAGCGCGGCGCGCGGGACAATGGCGTCGATGAGCCCGTGCTCGAGCATGAACTCCGCAGTCTGAAATCCGGGCGGGAGGTTCTGGTGGGTGGTTTCCTTAACCACACGCGGCCCGGCGAAGCCGATCATGCACTTGGGCTCGGCCAGATTCACGTCGCCGATGGTAGCAAATGAGGCGGTCACGCCGCCGGTGGTTGGATGGGTGAGAAGCGAGATGTAGGGCAGTTTCGCCTCGGACAAGCGGGCCAGCGCACCGCAGGTCTTCGCCATTTGCATCAGCGAGAGCATCCCCTCCTGCATCCGCGCCCCGGACGAGGCGGAAACAATGATGACGCCCCGCCGCTCCGCGATGGCCGTCTCAATCGCACGCGTGATTTTCTCTCCGACGACCGAGCCCATCGAACCGGCGAAAAACTTGAAATCCATCACCGCGATCATCGCCCGCTGACCATTGATGGTGAGGCGACCGGAGACGAGCGCGTCGTCGAGCCCGGTCTTCTCGCGCAGGCCGGCGGTTTTTTCCGCGTAGCCGGCGAAGCCCAATGGATTGCCGGAAATCAAGCCGGTTTCGGTTTCCTCGAAACTCCCCGGATCCGCCAGCAAGGTGATCCGCTCGCGGGAATCGACCAGGAAATGATGGCTGCAATGCATACAGACATGGAGATTCTGCTTGAGCTCGAGCGTGTGGATGAGCGCGCCGCAATCCGGGCACTTGGCCCAAAGGCCTTCAGGCATGTCACGGCGATCAAGGCTGCGCAGGCGGGGTTTGCTGAAAATGCCCATGAGATTTTGAAAATTGACTGACTAACACGATGACACGCGCTGCCGCAGCAGCCCTCTCGTGGCGGGGACGCTAGGGCCTGGGCCGGATGACGACAATCCTCATTTGAGCGATCGGCTCGGAAAATCGCATATTCGGGGTTGCTATTCGCGCAGGCAGCCGCCAAAACCTGCTCACGGAAATAGTAAACACATCCTTAGCAATTGATGAATACCAAGCGTTTTGTAACGGGTTCCTCAGTCATCCTGGCAGGTTGGCTTGGCGCAACATTCCTCAACGAGGTCCCATCCCAACGCTACCCCAAGCTGGATAAAAAAACTGCGGATTCCGAGGCGGAGACCCATCCCGACGAGGTGATGTCCACTCCACCACGGGACCTGCCAGTGACCGTTTTACGCTAACTTAAATTTAAAACATGGCTGAAGACCCGATCATTTGTGAACGCAAGCCGCTGGCCCTCGAAGTGGAGGCCGGCACTCACTGGTGGTGTTCCTGCGGACGCTCCGGCCACCCACCGTTCTGCGACGGCTCACACAAAGGGACCGGCCTGCAACCGGTGAAATACGAGGTCACCGAAAAGAAAACCCTCTGGTGGTGCCAGTGCAAGCACAGCGCGAACCCGCCGCTCTGCGACGGATCGCACAAGAACTTGCCGCCTGTCCCCTGAGGTTTTCTCAGCAGATTGCAACCCGTGCCACAGGCGCTGGCGCGCCGCGCCCCAGCAAAGTCGAATCTCCGAGTGCTGAAAGCCCGGTCTATCAGATCTGAAAGAAGCCGGCTGCGGTGAGGCTCGTATCCAGAACCCGCAGCCCATACCCTGTCATGTCCCCAGAAATCAGTTCCACCGCTCCCGTCGTTCCCGCGCCTCTCGACCCATGGGCACCGCGCGCGCCGGACCCTTTGGCACGTCGCGGGTTTCTGAAACTCACCTTGGCTGCCGCAGCTGCCGCAGCGGCTCCCTCCACCCTTTTCTCACGGACCGGTGAAAATCCGGTCATTCCCGAGGCCGGAGCCATCGAGCACCACCGGGTCCTCTGGATGCAGAATCCAGCCACAGAAGCGGTGATCTCGTGGACCACCCGTTTCGAGGGCGCAAACCACCGGGTCCACTACGACACCGTGCCCCGCCAAGGAAAGCCGGGGAACTATGAGAACAATTCGGACTCATTCAAAAACGGGCAGTTCACTCTGGTCGCAGAGGACGAGAAGTGGGTGAAACCGGGGTTTTTTCACCACGTGCACCTGACAGGCCTCAAGCCGGGAACCACCTACTATCTCGTCATGGTCAGCGACGACCAAGTCTCACAAGAATTCCACTTCGTCACCGCCCTCGACGACGACCGCCCCTTTTCCATGCTCTTCGGCGGCGACTCGCGGATCGATGGTGACGATCCTTACGCCCACAACGACCGGCGGAAAATGAACCTTCGCATGTCCGCACTGTTGGAGGCGGATCCCACCATCCTGGCACTCGTCCACGGTGGCGATTACTGCCAGCGCGCCGAATGGCGCTACATGGACGCATGGCTCAGCGATCACGAATTGTGCACGTCGAAGACCGGCAGACTCCTGCCGATTATCCCGACCCGCGGGAACCATGATATGGGGGTCGGCTTCACCGAAGCCTTCCCGTGGCCCACCGGTCTGGAGCATTACTATTACTCGCTGCCGCTTTCCAAGCGCGTTGCACTGATGATTTTGAACACGGAAATCAGCCTCAGCGGAGACCAGCGTCTGTGGCTCAACTCCGAGCTGGCGAGGCTCCGCGCAGACAACCGGTGGGTCTTTGCCAGCTACCACCAACCCGCCTTCCCCAGCGTGCGGGCGGTGCAGGACGGGGCGTCGCGGCGCGAGCATTGGGTGCCGCTTTTTGAAAAATACAATCTCGACCTCGCCTGCGAGTCCCACGACCACGCACTGAAACGCACCCTGAAAATTCGCGACGGCAAACCGGACCCGGAAAATGGCATCGTTTACATCGGCGACGGTGGACTGGGCGTTCCCCAACGCAAGCCTGACCCCAGCCGCTGGTGGTTTGCAGACGACGGCTTCACCAAACCCGTCCACCACGTCCACCTGTTCCAAATCGGCAAGGAAGACTTCCACGTCCGCGCCTTTGGCATGGACGGAAGCACTCTGGATGATTTCCGCCTGTGGCCACGCGCGGGTCACGAGGGTTGACGCTTATGGACGCTTCGCAACCCGCTCCGGCAATGCACAAGGCCGACTGGCTGCTCAGGATCGCGATCCTGCTCTACGCGCTGGGGCTCACACGAGGCCTGTTCACCCGCGTTGGCAGCTCCATCGGCAGCATCGCCCTGCTCGAATTTGACATCGATCATGCCCACATCCTGCTGGGCGAAATGATAGGGGCCAGCCTCGTGCTCCTTTGCGCCTTCAGCCTCCTGATTCGGCCCACTGCCGTCGCGCTTCTGGTCATCGCCACACTCGTCTTGACCGAATCCGTGGCGGGCGTCCGCGCCGGAGGATTCCCGTTTTTCGCGCTCAACCCCTACGCCCAGACCCTCCGCTACCTCACGCCGCTCGCTTTGATTCCGCTCATCACCACCTCCCGGTTCCGGCCCTCCCTCATTCTCCGCTGCCAACTTTCTGCGTGGATGCTCCGCATCGGGATCGCCACCCTATTCACCACCCACGGCTACGAGGCTTGGAGGCTTCATCCGCAGTTCATCGATTTCATCATCGGCAGCGGCCTCACCCTCGGCGGATTCGAAATTAGCGAGACCACCGCCTCATCGATGCTGAAAATCATTGCTGCCATCGACATCATCGCCGCTGCTCTCGTCCTCCTGCACCCTTCCCCTGTCCTAGTCGCCTGGCTTTCCTTCTGGGGCCTCGTCACCGCCCTCTCCCGGCCCATCAGCCTTGGCTTCGCCTCTTACCCTGAAGTCCTCCTTCGCGCCTCACACGTCCTCGCCCCCCTCGCCCTCGCCTGTCTGATCGCAGAAATCGCGCGCCTGCGGCGCGCACCGCGCCAGACAGCGACCGATCCTCCCGGCGGTTGAGCTTGGACCCTAGGAGGACCTCGCGGTAGCCGCAATCTCCTCGCGCCGCAGGCGCGCGGCCCT
>JBBEEL010000134.1:2966-10527 GCA_040880785.1 Akkermansiaceae bacterium | reverse complement strand
GGCACACCTTATTGAGACAAGTCTCAGAACACAACTGGCATCCTGCCCGCAGCCTATAACAGCCAAGTTAGTCGGAGGAATTGTCAGCGGGCTTCGGCACGCATTTCCTCGAGTCGCCCGCGAAGTTCCGACAGGCGTTCCGCATAGTCCGCTTGGCCGACCAGGTTGTTTTGTTCGAGCGGGTCTTTCGTCATGTCGAAGAGTTCCTCGTGATCCCACTCCGGCCACAGGGTGTATTTGATGTCCTTGCGCACGACGGCGAGGGAGGAGGGAATGCGGTTTTTGTTGCCAATGGTGCCGTGCTCGTAAAAGAACTCGTCACGCCAGTCAAGCGGCTCCTCTGATAGGTAGATGGGGGAAAAGTCGCGGCCTTGCATATTCCCGGGCGCGGCGATGCCCGCGGCGGCGAGGAAGGTGGGGGCCAAATCCACGTTGAGCACGAAGCGATCGTCGGTTTTCCCGCGTTTTTCAGCGGCGATGCGCGGGTCGTAAACGATCATCGGCACACGGATGCTTTCCTCGTGCGGATACCATTTATCAGCCAGCAACCGGTCGCCGTGGTAGTAGCCGTTGTCCCCCATGAAGACGACGATGGTGCGGTCAAGCAGGCCCTGTCGCTTGAGTTCGGCCATGACGCGGCCGCAGACCGCGTCCACCTCGGTGCAGAGGCGGTAGTAGTTTTTCATCATGGTCTGGTATTTCTCAGGCTCGTCGAAACGCCAGTGGTAGCGGACGCGGCCCTCGTTTGCCGGGGCTTGGATGAACTCCGGCAGGTTCCGCCAGGCGGACTCGCTCGCCAGCTCGGGAATCGGGATCTTCACGTTTTGGTAGAGCGCCATGCTTTCCGGTTGCGGGAGGAACTGCTCCGGGTTGCCGTCCTGGGCGTGGGGGGCGGAGAACCAGAGATTGAGCATGAAGGGCTGGTCTTTGGGTCGCGTGGTGAGGAAATCGAGGGCGTCCTCTTCGTTTTTCTGCGTGACGTGCACTTTCGAGCCGTCCTCGCGTTTCATCCAGTGTCTGCCGTTGTAGGATCGGCCGAAATCAAACTCCTTTTCGGGAAAGGCACCGCTGTGCCATTTGCCGACGTGGCCGACATGGTAGCCGTTTTGGCGCAGCAATCCCGGATAGGACTCGGCCCACGGGGTTTCCATCGCGGCAAAGCCTCTGTTGCCGTGGCGCGACATCCATTGTCCGGAAAGCAGGGATGAGCGGCTAACTCCGCAGATGGAGGTGGTGACGCGGGCATGAGTGAAGCGGAAGCCGTCGGCCGCGAGTTGGTCGAGATGCGGGGTCTTGACGATCGGGTTTCCCGCCACGCCCAGGGTGTCGAACCGCCAGTCGTCGGCGAGGAGGAAAACGAAATTATAAGGCGCTTCGGCAGCTGGCAGGGGGACGGGCTGGATGGTGAAAAGGCAGAGAGAAGCGGCGAGGAGGCGAGGGGACATGGTGGGAAAAGATGGATTGGGGTGAGGTGGTGTAGGAGTAAGCCACGGCCTCAACGCTGTCGATCTGGAAAGCCTATCATGCGAGCTGCTTTCCCCGGAGATGGGTAGGAAAGGCAGTGATCCGGCGGACGGCGGTTTGGACGGAGTTCATGCGGAATCAATCTTCGTGTTTCTTGCTGGTCGGAGTCCGCCCTCTGCGGCAATATCCTGCCATGGACGCCTTGATTCACCACCTCGAAGCCAAACAGGAACTCAGCCCGCGGGAGGTGGAAGTGGCCGTTGCCCTTTTGCTTGATCCCGCAGCGGCGGATGAGAAAAAGGCCCGCTTGCTGGAGGCCTTGTCGCTCAAGGGCGAGACGCCTGCCGAGATCGCGGCCTTCGTCGAGGCCTTTCTGGAGCAGGCGGTGGACCCGCATTTGGGGCTCATCGATTTGGAAGGGCCCACGCTCGATGTCTGTGGGACCGGTGGCGACAAGCTGGATCTTTTCAATGTTTCCACCACCGCCATGTTCATCGCTGCGGCGGCCGGGGCGGTCGTGGTGAAACACGGGAACCGCGGGATCACCTCGAAAAGCGGCGGCGCGGACGTGCTTGAGGCACTCGGCATCCGGATCGACCTCGGGGCGGACGAGTTCCGCGACTGTGTCGAGCAGGCGGGGATCGGCTTCATGTTCGCGCCGATGTATCACCCGGCTTTCAAGGCGGTCGCCGCCGTGCGCAAATCGCTCGCCGCGCGCGGCGTGCGGACCATTTTCAACCTCATCGGCCCGCTGCTGAACCCGGCGCGGCCGGAGTGTCAGCTCGTCGGGGTGTTCAACCGCGATTTATGCCCCGCCTTCGCGGAGATCCTGCAGCGCCTCGGCCGCGAGAGCGCGTGGGTGGTCCACGGCACCACCGGTGACGGCCGCTCGGTGGATGAGGTCAGCCTGATGGGCTCAACGCGGATTTGTAAATCCGGTTTGTTTCAAGACCTCGCGGATGAGGAATTACGGCCGCGGGATTTCGGGATGGCACACGCCGAGGTCGAGGATCTCCGAGGCGGCGATGCGAAAGTGAACGCGGAAATCCTCGAGTCCATCCTGTCCGGCCGCGAGACCGGGCCGAAGCGTGACATGGTCGTGATGAATTCCGGGGCCGCGCTCGCCTGCGCCGGTCTCGCCGACGACATGGGCGAGGGCATCGAGACCTCGCTGGAAATGATTTCCAGCGGTGCGGCACTCGATCGTCTCCGGCGCTTGCAAAGGGCGGCGAGGGCTTGACCTAGCGGTCCACGAACCACTGCGTGATCAGCCGGGCCAGCGCGAGGCCCGCCACCAGCGCGCAAATCACTAGGGCGATGGTCACCAAATGGAGCATGCTGAAAAAGCTCTCGCCCCGGCGCGGTTGCAGGTCAAGTGATGAACTCGTGTTTTTCGAATCGCCAACCGTAGCTATTTTTCCGACATTCATCTAGAATTGAGTAGAGCTCGTTACCTATGAAAATCGTTTTTCGCCTGAATTATCATACTGTTCCCAGTCAGTCGCTGTGGTTGAAATACGCGACCGTGCTGGGTGAGGCCGGAGTGCGTTTTGACCAGATTGCGCCGCTGCACTGGATCAACGAAGGACAATGGGAGGCAACGGTGGAGGTGAGCGGGGCAGGGCGGTTTTTGTTGGAATACAGCTACCAGCTGCGGCAGTCGTCAAACGGCGTGGAGCTCGACGAGTGGCTCGCGCCGCGGATCACCGAGGTGGATCTGGAGGCCCACGAGGCCTTGCTGCTGCTAGACTCATGGTGTTCCGCGGGCACGGTGGACTACGCGTTCGAGACAAATGCCCTGCTCGCGGTGCTGCCGCCGCGGGGGCCTTTCGAGAATCCGCAACTGCCGGAAGATGCCAACCACTCGTTCCAACTGCGGATGGCCGCGGTGCCTGCCGGCCACGTGCCCTGCCTGACCGGCGGCGTGGCCGAGCTCGGGAACTGGGGTTGGCACTCCGCCATCCCGCTTCAGGAAGTGGCTCCCAACGTCTGGCGGAGAGACCTCTATCTTTCGGCTGATAGGGATGTGGAATACAAGTATGCCCTGCTCGATCTCAAGCTGGAGTGCATCGTCCACATCGAGACAGGCGAGAACCGGTTGCTGCCACCACGGGCCTATGCCTCCAAGCAGTTTACGAAAATAGGCGACGAGGCCTACCGCAGGGACAGCGGCGGCCTCTTCCGCGGTGCCGGCGTGGCGATCCCGGTTTTCTCCCTCCGCAGCGAGAAAAGCCTCGGCGTCGGGGAATTTGCCGATCTGAAACCTCTCGCCGACTGGGCCTCCTCGGTGGGGCTGAAGTTGATCCAAATCTTGCCGATCAACGACACCACCTCCCACCACGACTGGCGGGATTCCTACCCGTATTCCGCCATCAGCGTGTTCGCGCTGCATCCGCTCTATCTTCGGATCGACGATCTCGACTACGCCATGCCGGAAAGCTTCACCAAGCTGCTGGATTTGGCGCGGCAGGAACTGGGCCCGTTGGCGCAGCTTGACTACGAGGCGGTCAGCAAGCTCAAATGCAAACTCACCCGCGAGGTTTACGATCAGCACCGCGAGCAAATCCTGAGCAGTCCCGGCTTCGAGGCATTTCTCGCCCTCCACCGCCACTGGGTCGTGCCCTACGCCCTTTTCTGCCTGCTGCGCGAACTCCACGGCAGCGCTGATTTCAGCCAGTGGGGTGAATGGGAAATCTACGACAGCGACAAGGCACAAGCCTTCGCCGCAAGCGAGGAAAACTGGCCAGACCTGGCCTATCCTATCTGGCTGCAATACGAGCTCGACCATCAGCTCGCCGACGCAGTCGCCCATTTGCATGAAAGGGGCCTGGGGCTGAAGGGAGACCTCCCCATCGGGATCAATCGTGAGTCGGTGGACGCTTGGTCTGCGCCCCATTTGTTCAAGATGGAGGCGCAGGCCGGTGCGCCGCCGGATGCCTTCGCCGTGAAAGGGCAGAACTGGCAGTTTCCCACCTACAACTGGGAGCGGATGAAACAGGACGGCTACGCCTGGTGGCGCTCGCGTTTCGAGCAGCTCAGCCATTACTTCGATGCCTACCGGATCGACCACATCCTCGGGTTTTTCCGCATCTGGCAGGTGCCCCATGACCAAGTGGAGGGAATTATGGGCTATTTTGATCCGGCGCTGCCAATCCACATCGACGAGATCCGCCAGCGCGGCATCGATTTCGACTACAACCGTTTTTGCCGTCCTTATATTCGGGATCATTCGCTCGACGAGCGCTTTGGCGACGCCGTCTGGGACGTCAAGCAGCGCTACCTCGACGATTGCGGCTCCGGCTACTGGCAGCTGCGGGAAAGTGTCTCCAACCAGCGCCGCATCGCCGATCATTTCACGGCCCAACCGCAAAATGAGCATAACACCTGGCTCAGGGGAGTGCTCATGGATTGCGCCAGCGAGGTGCTCTTCTTCGAAGTCCCGGGGTCTGGCGGCACACTTTTCCACCCGCGCTGTGCGATGCAATCGACGAAATCCTATCAGGAACTCCCGCACGACACCCTCTGGCGGGTGGAGGAATTGTATGTGGACTACTTTTACCGCCGCCAGGAAGACTTCTGGCAGGGTAAGGGCTACGAGAAGCTGCCAGCCATGCGCCGCGCCACCCCGATGCTGCTTTGCGGCGAGGATCTCGGGATGGTCCCCGCCTGCGTCCCCGGCGTGCTGAATGAAGTCGGCATCCTGTCGTTGGAAATCCAGCGCATGCCGAAGACCCCGGACAGGGAGTTTTCCAATCCCGCCCACGCACCCTACATGAGCGTGGTCAGCACCTCCACCCACGACATGTCGCCGATCCGCTCCTGGTGGCGGGAGGACGCTCGCGCCACCTCGCGCTTCGCCTGGCAAATGTTCGGCCTGGAATTCGTGCCGACGGATCTCTCCGGCGAGACCGCCTCGCGGATCATCGCGCAGCATCTCCATTCCCCCGCCATGTGGGCGATTTTTCCGCTGCAGGACCTCCTCGCCATCGACGAGCACCTGCGCCATCCGGATCCGGAGTGCGAGCGGATCAACGTCCCCGCGATCATGCCCTACAACTGGCGCTACCGGATGCACCTGCCGGTGGAGCAACTCGCCGCCAGCGAGGCATTCAACTCCAAGCTCAAGCTGCTGCTCGGCGCCTCCGGCCGCTGATAGGTTCCCGTCCCGAAAAAACACCGAACCATCTCCTTGACCCGGAGCGGGGTGGGGGAATAGCTTCCGCCCGGTTGCCCCACCGCCTTTAGATCCCGCTCCATGAACATCCACGAATATCAAGCCAAGGAACTCTTTGATCGTTTCCAAGTCCCCAGCCCCATCGGCCGGGTCGCCAGCACTCCAGAGGAAGCCGCCGCCGTCGCCAGGGAATTCGCCGGAGCGAAACTGGTCATCAAGGCGCAAGTCCACGCCGGGGGCCGCGGAAAAGGTCATTTCAAAAATGGCTTCCAAGGCGGTGTCCACCTGATCGAGTCGCCTGAACAGGCGGCCGAATATGCCGGGAAAATGCTCAACGAAACCCTCGTCACCATTCAAACTGGCGACGCCGGCAAACTGGTCAGCAAGGTCATGGTCGCCGAGGCCGTGGACATCACCCACGAGTATTACCTCGCCATTCTGATGGACCGCGACACCTGCCGTCCCGTCATCGTGGTTTCCACGGAAGGCGGCATGAGCATCGAGGACGTCGCGCACAACACTCCGGAGAAAATCGTCCGCCAGTTCATCCACCCGCTGCTCGGCCTGCAAAGCTACGAAGTCCGCAAACTGACCGCCGCGCTCGGATTGACCGGCGACATCGCCAAACAATTTTCCAAACTCTTAGCGAACCTCTATCAACTATTCATCTCGTGCGATTGCTCGATGTTGGAAATCAACCCGCTCGTCACCACTCCCGACGGCCGTGTGCTCGCCCTCGACGCCAAATTCGGCTTTGATGACAACGCGCTCTATCGTCATCCGGACATCGTCGCCATGCGCGATAAATCGGAAGAGGATCCTCGCGAGGTCGCCGCCGCCGAGTTCGACCTGAACTACATCGGCTTGGATGGAAACATCGCCTGCCTCGTCAATGGCGCGGGCCTCGCGATGGCCACCATGGACATCATCAAAAGCTATGGCGGCGACCCCGCGAACTTCCTCGACGTTGGGGGCGGCGCCTCCAAGGAACAAGTGACTGCCGCGTTCAAGATCATCCTCGGCGACCCCAACGTGAAGGGCATCCTCATCAATATTTTTGGTGGCATCATGGACTGCAACATCATCGCGGAAGGCGTGATCGCCGCTGCCAAGGAAACCGGCCTGCCGATCCCACTCGTCGTCCGGTTGGAAGGCAACAACGTCGAGAAAGGTAAAGCCACCCTCGCCGCCTCCGGTCTCAACATCGTCACCGCCGGAGATATGGCGGATGGCGCACAGAAAATCGTCGCTGCGGTTTCCTAACGCACTCCCTCACTCGGTTTCATGACCCAACGGCAATTTTACGACTGGCAGACTCTGGGAGGCGGCTCTGACGTCTCCACTTTGGTCCAAGCCTTGGAAAGTCGTGAAATTCCTTGGTGCATGATCGGCGGGCTGGCGGTGAACCACTGGGCGCAAGAACCCATGGCCACCGCGGATGTGGATCTCGTGATCGCTGCGGGACAAATCGAAGCGGCGGTCGAGGCCTTCAAGGAGGTGGGTTTTGCTGAAAACCGCTTCGACTGGTCGATCAATCTGAAAGGCCAGTCCAAGGTCAGCATCCAGATCAGCACCGAGGCGCTCTATCAAGATTTCCCCACCCGCGCAGTCCCCGCCGATGTCCACGGCATCCTCATGCGGGTCGCGAGCCTCGAGGATACCTTGAAAGGAAAGCTCGCCGCCTATGGCGATCCGGAACGCCGCCCCAGCAAACGCCAGAAAGATTTGTTGGATATCGCCCGCCTCATCGAAGCCCATCCCGATTTAAAAAATCAACTGCCCGTCCACGTTTCCGAACGCTTGGAACAATAATCTCTTATCTCCACCTGCCGCCTCCCACTGAAAATCAAATTCTAGTTAACTCTCTTATGGCTATTCTAATCGACGAAAACACCAAGCTCCTGGTCCAAGGGATCACCGGCG
>JBBEEL010000134.1:0-2866 GCA_040880785.1 Akkermansiaceae bacterium | reverse complement strand
ATGGCTATTCTAATCGACGAAAACACCAAGCTCCTGGTCCAAGGGATCACCGGCGCATTCGGCGCACGCCACGCGTCGCTCTCACTCGCCTACGGCACCCAACTCGTCGCCGGTGTCACTCCCGGCAAGGGCGGGCAGAAGTTTGAAAACATCGTCCCCATTTTCGACACCGTCAGCCAGGCAGTGAACGAAACGGGGGCCACCGCATCCGCCATTTTCGTGCCGCCACCCTACGCCGCCGATGCCATCCTCGAAGCGGCTGACGCGGGCGTGGCGCTGATCGTCTGCATCACCGAAGGCATTCCCGTCATGGACATGATGCGTGTCAAGGAGGCCCTCCGCGGTTCTAAGTCCCGCCTTGTCGGACCGAACTGCCCTGGCCTTGTCACGCCGGGTCGCGGCGAGAATTCCCACGGTGGCTGTCGCATCGGCATTGCCCCGGGCTACATCCACAAGCGCGGGAATGTCGGAGTCGTCTCACGTTCTGGCACGCTCACCTACGAGGCGGTTTTCCAACTCACCCAGCTCGGCTACGGCCAGAGCACCTGCGTCGGCATCGGCGGCGATCCCATCAACGGCACCAACCACCTCGAAGTGTTGCAAATGTTTAACGACGACCCCGAGACGGAAGCGATCATCATGATCGGTGAAATCGGTGGCAACGCCGAGGCCGATGCCGCGCGTTGGGCGAGAGACCACTGCAAGAAGCCGATCGCCGGATTCATCGCCGGAGCCACCGCGCCTCCGGGCCGCCGGATGGGCCACGCCGGAGCCATCGTCGGCGGGGAAGAAGACACCGCCCAGGCCAAGAAGCGCATCCTCGCGGAGTGCGGCATCGCCGTGGCGGAAACGCCCTCCGCCATGGCCATCACGCTGCTAGAGCGCTGGGGCAAGTGAGCGCCAGGGCGCCGCGGGAGTGGGCGAGAGCCCATGGGGCTGCGGCCGCCGGCTTCCCGCCCTCCGGTCCGGCCAATGGCTGCTTCAGGGCCTTCCCACCAAATTCAAAATCCCTCTTCCTCCCCCAACGGTAGGGCGTGCTCGGCCCGGGCCGCCCATTTTGGAAAGAAGCGTCTGCTCACCCACAAGGTGACTAAAAAATCTATCAATTATTTCTGTGAAATCAGTTAAAATTAGAATAATCAATGGTGAAATTCGTCGATATTAATTTTGGCATTTTCCTTTCAAGGCTAAATGAACTCGACCCGAGGGACCCCAGGGAAAACCTCGCGATAGATCCAACCCATCACGCTCGTATATGGCAGGCGATGAGACTTCCACTTACCTGTATCTTTTCTCTCTTCATTCCTGCGGCCCTTTTGGCGCAGGAGACTGCTGAAACGACGATCGGCCATGGGGCGGCGCGGTATCGTGTGGATATGAAGTGGGCGAAGGCGGATCCCGCGGTGGCACCAGTAATCAACTCTCATGCGTTGGCGGAGAGCAAGGACGGGCACATTTTTCTCGTCACGGATCATCCGAAGAATGATTTCATCGTCTTCGAGAAGGACGGGCGCTATGTCCGCAGCATCAGCGCGGGGCTGGGTGGTGGGCATGGGTTGGAGATTTTCGAGAGCGGCGGCACGGAGTATTTATTGCATATCGACTGCGGCTGGCATTTCGCCGCTGAGGGCTGGAACCCGACGGCGGGCCAAGGTCGCGTGACGCTGCTGACGACTGCTGGCGAGGTGGTGCGAAAATTTCCCACGCCGGATGAGCTGGGCGTGACGCCAGGGAAGTTCATGCCCTGCGATGCCGCGGTTTCGCCGAGCGGCACACTGCTCATCGCGGACGGTTATGCGACGAACTTGGTGTATGAGTTCACACTGGAGGGCAAACTGGTGAAAAAATGGGGCGGCGCGACCAAGGACGCGGCGCACCTGAGCAACGCGCACGGCATCTCCATTGATACCGGCGACCCTCGTGGCCCGCTGGTGTGGGTGCCCTCGCGCGATGAGTGCCAAGTGAAGGCCTTCACACTGGAGGGCAAACATGTCGATACCATCGACCTGCCTGGAGCCTTCGCGGGTCAACTCGTGTTTCGCGGGGATCGCATCTACACCGCCGTCTGCTGGAGCAAAGAAAACGGCACCGGGCCGCGGTTAAAGCAAAGCGGATTCGTGCTGGTATTGGATCGCCAGACGAAGCGCGTGATCAGTGCCCCCGGCGGCAGCGAACCGGTGTATGTGGAAGGTAAGCTGCAACCGATGCACCAAACGCATCCCATCTTCAAACACGGCCACGATCTTTACGTCGACAGTGTCGGCGACATCTACGTTGGCGAGTGGAACGCGGACCGGCGTTATCCGACCAAGCTCACGCTGGTGAAGTAGGTGCAGGCCCGCAGGCGTTTGACGAATCAGCCAGAGCCCTTGCCTTGGATGCCTGACGGGCCGTGGTGGTGTAGTTTAAGTAACTGCCAAGAGCGGCAGTAATGGGTCGCCCGCCCAGCCACCACCGAGCACGTATGTGAAGCCAAAGAAGCGATCCGACGGCGTGGCGGAGGCCCCGCCCTGCCAGGTCTGTGTGTTGTCGCGCGGGCCGGAAAACATCACCACTCGGTCCACTTTTTGATGCATGGCAAAGCCGCCCCACTTGACTTCAGGATGCCCTTTGGCCCGGGGATCGATCTCGCTGGCGCGCTTGGCCAGATCGTAACGCTGTGGAGCATCGGCGGCATGCAGCGGTGTGGTTAGGAGGAGCAGGCAGAATGCGACCTGGGCGAAGGGAGCGGGTAAAGAAAGCAGAAGGAGGCGCTTCATGAGAAGGTGGTGCTTATGTAAGCGGGAAAAAAATGGATGGTGATGCCATCACGCGAGGATCTCCTTCAGCACGCCGGTGCTGTCGCCGTGACGCTCCGCGTTGACGC
>JBBEEL010000133.1:0-10651 GCA_040880785.1 Akkermansiaceae bacterium | reverse complement strand
GCAGGATGCCCGGGCCACGGGGCGCGGGCATCCTCCCCCGCAGCTTTCTTAAATCCCGCTCACAGCATCCTCGCCGGATAAACCGCGCCGTCCGCGGCTTTGAAGAACAACTCGCCCGCGCCGCGCTTGACGTAGCCAAGCGCCACCCGAGTCCCGTCCACAGCCAGCGGCGAAACACTCGTCAACTCGCCGGCCACCGCCCCGGCCGCATTTTCCAAGGGCCCGGGCGTGACGGGAACCCCTGCGTCAAACACGTAGCGCGCCAGTCGCCGGTTGACCTTCCCCGCTGACTTGATGCGGGAAATCACCTCCTGCCCAATGTAACAGCCTTTTTGATAGGAGATATCGGTCGACTCCAGCAAAGCTTCCGGCGGCAGCATATTCTCCAACAACTCGGCTCCCCACGCGGGCACGCCGTTGCCAATGCGGAGCGCTTCCAGCGCGCCGGGATCGATCAAAGCTGCCGGGAACTCCACCTCCTGCCCGGCGGGAATCCACCAGTCGGTCCCGGCGACACCATAGCGGTCCGAGCCCCGCGCGATCACCCCAGCAGGTGCCTCCACAAGCACGCCGGTAAAATGCACCAAAGCATATCTGCCAGTTAGGTCAATGGTTTCCACATCATCGGCAATGAGATAGCGAGTCAGGCGGGCCTCCAGCGCTTCCGCCGAACCGGGCATTCCTTCAATCCACAGCGCGCCATCACCGCTCGCCATGATCCGCACGCGGAACTGGAGCCGGCCCTTCGCATCGGTCACGCAGGAAGGCAGGGCGGTTTTCCCGTCTGTCACGCGGCGCACGTCCTGCGTGAGTTGCCCGTTCAGAAACCGGACGGCATCCGGCCCACGAAATTCCAAGAGTACCGGATGTCCCAGCGCGACCCGCTTGATGTCACTCATGCGCGTCCAAATACGGCTTCACCACCACGGAATAATCCAAGTCTCCCAGCCCCGTTTCGGCTAGCTCGCCCATCCGCCTCGACACCGCGGCGATGGCAGGCGTTTCCAAACCGGCGGCATCCGCAAGAGCCAGCATGTAGCGGGTGTCCTTGCCCATGTTAGACAAGGAAAAATGGGTTTCGAAATTTCCCACCGCCATCGTCGGCAGCTTCATGCCGGTGAGCACTGAGGCGCTGGCATTCTGCGCGACTGCATTGACCAAACAATCGGCGCGCACCCCATGAGAGGTTGCGATGGCGAGCGCCTCGGCCATCGCTTGCACGGTGCAGGCGGAGATCAGGTTGGTTGCGAGTTTCACCACCGTCGCGGTCCCGATCTCACCACAAAAAAGGCGACTTTTTGAAGTGACTGCGAGATATCCATCCAGTTGCTCAGCGAGACCGGCATCCCCGCCGATATAATAAATCAGCTGGCCCTGCGCCGAGGCCACCTTGCTGCCGGTGAACGGCGCGTCGATAAAGCGCGCGCCGCGGGCGAGGCATACCTGGTCGAGCCAGCGCGTGGTCTCCAGATCCAGTGTCGCATGATTCAGGACAATCTGCCCTTCCGCTAGATAAGGCAGGATTCGGCCCACGACCTCGCGCACCGCCGGCACGTCTTTTAGGTAGATCGAAATGATCGAAACTCCGCGGACGGCGTCCTCCGCGGAGGCCGCCTCACCAGCGACGCCCTTGGGCGTGCGGTTCCAACAGGCGACCTGCCAGCCAGCGTTCATCAACCGCGAGCAAGCGCGGGAGCCGATGATTCCAAGTCCGAGCACCGCGACCCTGTTTTCCGCCGGAGAAATCATTGTTGCCGCTGAAGTGCGAGTTCCACCAGTTTGGCCGCCTGCTCGCGGATCTCAGCCATCATTTCCTCAGTCGGCTCCTGATCTTCAGCGAGCACCATTTCGGTGCGTAAGCCGGCAAGGAGGTTCCGCATCTCCAGATAGGCGGGCCGCTCGGAAATCCGTGGCTCAAGCCCGGAGACGGACTCGGAATAATAGTCCGCGATGTCCTCGCGCATCACCTTGCGGGCACGCTCGACGGAGAACTGCTTGTCCACCGCCACGGTGGAAACCTCCAATGCACGGATCCATCCACCGAGGGAGATCAAGTGGGCCAGATCCGTGTCCTGCAGCGAAACAAGCTCCGCCTCGACATCCCGCTGGGTCGCCGAGAGTTCCACTTTCATCTGCTCTGCGTCCCGCTTTTTCGCGCTGTCCAGCAAGCTGGCGGCGTGGCGGTTGACCCGGTCGCCTGCTCCCAGCGCTTTCCCGTAGCGCGTCAGATCCTTGGCGAGTTCCTCCACCTGCTCCAACTGTTCGGCCTGCACCACCAGGAACCCGTCGGCGATCAGAAACCCGAGTTCGATCGCCAGATCCGCGCGGTCCTGCGGCATCCGCGCCGGCATTTTCCGCGCCACCTCGGCGATCGGTAAAGGCATGAGAAACTGAAGGGTCTCGAACAAGCGCGCGATCGACGGCGCGGTAAACTCATTCACGGCGAGTTCCTCGCGAACGTGCGGATCGTCAAGAAGATCCTGCGGGATTTCTCTCCGTGGCTCGATGTTGATTTCTTCCTGGGCCACCAAAGGCAGCGACAACGCGGCAAAAACCGCTAACAAAGCTGGGTGACTGAATTTCACTGCCGGAGTCTGCCACTGCCCGGCGGCTTCGGCAATCGACAATTGCCGCCACCTATTCATGGCTCGTGCGCCGCGGAAAATTTGATTTGCCAAGTGGGCCCGGCTATCGCAGTCTTTCTCCATTGGAACGACGGAGCGGTGTTTCGCGTCGCACTTCCGAAGCACCTCTTGGGTTGACGCCCACCCTGCCCTGCCGGGCCAGAACGCTTGTTGAAAGCGCATCGACCGGTAACAGCGCGGGACCGTTACCTCCCACTTCCCGTTCCGCATCCATGCGGGTGATCCCACCCTGATGGCTTGAATGATCTCTTTACACCCAATCCAATTTCAATTCCACCCGGCCAATCAGCAAGTGGCGCGAGGTCAATTGTTCACCCATTTCGAGGTGACGGATGAAATTCCAGATCCACTCGCTTTTTAAAACTCCCAAGCGCCCCGCGCTCCCACCCCCTTCAATCGATTCCGGATGACCCATCAAACCAACGAGGAAACCATGCCGCACACTCTGGCCCAGCCTGATGGCGATACCCCGCCCGCCCGAAAACGTGCCGCCAAGAAGGCAGCCGCCAAAACCGCGACGACGAAAACCGCAGCCAAGAAGACGACTGTGAAAAAAGCCGCCGCTAAAGAGACCGCGGTGAAGAAAAGCGCCGTGAAGAAAGTCGCGGCATCCGCCAATCCGGTCGCGCCCGAGCTGCCGGTCATGTCTCCCCCGGTTTCCAAGCCGGAACCCGGGTCCGCCCCCGCCCCAGAGGCGTCCGCCAACCCTCCGGCCCGTGCGCCTCGCCCCAAAAAAGCCGCCGCGGTGGCTCCGGCTGAGGCCCCGCTGCATGCACCCGCGGCCCTCGCCTCGGATGACGTTTCCCGCCGTTTCGGCCGTGTTCCCGGCGGCGGCCCCATCGCCAAACGCGAGGCCCCAGCCCAGCCCCAGCCCGACTCCTCCCGTGCCGACGAGGCAGCCGCCCATCAGCCCGCTACGCCGCATCCGCCCGCGCGCGAAGAATCCACCCCATTCCCGCAGCCTGCCGCCTCCGGACAGGAAGGCCAGCAGCGGAACCCGCAAAACCGGGAGGGCCAAGGTCAGGACCAAGGCCAACCTCAGCGCGAAAGCCGTAGCAAGCGCCGCCGGGAAAAACGCAAGCGCCGTGCCAACGAGCGCGTCGACCAAGGCGGCGGACCACCACAAGGGCGGCAAAACCAACACGGCCGCCACAACCAACCCGGCCGCCAGCGCCACGAGGGCGGCGGAGCCCCCCAAGGCCAGCGGCATGAACGCGAACGCGACGAACGGCCCGTCCAGCTCAGCGGCCCGAAAATCGACGCCGACGGCATGCTCGAACTCGCACCCAAAGGCTTCGGCTTCCTCCGCATCCCCGGCAAAAACTTCGAACAGGCGCGCGACGACGTCTTCGTCACGCCGGAAATCATCGGCAAATTCAACCTGCGTGTCGGCCAGTGGATCCACGGAGTCTATCAGGAAGGCCCGCGCGGCCCGCAGCTCGTCGAGATTTCACAAATCAACGGCATGACGCCCGCGGAAGCCAGTAAACTGCCGCATTTCGACGAACTCAAGGCGATCAACCCGACCCGCCGCATCAGCTTTGAAACCACGCCGGAGCGTTTCACCACCCGCGTCATCGACATCATGGCCCCCGTCGGCCGCGGCCAGCGCGGGCTCATCGTCTCCCCTCCCCGCTCGGGTAAAACCACCATCCTGCTCCACATGGCGGAGGCGATCCGGGAGAAATACGACGAGGCCATCCATCTGATGGTCGTGCTGGTGGACGAGCGCCCGGAGGAAGTCACCGAGTTCCGCCGCGCCCTCCCCGGCGCGGAAATTTACGCCAGCTCCAATGACGAGCAGCCGCGCAACCACTGCCGGATCGCCGAGCTCGCCATCGAGCGCGCCAAGCGCTTGGTCGAAGCGGGGCAGGACGTCTTCCTCTTGATGGATTCCATCACCCGGCTCGCCCGCGCCTACAACAGCGGCATGAGCATGAACAGCCGCGGCCGCGGCACCGGTTCCGGCGGCATCACCATCGGCGCGCTGGAAATGCCGCGCCGCCTCTTTGCTGCCGCCCGCAACACCCGCGGCGGAGGCTCGCTGACCATCCTTGCCACCGCCCTCATCCAGACCAACTCGCGCGCCGACGAGGCGATCTACATGGAGTTCAAGGGCACCGGCAACATGGAGCTGGTCCTCGACCGCAAGATCGCGGAAAACTACATCTATCCGGCAGTGGATATCTTCAAATCCGGCACCCGCCGCGAGGAGCTTCTACTACCTGATCACATGCTGCATAAAATCCACCTCATCCGCCGCGGCTTGTCCGGCCACCGCCCCGCCGAGGCGATGGAGCGCCTGTTGTTCTTCCTGAAGAAATTCCCAAACAATCCGCAGATGCTGATGGAAATCAAAGGCTGAGCCTTGCGGCGCGGAACCATTTATTTCCCACTCATCTCCCGCCTCAGCCCCCCGGGCCGGTCGGTGATGATGAAATCGACTCCCAACGCGGCCATCCGCCGTGCCACCGTCACTTCGTTCACCGTCCAAGCGGCGAGGATCCCGTCTTCCCCGCGCACGCGTTGCAACCATTCCTCCGTCACCGGCGCGTCCGCCTGCAGCCCCAGGCCCTGCGCCCCGGACGCTTGGAACTCCGCGAGATAGCGCTCCGCCGTCGTCGCCGTGGCGATCCCGTTGAGGTTGGATGTCCAGCAGACCCGGTATTGCGGCATTATCTGCCGACAGGCTCTCACCACCTCCGGGCTGAAGGAAATCAACACCACCCGCACCTTCCTTCCATGCCAGGCGAAAGGCCGCCAGCGTGTTCTCAGGCGCATTCGTCGAGGCCCCTCGGTGGGCGACAAGTTTCGGCATCCCATTGGCAGAAAATGGTAGGGTGAGCAGGGCCAGGACAATGATCACCGATTTCATAGGATGGAGCCGATCCTCGCCCGTCTGCCGCCCCGGCGCAAACGCCAACTGAGGCAAATCCTACCGGCCACCCGACGCCACAGCACCACAGCGGGACAGCACACCCGCCCAACCGGAAGCTCCCGGAGCGACAGCCACTCAACCGGATACGACTGGAACCGCGCCGCAGGAAGACCGCTGAATCGAACACTGCCAACCGCCCTCACCCGTCTGTTTAACCACAGATTTCACAGAGGGCACAGGGGGATAAGCTAACAGGACTGATTACCCCGGCCAGGCTGCAGCCTTAGCGCTTCGGGCCGTAGCCTTCGGTGATTTCGCCCTTTTCATCGAGTTTCCCGGTGGCCCAAAGGAGCCCGCGGGTGACGAGGTCGAGGTAACGCGGGTCTTCCACTGTCTTGCTGAAGTGGGCCAGCGTGGTGCTAAAGACCCGAGTGCCGTTGTAGTCGTTAGTCCAAGTGATCACGGCCTCATCCTTCTCTTGCACACCTTTGGATAGAACCCGCGCGGTGTCGAAAACATGCAGCACGTTGTAAAGCTCCTCGTCCCCGGTGGTCCAGTCCTCAAGGCCGCGGGTGATGGGGTGCTCCTTGTCAGTGTAGCTGATGGCGACCGGCTTTTTCGGCCCGTGGCCGGTGGATTGGAGGCCGAGAAACTCGAACCACATGGTCCGCGGGGCCCCCGTTTCAGTGATCTTCGCCTTGAAGTCGCCGACGCGATACGAGTGCATGGCGCAATGGAGGTTCACCGCCGGAATCCCTTTTTTATGAGGGGCGAGGACCGCCTCCACCACTTTCTCGTCGGAAATGCCGGCGGAGCATTCGTTGTGGATGACCAGATCGTATCCGGCAGCGTAGTCGGGATTTCCATAAATCGGGAGATCCGGGCTCGTGCTGCTGTCGGCAGTGTGGATCTGGTCGACGACCACGTTGGCGCGCGCCTCGAGGCCTTTTTTCAAGATGTCCTTCTGGGTGGCGTAATCATGGCAGCATCCGCCGGTGATGAGCATGACCTTGAGAGGCTTGATTTCTTCGGCGGACGCCGCGGTGACAAGGCCGAGGGCAAGCAGAGCGATGATCGGATTTTTGATATTTTTCATGGTGTGGGTGAGAGATTGTATTGCGGATGGATTTCAACCTCCAATTGCCTTGAGGGAAACAAGATATTCGATAAGCGAGGTGAAATCTTCAAGACTGAGGGAGTCTCCAAGTCCGGCGGGCATCATGGACTGCGGCAGACTGCTCGCCTCCTTCACGTCACCATTTTTAATGACGGAAACCTGGCCGGCGATGTCGCGTAACTCGATGACGCCGTCTTGCTCGCTGGTGACAAAGCCCATCCGCATGCTGCCGTCTTTCATCTGGAAAATCCGGGTTTGGAAGCCTTGGGCGACGACCGCATTCGGGGCGAGGATTGATTCGATTAAATAGTCGCGCTGGAATTTCGCACCGGAGGAACCGAGGTAAGGTCCCTTCTGGGCTGCCGCTTGATCGACGGCGTGGCAGGCGACGCAGCCTTGGGAAACATAAAGCCGCTCTCCCGCGGCAATGTTGCCTTGGTTTTCCATGGCGTGGCGGGTGACGTCCTCGTGTTTCATCTCGCCGACCTTGGTGCCGGTGGGGGCGGCGAGACCACCGGCAATTTTCGCCGCGGTGGCGGCATGGATGGTTTTGTCGTTATCGCTGTTGATGCCAGCGTCGATTTGCTTGTCAAAGCCGCTGGCCTTGAGATCGGAAATCGCCAGGAACAGGCCGACTTCCATGGGCATCTGGCCGAGGCGGGCATGGACTTGTTCTTTGGAATTGGGCTTGGCGAGGGGACTGTTGATCACCGTGATGAGCGCCTGCCAGGCGACGCGGCTTTCCGGATCGGTTCCGGTTTTACCGATTTCCACAAGAGTTTTCACTTCCTCCCCGCGTTCGGTTTCATTGACGAAGTCGGCGACGCTGCGTGCCACCTGTGGGTGGACATTTTCCCCCAGCCAGGTCCCCAAAACTGCGATCCGCGAGGCGGTGCGGACCTTCGCCTCTGCCTTGCCGAGGGACCGATAGGCCTCCAAGCGCTGTTCCCAAGAGCGCGCTTTGTCCTTCGCTGCGTCCACCACCAAGGCCAGCACAATTGGGTCGAACTGATCCTCGGAGAGGGCGACAAGCAGCGGATCGATGCCTGCGAGATCGAGCTTGCTGATCGGAATCCGGTTGCGGGCAAGCAACAAGATCATGGCCGAACGGCGTTCTTCCGGAATTTTTACAAAACCGGCCTCGATGGCTTGGCGGATCCGGGGCGTCGCCTCCCACTCGACCGGAGCGTAATACGGCCCCCGATCATCCGGGCGGGTATGCCACCAATGCTTGAGGTCCCAAGGTTGTTCCTGATGATAGACGCGGGCCAGGGCAGCGAGCACGTCACCTAACAGATCCGGGTCTTTGGCGCCCCCCGCGGTGGCGATGAGACCGTCGGCGATTTCCTGACCGTGCATTTCCTGGAGCGCGCGCAGGGCGACCTTGCGGGTGGCGGCATCATCGAGCGCGGCGAAACAGGCGGAGGAGGCGTTGAGGGCGACCAAGGCCTTGATGCCGACATGCGGCACGATGTGATTTTCTCCTTCGGCGAGTCCGGAGCGATCCAGATTCCACGTTTTCGAAGCCGCGAGAATGGCGGGAGCGGCGTGAGTGGCGCCGAGGCGGGCGAGACCATTGAGCGCTTGGACTTGCACCCGCGGGTCTGGATCGGTGAGGCCTGCGATGAGGGGTTCCGCCGGGACGTCTTTCAGTTCGCCCTTGCGGTCGGCGAGGGCCCGCAGGGCGAACTCGCGCACTTTCGCGTCGGCGGCGAGCTCTACCAAGTGCTTCGTGCTGCCCGCGCCGTTGAGTTGTTTGAAGGTAAAAATCGCCGCGACCCGCGGGTAAAGGTGCGCCGAGCTGTCCCCTGCTAGGGCGAGAAGTTCCTTTTCGAACAGCGGCTTCTGGCCGCGGGCGAGGATTTCCCGCTGCGCCTCCAGCCGCATGACCGCACTGTCCGAGCCGACCTGCTTCACCAGGGCCGCATCGTCCATTTTTTTCAAATCCGGAAACGGACGCGGCTTCCAACCGGGCGGCAGCACACGATGAATCATTCCAACTTTCTGCTTCGGATCATGGTTGAAGCGGCCATTCTGCCAGTCCGCCAGATAGAGGCGGGACGAGCCATCGACATCCAGATCCGTGGCGCGCGGCAGTCGGTGGAAGATTTCCTGTTGCACCGTGAAGGTCGCCTCGAACGGCTTCGCCGGGTGGTGGTAAACCGCGCCCCTAGCCCAGTCGGTGGTGAAAATGCTGTCGCCATGGCTGGTGGGAAAGCCGGGCTCGTTCAGATAGAGCGCGCCGGTGCCGGAGCCGCCGCCGTAGTCGGCGAGCGGGGCGATGATTTCGTCCACGAAGTTTTGATAGAGCCGCGGGTAGCCATGATCCCCCATCGGCGCGTAATGGTGAAAGCGGGTGTTCCAGCCCTTGCCGTCGTTGGTGTTGTCGCGGGAAAACAGGTCCAGCGTGGGCGAGATGGCGGTGTCGCAGATGTTGCGGACCATCACCGCGTAGGGCTCCATTTCCGAGCCGTCGGGCCGCACCCGGACCACGCCGCCACCCTGCAAGGTGTGGCGGGTGCCGTCCGCGCCCTTGGCATCCGGCATCCCAAAATCCCCGACCGAGACGTAGAGCCAGCCGTCGATGCCCATGCGGACGCCGTTGGTGGTGTGGTCCGCGCCCCGCGGGTGCTCGATGCCCCAGCCGAAGCCCTCGACGAGCAATTTTTTCTCATCCGCCACGCCGTCGCCGGTGGTATCGCGGAAGGCGCTCAGATACGGCGGGTGAATCAGAAAAAACGTGCCGCCAACATAGTGGCCGCCGCGCGGACTGTTGACATTGGGAACAAAGTCTTGGAACTGGTCGGCCTTGCCGTCGCCGGTTGTGTCGGTCGCGCGGACGATGCGGCCGAACTTCGGGTCTTTCCCGAGCGAGCCGTTGGGATCGGAGGAAATGTAAACATCGCCATTCGCGGCGGCACTGAGGGCGGCCGGATACTCCGCGTCGGGCGGGCCCGCGAAAACATTGATTTCCCAATTACTTGGAAGGCCCAGCGCCGTCCCTCCGCAAGCTGCCAATGCACCAAGGGTTCGGACGCCTAATTTGAAAGATCTCGTTTTTCGCTTCATCAAAGGCTTCTTATACGTGGTGATTTTCGTTAGGTTTCACCATTGTTGGATTCAAGCCTAAGGTTTTTATTGCGTCCCCCTACGGTTATGGCCTAGCCTCGCGTCCCGGCATTGCGTCGCATGGCAAGCTGCTTTGCGAGATGAATCCGGCTCATTTTTTCCTATTCCAGACGCGATGAATCCAGATAGAGCGACGCTTAACTTCCTCAACAGCTTTCCGGAGGAATCCCGGAAAAGAGGGGAAATGCTCCAAAAAGATGGAGCGGTGACCCAGATTTTTGGTAATCACCTGTTCATTCAAGGCCGGGTTGAGGACGAGACCGGCATTTTCCGCACCAGCCTGCGCCTGCAAGGCAACCGCTGGTTTGGCTCCTGCACCGCCGAGGATGAGATGATCGCCGGGGCCTGCCAGTATGCCACCATGATGGAGCGCATGCACCGCGGCGAGGACCTGCCGGAATCCCCCAACGAGTTCGACGACACCCCGGTTCTCGACATCATCGAGGAGAAACTCGGCCGCGAGCTCGACGACAAAGAGGCGGATTTCGTCACCAAAATTGAAAAACGCTACCGCCGCTACGTGATTGAGGGCGAACTCCACGACCACGACATGGTCCGCATCACGCCGCGCTGGGAAATCACCACCTACGAGCCGCTCGAACTCTGGCCGATGCCGCCCGGCGACATCCTCGAGTTCTGGAACTACATCGCCTACGCCTTTTACAAAAAGAAACTCCCCTACCCCGAGTTCATGAGCGTGATCACCGATCTCGGTCACGTGCAGAAAAAAATGGCGGATTGGGAGCAGGAGCGCGAAGTCGCCTCGTGGTATGACCGCATTGAGCAGGTCAACGAGCGCCCGCCGCAAGACCAGCCGCTCAACGTGGCCTTCCGCCTCGTCGCGACCATCAACGAGGCCCGGGTCGAGGTGAAGGAGGAAAA